>NZ_BAFQ01000043.1 GCF_000308375.1 Nocardia aobensis NBRC 100429 | reverse complement strand
GCACACTCCGTTGATGTCGGGCACCAACGCCATTCACGGCATCGTGGTGCTGGGTGCGCTGGTCACGTTGGGCAAGATCGAGCATCCGTCGGTGATCACGCAGATCATTCTGTTCGTCGCGGTGGTGTTCGGAACGCTGAACGTGGTCGGTGGTTTCGTGGTGACCGACCGGATGCTGGGGATGTTCAAGGGCAAGAAGCCCGCTGCGTCGGGCGCGGAGCGCCCTGGAAACACCGAGAAGGCGGGCCGCTGACTCATGGACAATCTGGTCAATATTCTCTATATCGTCGCGTTCTCGCTGTTCATCTACGGTCTGATGGGGCTGACCGGCCCGAAGACCGCGGTGCGTGGCAACTGGATCGCGGCCGTCGGTATGGGCATCGCGGTGATCGCGACGTTCATCTCGATCCGTGACACCTCGAACTGGATCATCATCATCGCGGGCCTGGTCGTCGGTGTGGCGCTGGGTGTTCCGCCGGCGCGGTTCACCAAGATGACCGCGATGCCGCAGCTGGTCGCCGCGTTCAACGGTGTCGGTGGTGGCACGGTCGCGTTGATCGCGTGGTCGGAATTCCTCAACAGCGACGGTTTCTCGTCGCTGCACGAGCAGCCCACCGTGCACATCGTGATCGGTTCGCTGTTCGCGGCGATCATCGGTTCGATCTCGTTCTGGGGCTCGCTGATCGCGTTCGGCAAGCTGCAGGAGATCCTGCCCGGCCGCCCGATCGGGCTCGGCAAACTGCAGCAGCCGGTCAACCTGCTGCTGGCCCTGGGTGCGATCGCCTCCGCGGTGGTGATCGGTATCGGCGCCACCAAGGATGGTGCGCCGTGGTGGTGGATGGTGCTGCTGCTGGTGCTGGCCGCCGTGCTCGGCCTGATGGTCGTGCTGCCGATCGGTGGCGCCGACATGCCCGTGGTGATCTCGCTGCTGAACGCGCTGACCGGTCTGTCGGCCGCGGCGGCCGGTCTGGCGTTGAACAACACCGCGATGATCGTGGCCGGCATGATCGTCGGCGCGTCGGGCACCATCCTGACCAACCTCATGGCCAAGGCCATGAACCGGTCCATCCCGGCGATCGTGGCGGGTGGTTTCGGTGGTGGCGGCGGTGTCGCGGCTGCCGGTGACGGTGAACAGAAGCAGGCCAAGGCCACCTCGGCCGCCGATGCCGCGATCCAGATGGCCTACGCCAACCAGGTGATCGTGGTGCCCGGCTACGGTATGGCCGTCGCGCAGGCCCAGCACGCGGTCAAGGAGATGGCCTCGCTGCTGGAGGCCAAGGGTGTCGAGGTCAAATACGCCATCCATCCGGTCGCGGGTCGTATGCCCGGCCACATGAACGTGCTGCTGGCCGAGGCCGAGGTCTCCTACGACGCGCTCAAGGAAATGGACGACATCAACGGCGAATTCTCGCGCACCGACGTGGCTTTGGTGATCGGCGCCAACGACGTCACCAACCCCGCCGCGCGCGAGGACTCCTCCAGCCCGATCTACGGCATGCCGGTGCTCAACGTCGATCAGGCCAAGAGCGTGATCGTGCTGAAGCGGTCGATGAACTCCGGCTTCGCCGGCATCGACAACCCGCTGTTCTACGCCGACCACACCTCCATGCTGTTCGGCGACGCCAAGAAGTCCGTCGGAGCCGTCACCGAGGAACTCAAGGCGCTGTAACGAGCGTAGGTTCGACCCGAAACGGCCCGCGGCAGATGTGCTGCGGGCCGTTTCCGGTTTCCCGGCGGTGGGCGATGCGTGCTTGCGGCAACGTGGGCGCACGCCGCCTCCCAGCCGCGGGTGGCGGACTAGAGTGGCCCGCGGGGCTCGATGGTGCCGCGAGCGCGGCACGGCAGCCGGAAGGGGTCGAGATGACGGTTCGGGAGCGGTTCGATCTGCCTGCGGTGGGCGATGATTCGGCGATCTACGGCACGCCGTATCAGACCCCCGAAGGCGCCACGGTCATCCCGGTGACGCGCCCCGGCGGAAAGTTCCGGCGCGCCCGGCCGCTGGGCGTCTTCGTCATCGAGGACGGCAACACCGGCTGGCACGCCGTCACCGACGACACGGCGATCGCGCTGCTGGGCATCTTCGTCGGCTTGGTGGCGACGACGTTGTCCCTGATCGCGGTGGTGCGGAATCCGCCGTGGCCGGATGTCACCATCCGGATCGACCGCAAGGAGCGCTGACGAGCTTCATCGCCGCCCGAAGGCGTCGGTGCGCTCGGCATTGTCGAGAAACGCGTCGACCATGCGGTGGTTGAGCGCGGCGAGCTGACGCAGATCCTCGGTCGACCACTCCGCCAGCGCATCGCGCATGTGGCGGCGGCTCACCGCGCGGATCGCGTCGACGGTGGCCCGGCCCTCGTCGGTGATGCGCACCCGCTGCGCCCGGCGGTCCTCCGGATCGGTCACCCGGTCGACGTAACCGGCCCGCTCCAGGCGCTGGATCTGGCGCGTGACATGCGGCGCCTCAACATCCAGGCAGGCCGCGAGTTCACCCATGCGCATCGGCTCCGCGGCGTCGGCGAGCATCCGCAGCAGCGGCACATTGGCGCGATCGAGATTCACCCCGGCCGCGGCCACGGTGCGATCGTGGCGTCTGGCCCGGGTGAGCAGGTGCGCGATCCGGGTCAGGGCGCGCTCGA
This sequence comes from Nocardia aobensis NBRC 100429, assembly GCF_000308375.1. Taxonomy (GTDB): domain Bacteria; phylum Actinomycetota; class Actinomycetes; order Mycobacteriales; family Mycobacteriaceae; genus Nocardia; species Nocardia aobensis. Next base: position 15,190 of record NZ_BAFQ01000043.1, on the reverse strand, counting down.
GTTCCACGATGTAGTCGGCGTCGACCACCGATTCGGGACTTCCTTCGGAACGCGGCACAGGGTTATCCTACTACCCAACTTACTTAAGTTAGGTAAGTATAAAGATAGGGAACTCAGATGACGTCGACCGTCACCGGCCGATCCACCGGAACCGATTCCGAAACCGGTGCGCCGGCGCACCTGGTCTTGACACTGCTGGCGCTGTGCGCGGCCGGACTCGTGGTCTCGCTGCAGCAGACCGTGGTCATTCCGTTGCTGCCCAGGCTGATCGGGCAACTGCACACCGACGTCGCGGGTGTCACGTGGTTGTTCACCGCCGCGCTGCTCACCGGAGCCGTTGCCACACCGCTGCTTTCGCGCTTCGGCGACATGTACGGCAAGAAGCGCATGGTGATGTTCTGCATGGGACTGCTGATCATCGGTTCGGTGGTCTGCGCGATGGCGAGTTCGCTGGGCGTCTACATCGTCGGCCGGGCGCTGCAGGGCACCTCGTCGGCGCTGATTCCGCTGGGGATCGGCATCATTCGCGACACCTTCCCGCGCGAACGGCTCACCACCGCGATCGGCGTCATCAGCGGCACCATGGGCGTCGGCGGCACCATCGGCATGCTGGTGACCGGTGTCATCGCGGACAAGACCACCGATCCGCATCCCGTGTTCTGGATGACGGCGGTGCTGGCCGTGCTCGCCACCGTACTCGTCGGCGTGAGCGCCAGGGATGTGGGGCAGCGCCACGGCGGGCAGCCGGATTATCTGGGCGCGGTCCTGCTCGCCGGTCTGCTGGTGTGCCTGCTGCTGGCCATCAGCGAGGGGCCGCGCTGGGGCTGGGGTGAGACCAGCGTGATCAGCCTTTTCGCCGCGGCCGCCGTGCTGGCCGTGGTGTGGGTGCTGGTGGAGCGCAAGGTCGCGCAGCCGCTGGTGCGGTTGCCACTGCTGGTCGGCCCGCGCTCGCTGTCGGCCAATATGGCCTCGGCGCTGCTGGGCTTCGCGATGTTCGGCTCCTTCACCCTGATCTCGAACTTCGTGCAGGCCCCCGCCGACAAGGTCGGTTACGGTCTGTCCGGGTCGGTCCTGGCCGTGGGTCTCTACGGCATCCCCAGCTCGGTGCTGATGACCTTCTTCTCCTTCCGCACCGGGCGCATCGTCGCGCGCATCGGCCCCGCCTTCACCCTGGCCATCGGCGCGGCCTTCGCCGGTGCGGCGACCGGATGGCTGGCGCTGTCCAATGCGCACGGCTACGACATGGTCATCTCGAATACGCTGCAGGGCATCGGCTTCGGTATCGGTTACGCCGCGCTGGGAACCCTTGCCGTCCAGCATGTTCCGATGAGCGAGAGCGGAATCGCCAGTGGGATCAACTCGCTGGTGCGCACCGCCGGCGGCAGTATCGCCGGCGCCGTCACCGCCTCGATTCTGAGCGCTCTCACCATCGGTCACACGGGCGTGCCGTCGCTGCACGCCTACGTGATCAGCTTCGCGGTGCTGAGTGTCGGGGCGTGGCTGGCCGCGGCCGTGGCACTGGGCAACGGCCTGCGGCACAAGCACGAACGGTAGCGGACGTCAGGACAACCGTCCCAGTGCGGGGAGCAGCACAAAGCAGGCGGCAGTGCCGACCAGCGCCACCGCGATGCCTGTGCACAGCTGTCGCGCGCGCCCTCCGCGAGCGCAGAGCAGAGCAGCGGCGATCACTTCGATCGCGTACAGCAGGACGAGCGCGAAGATCAGGTATCCGTTGATGAAGAACGGAATCACGTTCAGCGTGAGGCAAACCGCAGCCGCTCTGAATGACAGTGGGCCGAACCAGGTTTCGCGCCTGTCCTGCGGAGCAGAGTGTTCTCTGGTCACAGGATGCTCCTATCCGGTCGCGAAATAGAGGCATCCGATGATGACAGACGACCCGAGCCATATGCCCGCGGTGGTCACTGCGGCAAGAGCTACGCCGCGGACGGGCCCCCGCGCCTTCCATCGAAGGAGCGAAGCGATAAGGGTACCCACCACCGAGGCGGCGAGAAACGAACCGAAGATCGTGCCGTCGGTGTCCGAGTGCATCACCCGCGCCGCGATCATCATGACCACCAATTGCAGCAGGAAGAAGCCCGCGACGCCCCATGTGGCGAGGCGCCAGAACCGCGCATCTTGCGACGAAGAGGGCGTCATTCAGGCCGTCCCTGCGGGTATCCGCTGCACCGGGGCAGTGGGCGGCGCCGCGACCGGACCGAACGATGTCGGCGGCTTCGGATTCCCGGGCACGTCGTAGCGGTCGTTCCAGTCGGTGAACGGACCGAAGGCCGCACCTCCCACGCCGATGTCGTGGTGAAACGGCAGATTCATGGCCGGGCCGAGTGAGCTCCCGGACCGAGCCGGGTCCAGCGCGATCGTTTGCGTGCGTCCATCGGAGGTGTCTTGATACACCTCCAATGATGGGTAATCGGTGCGCGTCCCGTTCACTTGGACCCCGTTCGGACCGGGCTGGAACACCAAGTCGCCGTTGACCGTGACGTCGTGGCCATCCAGGCCAGGAGGTTTGGTCATCCAAGAGGGCGGCAGTGGGTTACCCGCGTCGTACTGGATACGGACCGACCCGTCCGGGTTCTGCCACACTTTCCCGTCCGGCGCACCAACTTTGACCTCGCCCGGGCTGCCGTCGTCGTTCTCGCGAACGGACGGGTTCTGGCGCATGACGACTATGCCGTTCTCGTAGTCGACATATGTAGTGACCTTCGTATGTTCGGGATCGAAATTCGGGTCGGCCGTTCGATTGTTCCCCAAGTCGCGAGCGCCGGGATTGAGATTGAGCGGATTGGGGTCCGGGTCGGAGACGTCACGTTGCTCGATGTACTGAGACGATCGGACCACACCCTGCCCAGGAACGGGTGTGATCTTGACGACGCGAATTTCGGGCCCGACCCCCTTGAACTCCGGGGTATAGCTGTTCGGGTTCAGGACCTCGGCTGTACTCCAGTCGGATGCGGTTGCAGGCGGACGCCCGAACAACTGCTGGAACGCCGCGGCCGAGGTGCGGATCCGATCGGGATCGGCGCGGGAATCCATGGATTTGAAGCTCTGATCGGCTACCTCGAGCGCCGTCAAGGTAGCCGCCGATGCCATCTTCGTCAGTTCGTCGTTGGCCGTGGCAATGGCGGCGCTCCATTGCGCATCGGCGGTTCGGAGGCTGGCGACCAGTCCGGACAGGCGAGATAGCTCTACGCCCGCTTCGGAATTCGGATCTTGTATTCCGGTTGCGCTCCAGTCGTCCGCGACGGCAACCGGCGGGACGACGTAATGCTGAAAGATCGTCTTGATTTCCGCTATCGGATACTGAAGGTCGCGAGCTGCGCCGGCGCAGGCGGCACTGAGATCATCGTATGCGGTGGCAATCGCTCGCATCTGAGTCTGTTCGCGGTCGGCTTTGTCTTCAGCGGCTCGGGCCGCCGCGCCTTGCCACGCCAGATCGTCGTGGATGGTCTTGTGCAGCGTGCCGGCTACTTTGACGATGGCGTCAGCAATCTGGCCGGCCCGGTCGGCGACACCCTGCAGGCCCGAGGTATCCATGGCCAGTACTTCTTTCGGAGTCGGCATGAAGGCTACCGGCCCGCGTGCGGGTCGCCGGAATTCAGATCAGCGACAGCGGCGAGGCGCCGAGCGGCGTCTTGGTCATTGCCGTGGAAGCTGTCCGCACACGTCACCAACAGGGCCGAGAACTCGTTGAAACGCGCTTTCAGAACATCTTTGGCTTGCCGACTCGCCGCATTGGACTTGCCGAGTTCGGTTCCTACCGACAAACCCGCGAGCAATTTCGCCACCGGATCGCCGTCGAGTTTCGGCGCATTGTCGATATCGGTCGGCAGTAGCGCCAACTCCCCAGCCGCGGCCCGCAGTCCGTCCGGGTTGACTTGAAATGTCATTTTCCCCTCCTGACGTCAGGATAGGGCAGGGAAGCGACTTCCGGCGAGCCGAGTACTCGCGGTTCACATTCCCCGTACTACCCGGCCTGAACCGGCAATCGGATATTCGGGTAGTCCGCGGCAGGGCGTGGCCGGCCGCAGGCCGTGGCCCTGGGCAACGGCCTGCGGCACAAGCACGAACGGTAGTGACTACGCGACTTTCAATGTCCCGCCGTCGATGATGTAGTCGGCGCCGACGATATTGCCGGCTCGCCCGGAGGCGAGGAAGGCGACCAGTGCGGCCACCTCCTCGGGCTCCGAGATCCGCCCCGAGGCGATGCCGAAACTCTCGCTGATGCCCGCGAGCAGGTCGTCGTGCGAGATGCCTTGCGCCGCAGCGAGTTTTCCGCCGAAACGGTTCGGGTCCCGCCACAGCGGCGTGCCCACGACGCCGGGGGATACGGTGTTGACGCGCACGCCGCGCGGGGCCAATTCCTCACTGAGGCGTTTGCTCAACGCGGTGAGCGCGGCCTTGGCCTCGCTGTAGCCGATCGGCCCGGCCGCGGGCAGGCGCGAGTTGATCGAGGAGATGTTCACGATCGCGCCGCGGCGTTCCAGCAGGCTGGGCAGCGCCGCGCGCGTGGTCCAGACCGCGCTGAACAGATTGAGGTCGAACAGGGTCCGCCACTGTTCGTCGGAGATGTCGGTGAATGCCCCCAGCCCCAGCCGATCCGCATCACCGCCACCGACATTGTTGACCAGGATGTCGATGCCGCCGAGTTCACGCAGCGCCGAATCGATCAGTGTGGTGGCGCCCTCGGAGGTGCCGAGATCGACGGAATAGGCTGCCACACTGGCCTTTTCCAGCTCCGGCGTGACGGTGCGCGCGGCGCCGACCACCAGTGCTCCCTCGGCGGTCAGCGCCTCGGCGATCGCCAGTCCGATGCCGCGGCTCGCGCCGGTGACGACGGCGGTCTTGCCGGTGAGTTCGAGGTCCATGAGCTTCCCTTTCTTGAACTTCAGGTCAAAAATTGCGGTACGAAAAAGGGCCGCGGTGGCGGCCCGGATATCAGAGGGTGGTCAGTGCGGTGTCGATGATGCGGTGCAGGGTCTCCGCATCGCTGGTCTTCGCCATGACGCGCAGTCCCACGATGGTGTTCATCAGGAATTCGGCGGCGGCCCGCGGATCGACGTCCTGTGCCACGTCGCCGTCGCGTCGACCCCGATCGATCCGATCGGACAGTGCGGTCATGGTGTTCTCCTGCATGGTCCGGACCGCCTTCGTGATCTCGGGATCCTGCGCGGAGAATTCGGTAGCGGTGTTCACCGCCAAGCAGCCACGCCGAACCGGCTGTGCCACATCGGAATCCACCAGAAACCGGATGAACGCGCCGATGCACTCGCGTGCGGTCCCCGGCCGGGCCATGAACTCCCCGGTCACTTCCGCTCCCATCCGGTCGTAACGGTTCAGCACCCGCTCGAACAGCTCCCGCTTACTGCCGAACGTGTGGTACAAACTCCCCTTCCCGATCCCGGTAGCCTCGGCCAGCTGCGCCGGCGAGGTATTCGCATACCCATGAGTCCAGAACGCATCCAGGGCCCGATCCACCACGGCCTCGGTCTCGAAGTTACGCGGCCTGCCCATGTCCCGAACTCTACGAGTTTTTGTCCTTGAGGTCAACAATGGGTACGTCTGCGGGTCAGCTCTCGGACGGTGCCCGTGTGTGACAGTTGTTGGCTGCGTTAATATCTCGTCATCAGGTTGCGGCCCGACGGGCTTCTGTGAGCAACGGATACGCCCCCAACCGCGCGAGGATTCGTGCTGCTTGGGGGTGTTGTCGTGTCATCTCGGGTGTACCGCTCGACGGCAGAAGAGGTGTTGCATCTGTCAGTGGAGCAGCAGCTGTCGGCGATAGTCTCCGAGCATCTGGGCCGGACGAAACGTAAGGTGCCGACCGCCGAGCAACGCTCCTGGGACGTGAGCCTGCCGTGGATAGCCGGGGATCTGGTCGCCACCGGGCTGGAGCACGTCGAGATGCTGATCGAATATCGACTGCCCGAGACGAGCCGCCGGGCCGATGTGATTCTGAGTGGTATCCACCCGCAAACCGGAGACGACCATTATGTCGTCGTCGAACTGAAGCAGTGGGGGCGAGCGGAGCTCGTCTGGAACAGCGACCGAATCGTGCGAGTCCAGGGATTGCCGGGCGAGCATCTTCACCCCATCGATCAGGTGCGTGGCTATTGCCGATATCTGACCCGATTCGTCGAAACTCTCCATGATCGGCCGAATGCGGTCCGTGGAGTGGCCTACTTGCACAATGCAACCGAGAATTCGGTGAGCGCGCTGCGAGCTCTGCCGCCGGACGAGACGGGCCGCATGTTCACCGGCGAGCAACGCGAAGAATTTCTGACCTTCCTCAAGAGCCAATTCGCCCCGGAATCGGGCACCGGAGCAGCGAACCGGCTGCTCGAGAGCCCTATTCGAGCGAAGCCGAACCTGTTCGGGTTCACCGGTGCGGAGCTACGGTCGGCGACCGAATACTCGCTGCTCGACCACCAGAAACTGGCGTACGAAACGGTGATGAGCCGAGTGCGGTTGGCCCGGCAGACGGACCAGAAGAGTGTTGTGGTCGTTACCGGAGGACCGGGCAGTGGCAAGAGCCTCATCGCGGTCTCGCTGCTCGCGGAGTTGCACCGCGAGGGCTACCGCGTACGGCACGCGACTGGATCTCTGGCCTTCACCGAATCGCTGCGAAAGTTTCCGGCCAAGGGCTCCAGAGAGCTTCAGGACTTGTTCAAGTACTTTCGGAACTTCTCCGACTGCGTAAAGAACGAGCTCGACGTCCTCATCTGCGATGAGGCCCATCGAATTCGAGAGGTGTCCACGAATCGGTTCACACCGCGCGCCCAGCGCACCAACCGTCCACAGGTGGATGAGTTGATGGCTGCGGCGCGGGTCCCGGTCTTTCTTCTCGATGAACATCAGGTGGTCAGGCCGGACGAGGTGGGGACGGTTCACGCGATCCGAGATCACGCGGCTCGCGCCGGCTACGTGGTACACCAGATCGAATTGGACGGGCAGTACCGGTGCGGCGGCAGCGCCGAATACGACGAATGGGTACGCCGTCTGCTGGGGTTGCGTATCGGCGGTCCTACACCGTGGACGGGAGACACCGCCGCGTTCGACGTCCGTATCGCGGAGACGCCGCAGGAAATGGAAACGTTCCTCCGAGACAAGAACGCCGACGGATGGACCGCGCGAATCGCCGCCGGATATTGCTGGCCTTGGAGCTCTCCGAAGGAGGATGGGACTCTCGTCGACGACGTGGTCATCGGCGAATGGGCCAAGCCGTGGAACCTTCGAGGAGAACGGGCCGTCGGGGGCGCTCCGCCGAGTTCACTGTGGGCAACCGACCCGCGCGGATTCGAGCAGGTCGGCTGCGTCTACACCGCCCAGGGGTTCGAATACGACTGGTCGGGTGTCATCATCGGTCCCGACCTCGTCATTCGCGACGGGCACTTGACGACGGTTCGCGACGCTACGAAGGACAAGGCGCTCAAGGGCACGAAAACCAAACCTGTAGGTGACGAAACCTTCGACACATTGGTGCGAAATATCTACAAGGTGCTTCTTACGCGCGGGATGCGGGGAGTTGTCATACATTCTGTCGATCCGGACACACAAGCCTTTCTGAAGAGCCTTATCGACTGAACAGCGGCCATGAGAGGGACGCGTGTTCCCGGTGGCTGCACCCGATGGCACGGCCGGCTGTTCGTGGTGATTGCTCGTCTACCTGTCGACGTGGTCGGCCGGAGTACCTTCCCCCACGGTGCCTGCGAACCAGGCGCAGAGGAGGACGGCGAGTAGGGGGAAGGTGAAGGCCAGGGTGAGGGAGGTGAGTTGGGCGAGCCAGCCTATGACCGAGGGGCCGGCGAGGAAGCCCAGGTAGCCGAGGCCGAAGACCTTGGACATGTCGGTGGCGGCGGTGGCGGTGCTCAGATTGCCCGCCGCGGTGAAGATCTGGGGGACGCCGCCCGCGAGGCCGAGGCCGGCGAGGATCCAGCCCGCGAGGCTCAGGGGCAGCCAGGGCGAGGCCATGATGACGGCGAGACCGGCGGCGCCGAGGACCGAACCCCAGCGGACGACGGCGATGCGGCCGAAGCGTTCGCTGACCCGGTCCGCGGTGAAGCGGCCGACGGTCATCGCGATGGAGAACGCACCGAACGACAGGGCGGCGGTGGCGTCGCTGACGCCCAGATGCTCGTGCGTCTGCAGGGCGCTCCAGTCGTTGGCGACGCCCTCGGCCATCAGCAGGGCGAACGCGATCGCGGCCAGCGCCAAGACTTTCGGCGGGAGCCAGCGCCGGATGCGTCGGCGCACGGCGGAATCGGCTGTGTGGCGACCGGGCCGCGAACCCGCGGCGGGGGCGCCGGCTGCCGGAAGTGCCGCGGCCGATTCGGTGACAGCCACACCATTTCCGGCCGCGAAGTGGTCCGGGACCGCCGCGGATTCGGCGGTCGTGGCTGCCGGTTCGACGTGCGAGGTGGCGTGCAGGCGGGGGAGCAGGCTCGGCACACTGGCCAGCATCACCAGCAGGCCCAGTACGGCCGCGACCGCGAAACTCGTCCGGATATCGGCACCGGCGTGCATGGCCGCCGCGCCGGCGAGCGAGCCGACCAGACCGCCGCAGGAGAAGAGCGCGTGGAACGCCGCCATGATCGGCCGACGGTAGACGCGCTCGACCTGCACGGCCTGGGCGTTCATCGACACATCGAGCGCACCGTTGCCGAAACCGAAGAGCGCGAGCGCGATACCGAGCTGCACCGGCCCGGTGGCCCACGCCGGTCCGCTCACCGCCACGACCAGCCAGGCGACGGCCGCGGTGACCAGGGTTCGGCTGCCGAAGCGGTCGGCGAGCGGACCCGCCGCCTGCATACCGACGATGCCGCTGCCGGCCATCACCAGGATCAGAATTCCGAGAGTCCCGTGCGAGACCCCGGTGCGATCGGTGATGACCGGAATGTGCACCACCCACATCGCGGCCAGGAACCCGTTGAGCGCGAAAACCGCGAACACCGCTGCCCGCGCGCGGCGAGCGGCCGGAGCAGCCGTCCCGCGCCGTGTCGTCTCCACCGATGAATGCATCGATTCGACGGTACCGGGCGCGCACCGATTGTTCACCGCACGAGAGGCCGTGCCGAACCAGGTGGCTCGGCACGCGGAACCCCTTGGGGCCCAACACCCGAAGCGCCTGCCCCGCGGGTACGACTCCGGAGCGGAGGAGTGCGTCGAAGCGTCGTTGATTCGGCGGCGCCGACCGCGGTCGGCGGCTCCCCGTATCCCGAGCGATCACGGCATCGTCGACGTCACCGCACGGGCCCCGGATGTAACCGGTTTCGATTCGAGTGTATGACCTACCACCGACACGTTTCGGAGCCGCGCCGGGTTCACCTGCCGCCTCCGCCCGCGTCGCTCCGGTCGCGGTGCCGATCGGCGACCTGCGCGGCGGGCTCCGGGGTGACGCAGGCTGCCGCCTCCGCCCGCGTCGCTCCGGTCGCGGTCACTATTGTCGGGGCGGTGACCACACAGCAGGACTACCCGGTGCTCTGGCCGGTGCCGACCCGATGGGCCGACAACGACCACTACGGCCACGTCAACAACGTGACCTATTACTCGTACTTCGACACCGCGGTCAACGCCTGGTTGATGGCCGCGACCGGTACCGACATTCGGGAGCTGCCCGCGATCGGCGTAGTCGCCCAGACCTCGTGCCAGTATCTGGGCTCGCTGAGTTTCCCCGACCAGCTGCGGGTGGGGTTGCGGATCAGCCGCCTCGGCCGCTCCAGCATCACCTACGATCTGGCGATCTTTCGCATCCTGGACGCCGGCACCGCCGCCGATACCGCCGGGGAGGATCTGGAGCTGGCCGCCACCGGCAGGTTCGTGCACGTCTACGTGGACAACGAGACCCGCAAATCCGTGGAGATCCCGGCGATCATCCGCAGCGCCGCGGCCGCGCTGGTGACCGACGAGGCTTAGACCCGGCCCAGCAGGGTCAGCGGATCCTCGAGCAGTGAGGCGACCGTCGACAGGAATCGCGCGCCGAGCTCCCCGTCGATCATGCGGTGATCGAAGCTCACACCGAGCGTGGTGATCCACCGGATCGCCGGCTCGTCGCGATACACCCACGGCCGTTTCCGGATGGAACCCAGGCACAGAATCGCGCCCTCACCCGGATTCACCAGCGGCACACCGGTATCGACGCCGAAGACACCCACATTGCTGATGGTGAAGGTGCCGCCGCGCAGATCGGCGGGGGTCGCCGAACCGGCGCGGGCCACATCGGCGAGCCAGCCGATCTCCCGGCACAGCTCGCGCAGGCTCAGCGACTGCGCCTCCTTGATGTTGGGGACGAGCAGCCCGCGTTCGGTGGCCACGGCGATGCCGAGGTTGACGTAGTGCTTGGTGACGATCTGATTGGCTTCGGCGTCCCAGCAGGAGTTGATCCCCGGGAATTCGGCGATCGCCGCGAGCGTCGCCTTCGCCACCAGCGCGAGGGGAGTGAGCGACAGCCCGGTGAAGGAGTCGGTGCTGCGCAGATGGTCGAGCAACTCCATCGAGGCGGTGAAATCGGTGGTCACGAACGCGCTGGCCTGCGGAATCGTGCGGGCGCTGGTGGTCATGGCCGCGGCGATGCGCTTGCGGACACCGCTGACCGGGGTGCGGGTTTCGCGTTCACTCGGCGTCGGCCGGATGATGCCGCCGTCGGGTCGCATGGTGGGCACCGGTGGAGCGGCCGGGCGCGGAGCGTCGGCGGCCTCCTCCTCGGGCCGCACCCGGCGCGGCGGCTGCGACACCGGCACCGCGTGGCGCACATCCTCGACCGTCACCGCCCCGCCCGGCCCGGAGCCGGCCACGAACGCGATATTGATACCGAGTTCGCGAGCCAGCTGGCGGGCGGCCGGCGTGGCGGGCGGGCGGCCCGGGAACTCCGGCGGAATCTCCTCGGATCGTCCCGGTGCGGCCGAATGCGGGGCCGCGGCACCGTTTTTCGACGCCGGACGACGCCGCGTGGGCGCTTCGGCCCCGGGCCCGTAACCGACGAGCACCGAGGTCCGGCTTTCGCCCGCCGCGGGAGCGTCGCCGGCCGGCGCGGCGGTGCGCACTCTGATCAACGGTGCGCCGACCGCCACCGTCTCACCGGGCCGGGCCAGCAGTTCGGCGACCTGCCCGGCGAACGGACACGGTAGTTCGACCTGCGCCTTGGCGGTCTCCACCTCGGCGATGGTCTGGTTGAGTTCGACGGTATCGCCGACGGCCACCGACCAGGAGATCAGTTCGGCCTCGGTCAATCCCTCCCCGAGATCGGGCAGCCGGAACTCGAGTATGTGGTTGTTGTCGTCCACAGCAGGGTCTTCCAAAGGGGCACCTCTGTCCGAACAGTTGTCAAGCGGCGAACGTTCGATCGACCGCGTCGAGAATGCGATCGGGGTCTGGCATGTGGTGCCGTTCGAGCTTAGCCGGGGGATACGGGATGTCGAAGCCACCGACGCGCAGGATCGGCGCCTCGAGATAGTAGAAACACCGTTCGGCGATGCGGGCGGCGATCTCGGCGCCGAGCCCCGCGAAGACCGGCGCCTCATGGGTGACGATCAGCCGGCCGGTGCGGCGCACCGATTCCTCGATGGTGCCGAAATCGATCGGCGACAGGCTGCGCAGATCGATCACCTCGAGTGAATGCCCCTCTCCGGCCGCGATTTCGGCCGCCGTCAGCGCGGTCGCGACCATGCCGCCGTAGGCGACGATCGTGGCGTCGCGGCCCGACCGGCGGATGCGCGCCCGGTCCAGGGGGAGTGGATCCGCGTCCAGGGCGGTGAAATCCAGATCGGCCTTGTCCCAGTAACGCCGCTTGGGCTCGAAGAAGACGACCGGGTCGTCGCACGAAATAGCTTGGCGCAACAGCCGATACGCATCCTCGGGCGTACTCGGCGAGACCACGCGCAGTCCGGCGGTATGCGCGAAATAGGCCTCCGGCGACTCCGAATGATGTTCGACCGAACCGATTCCCCCGCCGAACGGAATCCGGATGGTGATCGGCGCGCGGACCCTGCCCTGGGTGCGGTAGTGAATCTTGGCGACCTGCGAAACGATCTGGTCGAAGGCCGGGTAGACGAATCCGTCGAACTGGATCTCGCAGACCGGCCGGAAACCGCGCAGCGCCATGCCGAAAGCGGTTCCGATGATGCCGGATTCGGCCAGCGGGGTGTCGATCACGCGGTTGTTCCCGAAGTCCTTCTGCAGCGTGTCGGTCACCCGGAACACACCGCCGAGCCGCCCGATGTCCTCACCCATCAGCACGACCTTCGGATCGTCCTCCAGTGCCCGGCGCATCCCCGTGTTCAGCGCGTTCGCGAAGGTGGTGATCATGCCCGTACTCCTTCCTCGAAACCCGCCAGGTACCCGGCGTATTCGTCGCGCTCGGCGGCGATCAGCGGATGCGCGGTGGTGTAGACGTGGTCGAACAGCTGCATCGGATCCGGATCGGGCATATCGATGGTCGCGGTGCGGACCGCGGCGGCGACCGAGTCGGCGCGCGCGGTGACCTGGCGCTCGAAGTCGCTGTCCCACAGTTCTTCTCGTTCGAGGAGCCGTCGCAAGCGGTCGATCGGGTCACGGCGCTGCCACAGTTCGGTTTCCGCGGCCGAGCGGTAGCGGGTGGGATCGTCGGCGGTGGTGTGCGGGCCCATCCGATAGGTGATCGCCTCGATGAACGACGGCCCGCCACCGGCGCGGGCACGGGCGACGGCCTGGCGGGTCACGGCCAGGACGGCCAGCACGTCGTTACCGTCGACCTGCACGCCCGGAATGCCGTATCCGTAGGCGCGCCGGACGATCGGCGTCTGGCTCTGCAGCTGCACCGGTTCGCTGATCGCCCAGTGGTTGTTCTGGCAGAAGAACACCACCGGCGCACTCCAGGAGGCGGCGAAGCCGAGCGCTTCGGCGATATCGCCCTGACTGCTGGCACCGTCACCGAAGTAGGTCAGCACCGCGATCTCCGCGCCTTCCAGATGTGCGGCGTAGGCGTAACCGGTGGCATGCAGGCCCTGCGAGCCGACGACGATGGCCGGATTGGTCATGTTGATCTCGTCCGGATCCCAGCACGAATGCGCCACCCCCCGCCACAGCCGCGTGATCAGGGTGGGATCCACGCCACGGCAGTAGGCGACACCCGCCTCGCGGTAGCTGCAGAAGACGTAATCGTCGTCGTGCAGGGCGCGGGCGGAGCCGATCTGCGATGCCTCCTGGCCGAGCAGCGGTGCCCACAGGCCGAGCTGGCCCTGCCGCTGCAGTGCGGTCGCCTCGACGTCGATGCGGCGGGTGACGACCAGGTCCTCGTAGAGTTCGCGCAGTTCGGCCGGACCGATGTCCGCGATCAGGGCCGCGTGCTCGCGGTCGAGAACACGGCGCCCGTCGGGCTGGACCAGTTGCACGGGATAGGGGTTCGTCCCGGTGTCGTACTTGGTTGTGGTGTTGTGCGTCGTGGTGTTGTGCACAGCCATCACCTCCTCGTTGCCGCGTACGACGGGGTCTCCGTCCTCGCGATCCGGCGGACTGCTCTTCGCCAGCTGTGTGCTGTACCTCACAGCATCCACGATTGAGCGGGATGCGCAAGTGGCAACACGCGAACTGCGCAGAATGCTCGATCCGAACGGGGTCAGGACTGTCATACTGCGTTACATGCCCAGTGCTGAACCCGCTCCGGCGACAATCGACGCCACCGACGCCCGGCTGCTGCTGGAACTGGTTGCCAACCCTCGTGCCACCGGGGTGGAACTGGCCACGCGACTGGGGCTGTCCCGCAATACCGTGCAGGCCCGGCTGGCTCGATGGGAGGCCGCCGGTGTGCTCGCCGGATTCGAACGGCGCGTGGACCCGCGCGCCCTCGGTTACCGGCTGGCGGCCTTCGTCGCGGTGGTGGTCGACCAGCATCGGCTCGCCGACGTGGTGGCCGAACTCGCCGAGATCCCCGAGGTCACCGAGGTGTGCGGCACGACGGGGCAGACGGATCTGACGGTTCGCGTGGTCGCGCGCGACGCCGACGATCTGTACCGGATCACCGGCGCGATTCTGAAGATCGCGGGTGTGCAGCGCACCAATATGGCACTGGTGATGCAGCAATTGGTCGGGCCGCGCACCGCGCCACTGCTGCAGCGACTGGCTGGAACCGACGAGTCGGCAGCGCCACGACAGGACGCGGGACGACAGGACGCAGGCGAGAATTCGGTCCAGTTCCGGCGTACTGGCCGCTGACGGCAGGGCCAGCCGCCCGCGAAGATAGCTCGGTGACTGCCACCGCCGATTCCGCATCCCACCCGCCCGACGTCGCCGAGGCACAGGCGAGCCTCCCGGCGGCGGTCGAGGGCGAGCACGGGCCCGGCGGTACCGGACAGGCGATGAGCGCCGGGATCATCGCCGCGCTGGTCGGTTTCACCAGTTCGTTCGCGGTCGTGCTGGCCGGGCTCACCGCCGTCGGCGCGACCCCGGCGCAGGCCGCCTCGGGTCTGCTGGCGGTCTGCGTCACGCAGGCGGTCGGCATGTGGATCCTGAGCCGGCGCTACCGCATGCCGATCACCCTCGCCTGGTCCACTCCCGGTGCGGCGCTGCTGGTCGGCGCCGGTGCGGTGACCGGTGTCTGGCCCGCGGCGGTGGGAGCGTTCGTGGTCACCGGGATATTGATCGTCCTCACCGGATGCTGGTCACGGCTGGGCCGGCTGATCACCGCGATCCCGGTGGAGATCGCGCAGGCCATGCTCGCCGGTGTACTGCTGCCGCTGTGCCTGGCGCCGCTGCGGGCGCTGACCACCTCGAGCGCGGCGGTGGTGGCGCCGGTGCTGGTGGTGTGGGTGGTGCTGCAGCGGTACGCGCAGCGGTGGGCGGTGCCCGGCGCCTTCGTCACCGCGGTGGCCGGTGCGGCGATCGCGATGGTCGCCGGACATCGCCCGATTCCGGCCGGCGATCTGGTGCCGAAGCTGGAAATCACTGTGCCGCACTGGAGTTGGCAGGCGATCATCGGCATCGCGATTCCGCTGTATGTGGTCACGATGGCCGCGCAGAACATCCCCGGCGTGGCGGTCATGAGCTCGTTCAAATATCGGGTGCCGTGGCGGGCGTCGATGACGGTCACCGGGCTCGGGACCATCGTGGGTGCCCCGGCGGGCGGGCATGCGATCAACCTGGCCGCGATCAGTGCGGCGTTGGCGGCCGCGCCGTCGGCCCACCCCGACCCGCGCCGGCGCTGGGT
>NZ_BAFQ01000044.1 GCF_000308375.1 Nocardia aobensis NBRC 100429 | reverse complement strand
CTCATGAGATTTCTTTCCCTTTCTGTTGCCCACCCGCCCGGCGGCAGGTGGGGCAGTTCTTGTGCGGTCGTGCGGTCAGTGCGAGTCGGCGTGCTCGGCGAGGCTGATGTACACAGCCGTCAACAGCGCGAACACGTAGGCCTGCAGGAAGATCACCAGAAGTTCGAAAAGGGTGAATCCGAATCCCGCGAGCAAGGAGAACGGCGAGAAGATCTTCATCCACGAAGCGGCGTCGAAGAGGAAGAACTGGGTGGCACTGAAGAACAGCACCAGCATGATGTGACCGGACAGCATGTTGGCCATGAGTCGGACGGTCAGCGTGAACGGACGCAGGATGAAGGTCGAGACGAACTCGATCGGAATCAGCAGCACGTGCAGCGCGACCGGAACATTCGGCACCACGACGGACGAGCGCATGTACCGCCAGAATCCGTACTTGCGGATACCGACGTAGTTGAACGTGATGTAGGCGATGGCCGCCAGCACGATCGGCATTCCGACACGCGCGTTCGAGGAAATGTTCAACAGCGGTATGACGCTGGAGAAGTTCAGGAACAGCACCGTGAAGAAGATCGTGGCGATCAGCGGGAAAAACCTGCGGCCGGTCTTCTTGCCCAGCACTTCATCGCAGATCTGCTCACGAACGAACAGCAGGCCGATCTCCGCGACGTTCTGCAGACCGCGGGGAACGAGGCGGGGACTGCGGAATGCGAGCAACATCACCGCAACCAATACCGCCACCATGATGAGGCGAACCATCATCAATCGGTCGATCTCGAAAGGTGTCCCCCCGAACAGCAGCGCATCAGGGAAGAAGTCTTGTAGCGAAGGCGCGTGGAACTCGCCCGCCAGAGTGGTGACGCTCAGCATTCTCTCCCGTGTTCGGCCACGAGACATGTTCCATCTCGCGGTTCGATCGGACATTGACGATCAGGTGGTCGACTCAGGTCGGCTCGAAGTTCGTCAGCAGCTGCGCGGGGAGACCCGCAGTGGCGTCTGTACGTCGGCGACATCGTCGACGGTGCAGGGCCGGAACTTCTCACCGAAGGACCGGCACGGCAGTAAGCATAACCTCTCGCACCGGCGACGATGCGGTCGGCCCCGTTGGTTCGGATGCTTACGGTAAAGAGTTTACCAAGCTATCTACGACAACGTGTAGGGGGTCTTGTTCACACGTTCGAACGATCTTGGTCGGCGGAGCCCGCCGGTGGGTCGATCACCGGAACACGTTGGCGCAGAAGTCCGTACGTCTCGGCTCCGAGAACAATCAGCAACGCCCCCACGACGGTCAGGAAAAGGGTGCCGGGGCTGTAGAAATCGAACTGGTGCAAGATCGCGACCACGATCATCACGACCAGAATTTTGCCGATCCAGCTCGCCAGCATCACCATGCCCTGAATGCCGGAATCCAATTTCGCGCTGAACAGCACGAGAGCGGCCGTGGTGAGAATGAAGAAACCACCGATCGCGGATCCGATGAGCGCGCCCCAGAAACCGGCCCAGCCCGCGACGATCGAGCCGGCGACGACCGAAACCACCACCAGCACGCACAATCCGGCGATGCCGTAACGCAGCGCTGCTCGTAGTGGCGCGTCGGGGTGCAATTCGGGTGCCGTGCTCACGTCGAGCCACTTTACCCGTTCCTTACTTGCGGCGACCGCGGAGCCCGACCACTTCACGCAACGATGGGACGGCCGTCACAACCAACGCGAAAACCAAACCGGCCGCGAACAGCAGAACCACCACCCGGCGATCCATCAAAGAGGTTCCCACGGCCGCGAATGCGAGCACGCCGACCCACAGATAGATCAACAACACCACGCGCCGATGCGAATGGCCGATCTGCAACAGACGGTGATGCAAATGCATTTTGTCGGGAGTGGAGAAACTCACACCCGCGCGCACGCGGCGCACGATTGCCAGCACCAGATCCAATACCGGAATGAACATCACCGCTCCCACCAGCAACAGCGGTGACAGCAGACCCACGATGTCGCGCGGCCCGTATCCGGTGAGCGGAATTCGGCCGGATGCGCCGGTGGAGACCGCGGCGAGCATCAGACCGATCAACATCGATCCGGAATCGCCCATGAATATTCGCGCCGGGTGGAAATTATGTGGCAGAAATCCCAGACATCCACCCGCCAGCGCGGCGGCCAGCAGGGCCGGTGGATAGCCGTCGGTCGCACCGCCCTGCTGATAGAGCAAACCGACGGTGAACACGAAGACGGCGGCGGCCGCGATCAGCCCCAGCCCGGCCGCGAGCCCGTCGAGACCGTCCACGAAGTTCATCGCGTTGATCATGGTGACGGTGATGGCCACCGTCACCACCCAGCCCTGCAACTGGTCGAGCACGACCGTGGTGTTGCTGAACGGGTTGTAGATGGCCACCCAGCTCAGGCCCATCACGGCCATCGCCCCGGCGGCCGAGATCTGGCCCACGAACTTCGTCAGCGCGTCCAGGCCCCAGCGGTCGTCGACGATGCCGACCAGGACGATCAGGGTGCCCGCGACCAGCACGGCCGGAATATCGCGCGGATAGTCGAAGCCGCGGCGCAGCGCCGGCAGCTGATGGGCGAACAGCACTGCGGCCAGCACACCCAGATAGATGCCGACGCCGCCCATGCGCGGAATCGGCTCGAGATGCACATCACGATCGCGGGGCACCGCGATGGCGCCGAAACCGATGGCCAGCACCCGAATTCCGCCGGTGGACAACATCGTCACCACCGCGGACACGAGCAGCACCAGAAGCAGCTCGCGCAGCGGGACGACCGCACCCTGACTGAAAACCATCTACCGGGCCGTCAGCGGGTGGTCTCGGGCGACAGTTCGTCCGGCGCCATACCCAGCACCTCGGCGACCTGGGCGACGGTCACCGCGCCGGCCCGCAGCACCCGCGGACGGTCGCCGGTCAGATCCACGATCGTGGAGGGCACGCCGTGTTCGGCCGGGCCGCCGTCCAGATACACGCCCACCTGGTTGCCCAGCTGGTGGCGCGCCTCGGTGACCGTCGTGGCGGGCGGCTGCCCGGAGACGTTCGCGCTCGACACGGCCATCGGGCCGACCTCGCGCAGCAGTTCCAGCGCGATCGGGTGCAGCGGCATGCGCAGCATCACCGTGCCGCGGGCGTCGCCGAGATCCCAGGCCAGCGAGGGCGCCTGCTGCACGACCAGGCTCAGCCCGCCCGGCCAGAAGGCACGGATCAGGTCGCGTGCCTGCGGCTGCACGGAGAAGACGAGTCCGTCGATGGTGTTCCATGAACCGACCAGCACCGGCACGGGCATGTCGCGCCCGCGCCGCTTGGCCGCCAGCAGGCCGGCCACGGCCGTGGAATCGAACGCGTCCGCGGCGATTCCGTAGACCGTATCGGTGGGGATGACGGCCAGCCGTCCGGATTTCAAGGTGGTCCGCGCGGCGGTCAATCCGGCGGCACGAGAATCGGGATCGGAGCAGTCGTAGACGGTACTCACGGCGGTGAGTCTATTGAATGTGTCTCTCGGCACGTTGCCCGGCTTCGCGCAAATTCTCGGCAATCGCGAGGGTCAGCGCACGCGGCGGGCGGCGACGAAGCGCGGCCGGCCGGCCAGATCCGGGTGTTCGACGATGTCGCAGAACCGGCCGTCTCCGGCGAACAGCTCCGCGACCTGCGGGCCGTGCGAATCGTCGTGTTCGACGGCGGCCACGCCCTCGGAGCGCAGCAGCCGCGCGATGGTGGCGACCATGGGGGCGATCACCCCGAGTCCGTCGGGGCCGCCGAACAGGGCGAGATGCGGATCGTGTTCGGCCACTTCGGGATCCAGCCGTGCGTCCGACGGGATGTAGGGCGGATTCGCGACGACGACGTCGACCCGGCCGTTGAGCTCGGCCAGTACCTGGGTGTCGGTGACATCGCCGGCATGCAGAACGATCGGCGTATCTCCTTGCGCGGCTTGGCGTTCGGCGTTGCGCTGCGCCCATTGCCTTGCGGTGGGGTCGATTTCGACGGCGTGGACCTCGGCGTCGGGACGGGCATTGGCGATCGCCAGGGCCAGGGCTCCCGATCCGGTGCACAGGTCGACCACGATCGGCGGGTGCTCGTGGCCGGCCGCCTCGAGCCGGGCCAGCGCCCACGCGAAGATCAGCTCGGTCTCCGGCCGCGGGACGAACACGCCCGGGCCCACCTCGAGGTCCACCTCACCCATCGACGCGGCGCCGGTCAGATGCTGGAGCGGTACCCGCTCGGCCCGGCGCGCCACCAGTTTGAGGAACCGTTCGAGTTGTTCCGGGGTGACCATCGGAACAAGGGCCAGCCGCGATCGCTCGACTTCGAGGACGAAGGCGGCCAGAAATTCCGCGTCGATCTGCGGGCTGTGCACCCCCGCCGCCGCGAGCGTGCGCGCGGCGTCGATGATCGCGGGACCTAGCGGCATTCGGTGCTGACCCGCCGCGCCGGGGGCCTCCTGCATCATTCCGCCGCGAGCCGGGCGGCGCGGTCGGCTTCGCCGAGAGCGTCCAGCAGCGCGTCCAGTTCTCCGTCCAGCACCGAGTCCAGATTGTGGGCCTTGAAGCCGATGCGGTGGTCGGTGATGCGGTTCTCGGGGAAGTTGTAGGTGCGGATGCGCTCCGAGCGGTCGACCGTGCGGATCTGCGACGCACGTCCGGCGGCGGCGTCGGCCTCGGCCTGTTCCTCGGCCAGGCTCTGCAACCGCGCCGAGAGCACCTGCATCGCGCGGATCTTGTTCTGCAGCTGCGAACGCTCGTTCTGGCAGGTCACGACGATGCCGGTCGGCAAATGGGTGATCCGGACCGCGGAGTCGGTGGTGTTGACGCCCTGGCCGCCCTTACCGGAGGAACGGTAGACGTCGATGCGCAGATCGGATTCGTCGATCTGGACCTGTTCGACCTCGTCGGGTTCGGGATAGATCAGCACGCCGGCCGCGGAGGTGTGGATGCGGCCCTGCGATTCGGTGACCGGCACGCGCTGCACGCGATGAACCCCACCCTCGAACTTCAGCCGGGACCAGACGCCGTCGCGGCTGGGCTCGCGGCTCTTGATCGAGAGCGTCGCCTCCTTGTATCCGCCCAGGTCGGACACGTTGGCGTCGAGGACCTCGACCTTCCAGCCGTGCCGTTCGGCGTAGCGGATGTACATGCGGGCCAGATCGGAGGCGAACAGGGCCGACTCCTCGCCGCCCTCCCCCGACTTCACCTCGAGTACGACATCGTCGCTGTCGTGCGGGTCGCGCGGGGCCAGTAGATCGGTCAGCGCCTTCGACAGCTCCTCGACCTGCTGTTCGAGCCCGGGGACCTCGGCCGCGAAGGACGCGTCGTCGGCGGCCAGCTCCCGGGCGGCGGCCAGATCGTCGCGCGCCGCGCTGAGTTTGGTGTAGGTCGACATGATCGGCGCCAATTCGGCGAACCGCTTACCGACGCGACGGGCCTCCCCCGGGTTGTTGTGCAACGCCGGATCCGACAGCTGTGTCTCCAGGCCGGCGTGTTCGGCGAGGATGTCGTCGATGGCGGAGGGGGCCGTGATCTTGTCGGCCATGGCGGTCATGCCTTCCGTGGGGAGCGTGCGAACACCTGTAAACGCACCAACGCCCGGCCTGCGCTGGGCAGGACGGGCGTTGGCGGGGTAGCTACTGGGCTTCCGAACTCTCGGACTGCTCGGCCTTCTTGGCGCGCTTGCCGTAGCGGGCCTCGAAGCGGGCGACGCGGCCGCCGGTGTCGAGGATCTTCTGCTTGCCCGTGTAGAACGGGTGGCACTGCGAGCAGACCTCGACGGTGATGTGGCCCGACTCCTTGGTGCTGTGAGTCTGGAAGGTGTTGCCGCAACCGCAGACAACGGTGGTCGGCACGTATGCCGGGTGAATTCCTGCCTTCATGGGTGTCCTCTCGATCTGGCCCCGGGTCGCCCGCGCGCACGGCGGTATCTGCCGTGCTGCCGTGATGGACGTGAACCGGAACCGACTAGGCGGGATGGTCTGCCGATCGCAGACGCACCGACGGTCCAGTATGCCAGAACCGCCGATACGCACTCACAACGCACCCCGTACCGCATTTGTTCCGGCATCGGCCACCCCGGACAGCGGCAGACCCCAAGGAAGTAGCGGCACGCGTCTTCGCGGTTCTCGAGCCACGCTGAAACGAGTAGTCGGCTACTCGGGAATATGAACACCTTTGTTCGTAGATTCGTTGCAGGAAGTAGACCCATGGCAATCGAACCGACGATCCGAGGGACAGCAGTGAATTTCCCCACCGCACGGGGGACGAGCAGGAGATCTCGAGCCCCGGACGCCGGACATACCCACCTCGGAGACCGCACCATCCGCCTGTTGCCGGGAAAGGGACATACCAAGGAAATCGGCGCCGCGACGACATTGGCCGCCCTGGCGGTCCTCGTCCTCGCCGGGTGGCTCACGGCCTCCGGTACCCCGCCCCGGGCCGCCGTCGTGACCCCCACCGGACCGGATCGGCCCTACGAATTCGCCGCGACCTCGGTCTCCACCGGATCCATCACCGGTGCCACCGCACTGATTCTGCTCGGGCTGATCGCCGGTGCCGCGGTCATCGGCCTGCTGTTCTACTCCCCTACTCCGCCCCGCCCCGGCAGACGGCGCGGGCATCGGCGTACACCTCTCCCGCAGACAGCAATGCGGCCCCGCCGAAGCGGGGCCGCATTATCGCGGGCCGAGCGGCACCTGCGGGTGCGCGCCGGGCGGACGTACTGCTCGTCGCCTATTCGTCCAAGGCGCCCGGTGCGGTCTTCGAGACCGTCATCAGGAATTCGACGTTGCTCTTCGACTTCTTCAAACGGTCGATGAGCAGGTCGATCGCCTGCTGCGAATCGAGGCCCGAGAGCACCCGGCGCAGCTTGTGGATGACCGCCATCTCGTCGGGCGACATCAGCAGCTCGTCGTGGCGGGTGCTGGACGGGTTGATGTCGACGGCCGGGAACACGCGCCGCTCGGCGATCTTGCGATCGAGCTTGAGCTCGGCGTTACCGGTGCCCTTGAACTCCTCGAAGATCACCGTGTCACCCGTGGAACCGGTCTCCACCATGGCGGTGGCGATGATGGTCAGCGAACCGCCGTTCTCGATGTTGCGGGCCGCGCCGAGGAACCGCTTGGGCGGGTACAGCGCGGTGGAATCCACACCACCGGACAGGATGCGACCCGAGGCCGGCGAGGAGTTGTTGTACGCACGACCCAGCCGGGTGATCGAGTCGAGCAGCACGACGACGTCCTGCCCCATCTCGACCAGGCGCTTGGCCCGCTCGATGGCGAGTTCGGCGACCGAGGTGTGATCGCTCGGCGGACGGTCGAACGTCGAGGCGATCACCTCGCCGCGCACCGAACGCTGCATATCGGTGACCTCTTCGGGACGCTCGTCCACCAGCACCACCATCAGGTAGCACTCCGGGTTGTTGGTGGCGATCGCGTTCGCGATGTCCTGCAGGATCGTGGTCTTACCCGCCTTCGGCGGCGACACGATCAGCGCGCGCTGGCCCTTACCGATCGGCATGATCAGGTCGATCACGCGGGTCGTGAGCTTGTTCGGCGTGGTCTCGAGCCGCAGCCGCTGGTTCGGGTACAGCGGGGTGAGCTTGTTGAATTCCGGCCGGCGGCGGGCGGATTCGACATCCGAGCCGTTGACCGTGTCCAGCCGCACCAGCGGATCGAACTTCTGGCGCTGATTGCCCTGTTCGCCCTCGCGCGGAGCACGCACCGCACCGGTGATCGCGTCACCACGGCGCAGGCCGTTCTTGCGCACCAGGTTCATCGACACGTAGACGTCGTTCTGGCCGGCCAGGTAGCCCGAGGTGCGCACGAACGCGTAGTTGTCGAGCACATCGAGGATGCCGGCGACCGGCTGCAGGACATCGTCCTCGCGGATCTCGACCTCGCGGCCGCCCTCCCCGCCCTCACGGTCACGTCCGCCGCGACGGCGCTCCCGGAATCGGCGGCCGCGGCGCCCGCGCCCACCTTCCTCGTCGTCCTCACCACGCTGGTCGCGGCCACGATCGCCACCGCGGGCGGCGCCGTTCTGGCCGGACTGGTTCTGGCCGCCGGACTGGTTGCGGTCGCGGCGACGATCGCCCGACTCCTGATCCGACTTGGCGTCGCTGCCTTCGGCCTTCGGTTCGGTCTTGGTCTCGGCGCGAGCCTCGCCACCGCGGTTCTCGCCGCGGTTGTCGCCGCCCTCACCACGCTGGTCGCGGCCACGACGCTGGCGGCCGCGGCCGCGCTGGCCACCGTCACGGCCGGACTCGTCACCCGAATCGGCCGGGCGCGCAGCCGATTCCGCGGTTTCCGCCTTGGCGGACGCGTTCTCGGTGCCGACGCCGTCGAGAGTCTGCTGCTGACCACGCGCGGCACCGTTGCGGGTGCCCTTCGACGCATCGTTCCGGGCGCGTCCCTTACCGGCGGACTCGGTGGTGTTCTCGGAGGTCTGAGGGGACTCGGCCTTCGCCGCGGCACCGGATTCGGTCGCGACATTCGACGCGGACTTCGCGGCGGGCTCGGCGCCCGCGTCCGCTTCGGCGGATTTCGCATCGCCCCGGCCACCACGCGCGGACTTGCCGGAGGAGGCCTGGTTTTCCTTGATGGCGGCGATGAGATCGCCCTTACGCATTCCGGATGTGCCTCGGATACCGAGCTCTCCGGCAAGCGCACGCAACTGCGGCAACAACATTCCAGTCAGCCCCGATCGTGCGACGTCGGTGTGTTCGCTCATCTTCGAAATCTGTCCGGAGTCACTTTCGCGGCCGTCCGAGGGATTTGCAGTGTCCACCCCGGGTGTCGCGAGCAGGTCCGTATCTGTCACGGAGATCCTTTCCTTCCCTCGATTGCCGTGTGCATATTCGAGGGTTCGTCCCGAAGCCCGATCACTGTGCCGAGCTCGGATGCCGTATCGCCTGCCCCGCCGGACCGATGGAATCACCCACCTGGTCACGGCCACCGGTTCATTGAGTGGGAGTGATCATTCCAGTCGCTGTCCCCGACGTCGAGGTCGAAGTCCCGAGTGATTCGAGCCCCCGAGCCACCGAGCTTGAGCAAGGAGCCTGCTGGAGCGATTGCCCTGATGAAGCACCGGCGTCTGACGCGCACGATGTACGGACGTGCTCAGGATAGCTCTGTCCGACCACGTCAGCAAGGCAGCCACGCCATCAGTCCACGCTCACACCCGCGGAAATGTCGGGTTCGACCACGCGCAGACCGTCCTCCTCGGCGAGTTTGCGCAGGTCGTCCGGAAATTCTCCGGCGCTCAGCGCCAGGATGGTCGGACCGGCGCCCGACACCATCGCGGCGAGTCCGGCGGTGCGCAGCCGGGTGATCCAGGCGGTGGTCAGCGGCAGCGCGGCGGCGCGATAGCCCTGGTGCAGGCGGTCCTGGGTCGCGGGCAGGAGCAGGTCGGGACGCTCGGTCAGGGCGACCACCGACAGCGCGGCGCGGCTGACGTTGAACGCGGCGTCGCCGTGCGGGACCATCTCCGGCAGCAGGCCGCGGGTGTGCGCGGTCGAGGAGCGCTCCTGCGGGATCAGCACCGTCGCGCGCAGCCGCGGGTGCGGTTCCAGCCGCACCGCACGGTAGACGCGCTGGTGGTGCTCGACGGAACTGCTCGCGTCGAGTTCGCCGGCGCGGTCGGATTCGGTCCACGACACCACGATGCCGCCAAGCACGCTCGCGGCCGCGTTGTCCGGATGGCCCTCGAATTCCGAAGCCAGCTGCACCAATTCGGCATCCGAACCCGTCAGCGCCGGGTCGAACTTCGCGGCCAGCCCACGCGCGGCGGCGAGTCCGCCGACCGCCGCCGAGGCCGACGATCCCAACCCTCGCGAATGCGGAATGACGTTGCGGCACACCACATCCAGCCCGTCGGCCCACACGCCCGCGGCTTCCAGGCCGCGTTCGATCGCGCGCACCACCAGATGTGAAGGGCCCCAAGGGACGTCGTCGGCGCCCTCACCCTCCACTCGGATGGTAAGCCCGGAATCGGTGGTACGTACCACGATTTCGTCGTACAACCCCAAAGCGATACCGAGCGAATCGAATCCGGGTCCCAGATTGGCGCTGGAGGCGGGCACCTTCGCGGTAACGGTGATACCGGGCGGGAGGGTCCGCGTCATCAACTGACCTTCGCGCGCACTCAACTCAGGCCAACTCGAGCTCGCGGGCCACCGCTACCGGATCCACCGCGATCGCCTCCACCGCGGGCATACCCAGCAGGGCGGTGTCCGGGTCCTTCAGGCCGTTGCCGGTGACGGTGCACACGACGGTGAGACCGGAATCGAGCCAGCCCTCCTTGCGCGCGGCCAGCAGACCGGCCACGCTGGCGGCCGAGGCGGGCTCGACGAAGACGCCCTCGGTGCCCGCGACCAGGCGATACGCCGCCAGGATCTCGTCGTCGGTAGCGGCCCGGAAGGCGCCACCGGACTGCTCCTGGGCGGCCACCGCGCTGTTCCAGGACGCGGGCGCGCCGATCCGGATCGCGGTGGCGATGGTTTCGGGGTCCTTCACCGGCGCACCGTTGACCAGCGGCGCGGCCCCGGCGGCCTGCACACCGAGCATGCGCGGGCGGCTCGCGGTGAGGCCGTCGGCGTGGTATTCGCTGTAGCCCTTCCAGTACGCGGTGATGTTGCCCGCGTTGCCGACCGGCAGGGCGTGCACGTCGGGGGCCTTGCCCAGCGCGTCGCAGATCTCGAAGGCCGCGGTCTTCTGCCCCTCGATGCGGGCCGGGTTGACCGAGTTCACGAGGCCGACCTCGGGGAAGTCCGAGGTGACCTTGCGGGCCAGCTCGAGGCAGTCGTCGAAATTGCCCTCGACCTGAATGATCTTGGCGCCGAGCATGACCGCCTGCGCGAGCTTGCCCATCGCGATCTTGCCCTGCGGGATCAGCACGGCGCAGTGCATGCCGGCCCGGGTGGCGTAGGCCGCCGCCGAGGCGGAGGTGTTACCCGTGGAGGCGCACAGCACCGCCTTCTGGCCGCGGGCCTTGGCGTCGGTCATCGCCATGGTCATACCGCGGTCCTTGAACGACCCGGTCGGGTTGAGGCCCTCGACCTTGAGATACACCTCGCAGCCGGTGAGCTCGGACAGGTGATGCGCGGGCACCAGCGGCGTGCCACCCTCGTAGAGGGTGACCGGCTCCCAGTCCGCGCCGACCGCCAGGCGCTCCCGATAGGCGGCGATCAGCCCCGGCCACGGAGTGTGCACGACCCCGGCCGACGGCGGCGCTCCTGTCTGACTCATTCCTCGGTGCCTTCCAATCTCAAGACGCTGGTCACGGATGTGACGGATTCCAGCTCGGCAAGTGCTGCCACGGTATCGGCCAGCGCCGACTCCGGCGCGTGGTGGGTGACCACGACCAGTCGGGCGCCCTCGTCGAATCCCTCCTGGCGGACCGTCGAGATGCTGACACCGTGTTCGGCGAATTTGCCGGACACCGCCTGCAGAACCCCGGTGCGGTCGGCAACCTGCAGGTTCACGTGATAGCGGGTCGGGATGTCGCCGATCGGCGCGATCGGCAGCTCAGCATAAACCGATTCACCCGGTGCGCGGCCACCGTAGAACTTGTTGCGGGCCGCCATCACCAGATCGCCCATCACCGCCGAGGCGGTCGGCGCGCCGCCCGCGCCCTGGCCGTAGAACATCAGCCGGCCGGCGTTCTCGGCCTCGACGACCACCGCGTTGAAGGCGCCGTTGACCGAGGACAGCGGATGCCGCCGCGGGATCAGCGCCGGGTACACGCGCACCGACACCCGGTCCTTACCGGCGGACGAGCTGCTCGCGTCACCCAGCGCGGCGACCGCCGATCCGTCCATCGACAGCCGCTCGCCGCCGGGCATCCGCTCGCAGATGGCCAGCAGCTTCACGGTGCAGCCGACCGCCGCCGCGGTCTCCAGATCCTCGGCGGTGATCTTCGAGATGCCCTCGCGGTAGACGTCGGCGGCGGTGACGCGGGTGTGGAAGGCCAGCGAGGCCAGGATCGCGGCCTTGGCGGCGGCGTCGTAGCCCTCGACATCGGCGGTGGGATCCGCTTCGGCGTAGCCCAGCCGGGTCGCCTCGGCGAGCGTGTCGGTGTAGTCGGCGCCGGTCTCGTCCATCGCCGAGAGAATGAAATTCGTTGTGCCGTTGACGATTCCGACCACCCGGTTCACCCGGTCGCCGGACATCGACTGGATCAGCGGGCGCACCACCGGAATGGCGCCGGCCACCGCGGCCTCGAAGTACAGGTCGGCGCGGCTGCCCTCGGCCGCCGCGGCCAGCTCACCGGTGTAGTCGGCCAGCAGCGCCTTGTTCGCGGTCACGACCGACTTGCCGCCGTTGAGCGCGGCCAGGATCAGCTTGCGAGCCGGGTCGATACCGCCCATCACCTCGACCACCAGGTCGACGTCGTCGCGAGCGACCAGCGCTTCGGCGTCGGTGGTCAGCAACTCGGCCGGAATGCCGCGGTCGACGTCGAGGCGCCGCACCGCGACGCCGCGCAGCACCACCGGGGCGCCCACCCGCGAGCGCAGGTCGTCGGCGTGCTCGCGCAGGATGCGCACCACCTCGGTGCCGACATTGCCCATGCCGAGCACCGCGACCCCGATGGGACGTTCGATTCCGAACGCACCGCCTCGGGGCCGGTTCGTCGCCTCGGTCATGAGTGCACCTCCGTCGCTTCCAGGCTCATCAGATCCGCCACCGTCTCACGGCGCAGCAGCAGCCGCGCCTGCCCGTCGCGGACCGCGACCACGGCCGGGCGGGTGAGCATGTTGTAGCGGCTGGCCATCGAATAGCAGTACGCGCCCGTGGCCGCGACCGCAACCAGGTCCCCCGGTCCGACGTCGGCCGGCATCCAGGTGTCGCGGATGACGATATCGCCGCTCTCACAATGCTTTCCGACCACACGGGCCACCACCGGGGCGGACTCGCTGGAGCGGGAGACCAGCCGGCAGTCGTAGTCGGCCTGATAGAGCGCGGGACGGATGTTGTCGCTCATCCCGCCGTCGACGCTGACGTAGCGGCGCTGCGCGCCGGCGTCGAGTGAGACGTCCTTGGTGGTGCCGACCTCGTAGAGGGTGACGGTGCCCGGTCCGGCGATCGCGCGGCCCGGCTCCACCGCGATGGTCGGGGTGGGCAGGCCGATCTGCGCCGCCTCCACCTCGACGAGGTCGCGCACCTTCGCGGCGAACTCGTCCAGCGGCGGCGGATCGTCGCTCGGCAGATACGAAATGCCGAGGCCGCCACCGAGATCCAGAATCGCGATCTGCTCGGTGCGCTCGACGCCGAACTTCTCGATCGCATCGCGCAGCAGTCGCAACATGCGCCGCGCGGAGATCTCGAAACCGTCGATGTCGAAGATCTGCGATCCGATATGGCTGTGCAGGCCGACCAGGCGCAGATTGTCCGCCTCGAAGACCCGGGCCAACGCCTCCATCGCATCGCCGCCGGCGATCGAGAAGCCGAACTTCTGATCCTCGTGCGCGGTCGAAATGTATTCGTGGGTATGTGCTTCCACGCCGACGGTGACGCGGACCAGCACGTCCTGCACCACGCCCGCGCGGGCGGCGACCGCCTCCAGGCGCTCGATCTCGATCAGTGAGTCGACGACGACGTGCCCGACACCCGCCGCCACGGCCTGCTCCAGTTCGGCGACCGATTTGTTGTTGCCGTGCAACGCGATTCGTTCGGCCGGGAAGCCGCCGTGCAGCGCCACCGCCAGCTCGCCGCCGGAGCACACGTCCAGGTGCAGGCCCTCGTCGCGCACCCAGCGCGCGATCTCGCCGCACAGAAATGCCTTGGAGGCGTAGTGAACTCGCGCGCCGGGACCGAAGGCCCGGACCATATCGCGGCAGCGGGAGCGGAAGTCGTCCTCGTCGACCACGAACAGCGGCGTGCCGAATTCGGCGGCGAGCTGCGTGACGGGCACACCGGCCAAGCGCACCACACCCGCGGCGTCGCGAGAGGCGTTGCGCGGCCACACCTTGTCGGGCAGGTCGATCATCTCGCGGGGGTCCGCGGGCCGCTCCGGCAGGTTGGGGGCGTGGGGGATCTCGGCGTGCCGAGGTCCCGCCGGATGCGCACTCACAATAATTCCTTCCTCACACGATCACCTGACCGACGGCGGTTCACATGCGCTCCGGGGCGGATACGCCCAGCAGCGCCAGACCGTTGGACAGCACCTGACGGGTGGCGTCGACCAGTTGCAGGCGGGCGGCGTTGACCGGCAGGACCGGGTCGTCGTTCTGCGGCAGGATCCGCAGCGTCTTGTTGGTCTGGAAGCGGTGGTAGGCGCCCGCCAGTTCCTCCAGATAACGGGCCACGCGGTGCGGTTCGCGCAGGCTCGCCGCACTCGCCACCACGGCCGGGAACTCGCCGAGGGTGCGGATCAGCTCGCCTTCCTCGTCGGCGACCAGCAGGCCGAGATCCGGTGTGACACCGGCGAATCCGAAGTCGGTGGCATTGCGGGCGACCGCGCAGGTGCGGGCGTGCGCGTACTGCACGTAGTAGACCGGATTCTCACTGCTCTGCTTGGTCCACAGATCCAGGTCGATATCGATGCTCGAGTTCACCGAACTACGCACCAGCACGTAGCGGGCGGCGTCGACGCCGATCGCCTCGACCAGATCGTCGAGGGTGACCACCGTGCCGGCGCGCTTGCTCATCCGCACCGCCACGCCGTCGCGCACCAGGTTCACCATCTGGCCGATCAGCACCTCGACGGTGTTCGGATCGTCGCCGAACGCGGCCGCCGCCGCCTTCAGCCGGCCGATGTAGCCGTGATGGTCGGCGCCGAGCATGTAGATGCAGAGGTCGAATCCGCGCGAGCGCTTGTTCTGGAAGTAGGCGATATCGCCACCGATATAGGCGGACTTGCCGTCGCTCTTGATGACGACGCGGTCCTTGTCGTCACCGTATTCGGTGCTGGCGATCCACCAGGCGCCGTCCTTCTCGTACAGATTGCCCGAGGCCTTGAGCTGGTCGAGCGCCTTCTCCACGGCGCCGGAGGCGAACAGCGAGCTCTCGTTGAAGTACACGTCGAAATCGGTGCCGAAATCGTGCAGGGTCTGCTTGATGTGGGCGAACATCAGCTCCACACCCTCGCGGCGGAACAGTTCGTGCCGCTCGTTCTCCGGCAGACTCGCCGCGTCCGGATGCGCCGCGGTGATCTGGCCCGCGATCTCGGAGATGTAGGCGCCGGCGTAGCCGTTCTCCGGGGTGGGCGCGCCGGTGGCGGCGGCGACCAGCGATTCGGCGAAGCGGTCGATCTGCGCGCCGTGGTCGTTGAAGTAGTACTCGCGGGTCACGTCCGCGCCCTGAGCGGCCAGAATGCGACCCAGCGCATCGCCGACCGAGGCCCAGCGGGTACCGCCCAGGTGGACCGGGCCGGTCGGATTGGCGGAGACGAACTCCAGGTTGATCTTGGTGCCGGTGAGCGCCTGCGCGGTGCCGTAGGCGGCACCCGCGGCGCGGATCTGCTCCACGATGGCGCCCTGGGCGGCCGCGGCGAGGCGGATGTTGAGGAAGCCCGGGCCGGCCACGTCGGCGGATTCGATGCCGTCGGTGGCGGCCAGCGCGTCGGCCAGCAGACCGGCCAGTTCGCGCGGGTTCATTCCGGCCTTCTTACCCACCTGCATGGCCACATTCGTGGCATAGTCTCCGTGTTCCGGATTACGGGGACGCTCCACCTTGACCTCGTCGGGCAGGACCGCAGGGTCGGATCCGCGTTCGACGAGCACCTTCGCCGCGGTCGCACGAAGGAGTTCTGCAAGGTCAGCTGGAGTCACGAGTCTCTATCCTATGGTCCGAGCGGGTGTGCGCCGTCAGCGGGCACCTGCTCGCCGCACCCGGCATCCGGCACCGGCGGCCCCGGCCGTCGTTCCGACACCGCGAGAACCACCGACGCACCCGAAGAGAGCGCCAACCGATGCCGAACACCAGCGCGAAATCAGCCAAGGCGATTCGTGCCGCCGCCAAATCCGCCCCCGGCGGGGCGTACAACGGCAATTCCAACCCGCCGAAGCACCGGCGTGTTCCCTGGGCGCTGGTCGGCGCGGTCGTGGTGATCGCCGTCCTGGTCGTCGCGCTGGTCGTCTACTTCGTCCCCAAGTCGCGCCACCACGCCGACAAGGACAAGGCTGTCCCGCCCACCGGCCAGATGGACGAACTCCCCGCCGGTATCCCCGGCATTCCCGCCATCCCCGGCATGCCGGGTGCGCCGATGCCGACGCGGTAGTGCCGTGACGCCGGACTGAATCCCTGCTCGAACCTGTCTTTTGGCGCACGCCGTGTGATGCGATACGCTTTCCCCGCCCGATCGGACGACGTAACCACTGGTGTCGACCGGGTCCGATCCCCGCCCTCGTAGCTCAGGGGATAGAGCGTCTGCCTCCGGAGCAGAAGGCCGCAGGTTCGAATCCTGCCGAGGGCACAGCACACCAGGTCCCGACCATCCGGTCGGGACCTTTTTCGTTTGTCGATTCGGGGGATGCTCGCGCGTCGGAGAGATGTACGGCCCGAACGAGGGCCGCGCCGACGAACGAAGGACATGCCATGACCACGACTCGAACCGACGACTCGGCCGCCATCGCGCAGATCTTGGCCGATCAGTACAAGGCCTGGGCGGCTGGGGACGCGGACGCTTTCGTCGCGGACTACGCCGAGGACGCCACGGTGATCATGCCGGGGACCTATCGGCGCAGCCGGGCGGAGATCCGGCAGGGTATGGCGGACGGGTTCGCGACCGTTCTCGCGAACTCGGCCGTCACCGACGACATCGGAGATATCCGGTTCCTCGGCGCCGACCACGCCGTTGTCGTCAGCAAGGCCGCGATCGCGTTCGCCGGCGAGACCGAAGTACCCGCCGACCGGTACGTGAACGCGACCTGGGTCATGCACCGGCGCGACGGCAAGTGGACGGTCGCCGCGTACCACAACAGTCCCGCCGTGGCGCGTTAGCGGCCCGCTACGCTGCTCACCCGAATCGGACGATCGACACCGCCCCCACGATCACGCAGTACGCCGCGAACGGCAGCAGGGTCCGGGTCCGGAAGTACCGTTCGAGGTAGCGGACGGCGAGCCAGGATGTCACGCCGGAGACGACGGCGCCGACGATGATCGGGCCCCAGATCACCTCTGCGCGTGGCGTTATCAGGTCCGGGAGGTCGACGATCCCGGCGCCGAAGATCGCGGGGGTGGCGAGGAGGAAGGCGAATTTGGCGGCGTGTTCGTGTTCGAGACCGCGCCAGAGACCGCCGACCATGGTGAGGCCGGCCCGGCTGAAGCCGGTGAGGAGGGCACCGGCTTGGGCCAGGCCGATGCCGACCGCGTCCCGGGAGTCGAGGGCCGCGAGGCGCCGGTCGGATTGCGGCAGGGAAAGTGTTGTCGCCGTGCGCCTCCGGCTGTTCGCCTGATTCAGGGCGAAGCGGCGGCCGTATTCGGCGAGGGTGGGCTCGTTGCGGCGACGCAGGCCTTCGCCGACGACCAGCACCACGCCGTTGACGGTCAGGAAGGCCGCGGCGCACAAGGGAGCGGCGAAGACGTCGTGCAGCGGATGTTCCAGCAGCGGACCGAGAATCGCGACCGGCACGGTCGCGATCACGATCAGCCAGGCCAGCCGTTGCGGCACGGTATCCAGCCGCCTGGTCCGCACCATCTCGACGAATCCGGCGGCGATCGCGCACCAGTCCCGCCAGTAGTAGATCACCAGCGCGACCGCCGTCGCCACGTGCAGAGCGACGACGAATGCCAGATAGGTTGCGGCCGAATCGGTTCCACCCTGTCCGGGCAACGCTCCCCATCTACCTCCGAGCCAGGCCGCCACGAGAACCGAATGTCCGAGACTGGAGATCGGGAACAGCTCGGTGAAGCCCTGCACCGCGCCGATGACCATCGCTTGAAAATAGGTGAGCATCGCGACGAGTCTCGCACGGCAGTCATAGAGGTTGCTGTGAGTAGAATCTCGGTTAAGTCACTGCGTGGCAACATGTTTCGAATAGTCCCAAATGCCCGGAGTTGATCTTGGTCACTCACCGTTGCGCCCGCACACTCCGAAAGGTCGACGCCACGAGCAAGGTCAGCACCGCGATCCCGGCCGCCGCGGCGAAGGCGGTCGTGATACCGGAGACGAGCACGTGCACGGCCGATCCGGACGCGGCCCGCACGGCGGTGCCGAATACCGTGACCAGTACCGCCAGCCCCAGCGCGGCGCCGGTCTGCTGCAGCGTCTGCAACGCGCCGCCCGCCGCACCGGCCTCCTCGGGCGCCACATTCGCCATGATGATCACGTTCAGCGGCGAGAAGGCCAGGCCGATACCGCATCCCATCAACAGCGTCGCCACCGCGAGCAGCGGGAAGTAACCGGTATCGGTATCGAGCAGGGTGAGCAGCGCCAGCCCGGCGATCATCGCGGACGTGCCCACCAGCGTCACCGGTTTGGGACCGAAGCGCGGCAGCAGGCGCGGAATCAGCCGGATCATCGCGAACATCGTCACCGCGGTCGGCAGGAAGGCGAAACCCGTTGCCAGCGCGCTCATTCCCCGCACTTCCTGCAGATACTGGGTGAGGAAGAAGAACATCGAGGTCCCCGCCATCGGCCCCAGGAACATGTTGGCGTACGCGGCGGCCCGATTGCGGTCGGCGAACAGGTGCAGTGGCAGCAGCGGTTGTGCGGCCTGGCGTTCGATCAGCAGGAATGCGATCAGTGCGAGCACGCCGGCCGCCAGCGACACATCGGTCGTCACATCGTCCCAGCCGTGCGCCGCGGCGCTGATGAAGCCGTAGACCAGCGCGGCCACCGCACCCGTCGCGGTCACCGCTCCGGGCAGGTCGAGATGAGCGCGACGGCGCGGCGCGTCGGGTAGGTACCGTGCCGCCAGCAGTGCCACGGCCAGTCCGAACGGCACGTTGATGAACAGCACCGAGCGCCAGCTCAGCCACTGGGTCAGCAGTCCACCCAGGATCAGCCCGATCGCGAATCCCGCACTGGACATTCCGGAGAACAGCGCCAGCACCCGGACCCGCATCTTCGGATCGGCGAAGGTGGTGGTCAGCAGGGCGAGAGTGTTCGGACCGGCCATCGCACCACCGAGGCCCTGCACGATGCGAGCGACGATCAGCCAGGCGGCCGACGGCGCCAGCCCGCCGCCGAGGGAAGCGAGGGTGAAGAGCACGGTTCCGAGGATGAAGATGCGCCGGCGTCCGAACAGGTCGCCGGCCCGGCCGCCGAGCAGCAGCAGCCCGCCGAAGACCAGGGTGTAGGCGTTCATCACCCAGGACAGGCCGGTGGCACTGAAGTGCAGATCGTGCTGGATGCGGGGCAGTGCCACGTTCATCACGGTGATGTCGAGCACGATCATCAACTGGCAGGTCAGCAGTGTGGCCAGCACGATGCCGGAGCGCAGCCGCCCGGGCGGTGCGCCGACCTGCGGTGACGAGGAAATCGTGGAGGTAGTCAAGGAGGCTCCATCGGATTGCGGAACTAAACGGAGAATGTCTCCGTTTCCAATGGAGATAGCATATGGAGAAGTTCTCCGGTTACGCAAGACTAAGCGGAGAGTTCATCCGTTTCCACTGGAGGAATCGTGAGCGCACCGTCGACACAGGGGTCCGGGCGCGCGGCGCCGCCGCGTCCGATGCGCGCGGATGCGCGGCGCAACTACGAGCGCATACTCGCGTGCGCGCGGGAGGCGTTCGCCGAATTCGGCCCGGAGGCGCCCCTGGACGAGGTGGCGCGCCGAGCCGCGGTGGGACCGGGCACCCTCTATCGCCACTTTCCCAACCGGGACGCGCTCATCGAGGCGGTCTATCGCTCGAGTATCGAGGCATTGGCCGAACTCGCCGCCGAGCTGACCGAAACCCTCTCCCCCCTCGACGCGCTGGAGCAGTGGTTCCGCGCCCAGGTGCGATTCGTGATGGACAAACGCAGTCTGGCGGTGACCCTCAAGGCCGCCATCGACCGCGGATCGCAGACCTTCTTGCTGTGTTCGAATCTGATCACCGACGCCGCGACGGCGGTCCTGCAACCCGCCCAGGACGCCGGCCTGATCCGCCCGGAAATCGAACCGCGCGATCTGTTGCGCCTGGGCCACGGTATCGGCGTCGCGTGCGAAACCTCACCCGATGCGGCAGAACGGCTGATCACGGTGACCCTCGCCGGGCTGCGCACCATCGGCTGAGCCGATATTCGATTGCCCGCCGAGACCGGTGGCCGTAGCCTCGCTCCGTTTTCCGTTCATCCATTCGGAAGGAGTGAACACGTGCAACCACTGACCGAACGCGAGATCCGCTCGTCGTTCGTCAACTGTTCCAAGGGCGATGCCAAACGCATGCCGGTCCCCCGGGATCTCGACACGCGACCATGGGAGGACCTGGACTTCTTCGGCTGGAACGACCGGTCGATGCCGGGTCGCGCGTATCTGGTGACCCCGCAGGACGATCGGCTGGTCGGCGTGGCACTGCGCTACGAGACGGGCGGATCCGGCCGGGCCCAGCTCTGCTCGATCTGCCTGACCACGCACACCGGTACCGGGGTGTCGCTGCTCACCGCGCACAAGGTCGGCGAATCCGGGCGGCGCGGTAACTCGATCGGCATCTACATGTGCACCGATCTGGCCTGTTCGCTGTACGCGCGCAACAAGAAGCGCCCCGCGCTGGGCAACCGCTACCGCGAGGATCTGACCGACGAGGAGAAGGCCGAACGGGTGCGCACCAACCTGCGCGCATTCGTCGAGCGCCTCTACAGCTGACCGAACACCGACAGCGTCCACCCGATCGAACGGAGGTAGATGCCGTGCGCCGACACTCGAGGACCGCACCGCAGCCCTGATGCCCCGAGCCCGCGCCGCCGGACTCGGGGCATTGTCATATCTGCTCGTCATATCTCCTCCCGGCTCGTCTCGCCGGGACCCGTCTCATCTCGGCACCGACACCAGATACCGCTGCACCGTCGCGCCGATCTCCGCGACGATCTCCTCGGCCGTCAACGCCACCACCGGTGGCAGGCGCAATACATAGCGGCACACCGCCAGTCCCAGAATCTGCGTGACCACCAATCCGGCTCGCCGCGGCGCGTCCGCGGGGTCGCCGACGCGGGTCACCATCGGCATCAGCTGTTCGGCGAAGACGCGTTGAAACCGTTGCGCCACAGTCTCGTCCGACACCGAAGAACGCAACAGGGTCAGCAGCAGTTCGTTACCCGGTGGCGTCTCCCACAGTTCCAGGAAGCGCCGGGCGACCGTCGCACCCAGCTCGTCCTCGGCCACCGCGGCCAGATCCGGCAGGGCGAGATCGACGTCGAGCGCCGCGTCGAACAGGCCGTCCTTGTTGCCGTAGTACCGCATCACCATCGACGGATCGATGCCGGCGTCGGCGGCGATCGCCCGGATGGTCGCCTTGGCATATCCCTCGCGGGCGAAATGCCGGCGAGCCGCCTCCAGAATCGCCGCGCGAGTGGCGTCCGAGCGGCGCGGCGCAGTCTCTTCACTCATGCCCACAACCGTAGGCCAACAACTGTTGACTTTCCATCCTCCCAGTTTTATTCTGATGTCAACAGCCGTTGGCCAACATACGTTGGCAAACCTGAGGGAGTAGTCATGAGCAGCACCGTTCCCGCCACCGCCGCAGTCGTCATCGTCGGCGCCGGACCCGCCGGACTGACCGCCGCGATCGCACTCGCCGATGCCGGCGCCGACGTGGTTCTGCTGGATCGACTGACCGCCGGGGCGAACACGTCCCGCGCCGCGGTCGTCCATGCCCGCACGTTGGAGGTCCTCGACGAGATGGGCATCGCCACGACCCTGCACGACCTGGGACTCGAGGTGCCGCGCTTCGTCATGTACGAAGGCGCCGACCGGTTGACCACCATCGGCTTCTCCGACCTGCCGACACCGTTCCCCTACACGCTGATGATCGGCCAGGAGACGACCGAGGCGGTCCTGCTCGACCGGCTGCAGCGGGCGGGCGGAACGGTCGTGCGCCCCGTGGAGGTCACCGCGGTGATACCGGGCGAGGAATTCGTCACCGTCGAATTCACCGATGCCACAGGGCAATCCGGATCGATCCGCGCCGAGTACGTGATCGGCGCGGACGGGATGCACAGCCGGGTCCGCGAGGCGGCGGGAATCGGCTTCACCGGCGCCACCTATCCGGAATCGTTCGTCCTGGCCGATGTGCGGATGGACTGGCCCGCCTCGCGCGACGAGGTATCGCTGCACGTCTCGCCCGAGGGCATCGTGGTGGTCGCACCCCTGCCGGACACCGACCACGATCGTTTCCGCGTCGTCGCCACCGTCGCCGAGGCGCCCGAACATCCCACCCGCGCGCAGGTGCAAGCGCTGCTGGATGCCCGCTGCCCCGGCGCCACGGTGCGAGAGGTGCTGTGGAGCTCACGTTTCCGCGTGCACCACCGGGTGGCCGACCGCTATCGCGCCGGGCGGATCCTGCTGGCCGGCGATGCCGCACATGTGCACAGCCCGGCCGGTGGGCAGGGAATGAACACCGGGATCCAGGATGCGGCCCTGCTGGGCACGCTGCTGGCCCGGGTCCTGGGCGGCGAACCCGACGCGCTGCTCGACGACTACGAGCGCACCCGCCGCCCGGTCGCGCTGGACGTGGTGGCCTTCACCGATCGCATGACCCGGATGGCGACGCTGCGCCCGCGACCGGCCCGCATGCTGCGCAACACCGCGATCCGCCTCGTCACCCGCATCCCGGCGGTGCGCACGGCGCTGGCCTACCGGCTCGCCGAACTCGCCAACCGGTGAAAAACGCTCAGGCGCAGGCCAATCCGAACTCCGCGGTCGCGGTCCGGCCGGCCACCACATCGACCTTCTCGGCGGGGCCGGTGGCCAGCCGGCATCCCATCGGCACCGACGTCACCTGAACCTGATAGCAGTCGGCGGCCACATCCTGGTGGGCCTTGCCGTCCCGGCCGGTGGTCAGAGTCGCCAGCACCGATCCGGCCTGACACGTGGTGATGCCCGCGGCGAGTCCGGCGGCGGCGTACTTCTCGGGACCGTGGGTGGCCACCACCTCGATCGTGCCGTTGGTGCCGTGGTCGGCTGCCGCGGGCGCGGACGCGGGCGCCGATGTCTTCGCCGGTGCGCGGTCGGCCTCGGCGGAGCAGGCGAGCGCGGGTAGTACGGCGGCACACAACGTCATCGCGAACAGTATGCGGCGCACCTGGTCTCCTCTCACCGGACGGATATCGCTCTCACTGTAGGCGACCGAGCCCGCCGGACCGGCGCACGAACGCGGCGATCCGGCCTGGCGATTCGGTCCCGGTGAGCGGGACCGGGTTTGGCGAATCGCGAGTCTCGCGCGGTAGACGGAACTACCGTCGTCGCAGCCGAACGCAGTTCCCCGAAAGGATCCGGCATGAAATTGATGTACGCCCTCTGGGGGCCGGATCTCGCGGACACCCTGCACGCGCCGGAGTTCCACCGGCGGCTGGCCGCCGCGGGGGCGACCGAACTCCAGGTCAACATCGGCGACGCCGACGTCGCGGCCGCACAACTGCGGGTGAGCACCTACGACGAACCCGTCGCGGCGATCGTCGGCGTCTGGAGCGAGGGACAGAACGGGCCGATCACCGATGTGCTCGGTGGCGTGGCCGAGCGGATCAACGGCTGGATCGTGGACGAACGCGAACCGCTCACCACCGCGCGGCCCCCGGACGGAACCCGCTACGAGGCGCTGGCCAATATCGCGCTGCTGCGAATTCCGCAGGAGCTGACCCGCGCCGAATGGCTGCGCAATTGGCAGGACCGGCATACCACCGTGGCCATCGAAACCCAGGCCACCTTCGGTTACGTGCAGAACACCGTGGTCGCGGCGGTCACTCCGGGGCCGCGGGTGGACGCGCTGGTCGAGGAACTCTTCCCGATGGACGCGATGACCGACCAGCACGCGTTCTGGGGCAGCGGCGGTGACGACGCGGAGTTGCAGCGCCGCGCCGGTCGCATGATGGCCAGCGTCGCGACCTTCGGCGCCGACCGCGATCTCGACGTCATTCCGACCAGCAGGTACCGCTACGACCTGACCGCCTCGTAGCGGATCAGAGCAGCCCCGCCTCGCGCATCAACGCCTCGACTCGATCGGGGTCGAGTTCGCTCGGATTCACGCGCGGCGGGTCCAGCGAATCCAGCGGCGGCAGCGCCGGATCGGCGGGGACACCCGCGGCCACCGGATACTCCATGGCCGCACCGCCGCTGAGCAGACGCTGCCCGGCTGCGGCCGTCACGAATCGCACGAACCGCTGGGCCTCGGCGGCGTGCCGGCTCGACTTCAGCACCCCCGCACCGGACAGCGAGAGGTATCCGCCCGGGTCCCCGCCGCGGAAATAGTGCGGCGTCGAGGGACCGATGAGCCGCTCGGGTGCGGGCTGGTCGCGGTACCAGTCGGTGGCGAAGACCAGCGCGCCGCCGACCCCTCCCGCACCGACCGCCTTCAGTGCCGCGAAGCCGTTGGGCGCGTCGGTGGCGTTGTCCTTCACCCCGTGCAGCCACGCGCGCGTGGCGTTCTCGCCGTCGAGTGCCAGCAATGCCGCGACGATCGCCTGGAAGTCCGCGCCGTGCGAATCGGCGGTCCAGCGGCCGTGCCATCGTGGCTGTTGCAGGTCCAGCAAGCCGGCGGGCAGTTCGGCGGGCGGGATCTTCCCCGGGTGGAAGACGAATGCGGTCGACCGCGCGGCGATTCCGGTCCACTGCCCCGAACTCGGACGGAACTGTTCGGGCACCTGCGCGAGGGTGGCGGGGTCGAGGCCGGCGAACAGACCGGCGCGCTCCATCCGGGCCATCGCCGGTGAATTCTCGGTGAGAACCACATCGGCCGGCGATCGGTCGCCCTCGGCCAGCACCTGATCGGCGACTTCGGCGTCGGCGCCGTCGCGCAACGTCACCCGGATTCCGGTCTGCTCGGTGAAGGCGTCGGCCCACTGCCGGGTCAGACGCTGATCATGCGAGTTGTAGACCACGATCTCCGGCTCGTCCGAGGACGCCGAACACGCGGTGATCATGGCCGAGGCGGCCAGCGCCACCACGCCGAGCACGAGTTTCCACCGACGTTCGTGCTGCTGCGCCGCTGCCATGGACCGTCCTTCCGATCGGATACTGCGCCGAGGCGACCGGCTAGCCAACCTACCCGGTGAGCCGACGGCACGACACACGGTATGGCGTCGGCCTGGGTAGGGTCGGCCGTGGATCGGTACCGACCACCCACGAGGGAGCGACGATGACCTGTTGCGGGCCGAATCGCCGCCGCCTGCTCGCGGCCCTGGCCGCCGCGGCCGCCACACCGGTCGTGCTTCCGATTTCGGCTCGGGCACAGGCGAATTCACTGCGTGCGACGGATCTGGAGGTGGTCACGCTCACCGACACGTCGGCGATCATCACCTGGACGACACTCGCCGCCGATGCGTCGGGAGCATCGGTCCCGGTCGCGGCCGGCACCGAGATCCGCTTGGCCCCTGCGGATTCCGCCGGTCCCGCCCGGCCGGTGCCCGTGACCGGCGCCGATCGGACGCCGTATCACTACGCCCAGATCGACGGCCTGGAGCCGGGACGGCGATATCGATTCGAGGCGTGGTCGGACGGGGTGCGGGCGGTACCGGCCCCGGAGTTGGTCACTCATCTGCCCGGCGCACCCGAATGTAGCGGTGAATTCACCACTCTCGTCGCTCCCCCGGGCCGGTTGCTGCGCACCCTCGCGCTCTGCAACGACGTGCACATCGGTGAGGAGACCAGCGGCATCATCGCCGCAGGGCTGCCGCCGGGCGTGCGACAGGAACCGGGACTGCCGCCGTACCCCGAGGTGATGCTGGCGGCATTGCTCGACGATCTGCGCCGGCCGGATCGCGGCGCCGACCATCTGATCCTGGCCGGTGATCTGACCGCGGAAGCCACCTCCGAGCAGACCCGGGCGGTGCGAAATCGGCTGGACGCCTGGGGAATCGAGGGTCGGGACTGGTTCGCCGCACGCGGCAATCACGACCGTCCCCATCCCGGCGCCGACTACGCCGGCTGTCCGGCGGTGGCGGCCGACCACTACGACTGCTGGGGCGAATCCTTCGTTCCCCCGGCACAATCGACCGAACATCGGCTCGGCGGGTTGCGGCTGATCGGACTCGACACCACCGAACTGGACGGCTCCGGGGGCAGTATCGGTCCCGAGCAATTCGATCGCCTGCGCGAATCGCTGCGTCGCGATCCCGACCGGCCGACGGTCGTCTTCGGACACCATCCGGTCACCGCGGAATCGGGACTGACCAATATCGCCGGCCCGAATTTCGTGCTGAATCGATCGGACGCGCTCACCCTGCAGCAGCTGTATCAATCGACACCGGGGGTGTTCTTCCACCATGCGGGCCATACCCACCGCAATCGCCGCACCCGCCCCGACATCCCGCTCCGGGTGGAATTCCTGGAAGTGGGCGCGGTGAAGGAGTATCCGGGCGGCTACACCCTGCTGCGCCTCTACGAGGGCGGTTACATGGTCAATTTCTACAAAACCCGCACCCCGGACGCGCGGCGGTGGAGCACCCGCAGCCGGGCCGAATATCTCGGACTGATGCCCGAGTACACGCTCGGAAACACCGCCGATCGCAACCATGTTGTCCTCGGTGATCTTTCGGGACTGTCCTGAATCACCGATCCGGCGACTCCCGGACCGCAGCGTGGGAGCGGGCGGGCAAATACACTCGGCAGTATGGCCGCACCCCGCCCGCTTCCGCTGGACCCCATCGAAGAGGCCCACCGCCAGTGGACCTCGCACGGCTGGGGCGATGTCGCCGACGGCATGGCCGCGGTGACCTCTCTGGTGCGTGCCCAGCAGATCGTGATGGCCCGGGTGGACGAGGCGCTGCGCCCGTCGGGGCTGACCTTCTCCCGCTACGAATTGCTGACGCTGCTCGGCTTCAGCAAGACCGGGGCGCTGCCGATGGCGATGGCCAGCGCCCGGTTGCAGGTCCACCCGACGAGTGTCACCAATACCGTCGATCGGCTCGAAGCGGCCCAACTGGTCAAACGAGTACCACACCCCAGCGACCGCCGGGCAACCCTGATCGAGATCACGGCCGCCGGCCGCGATCTGGCGGCGGCGGCAACCCGGGAATTGAACGAGAAGGTCTTCGCCCGGCCGGGCCTGCCTCCGGAGCGTCTCCAGCTCCTGCTGCAACTGCTCGCGGAATTCCGGCGCGAGGCGGGCGACTTCGACAGCGGTGATACGCCGACCCGGTGGGCCTGAGGGGCGACTCGCCAGCATTCCGGCAGCGACATCCCGGGCCGCTGCCTTTCCATCGGCGGCCGAAAGGTTCACCATGGACGCCATGGTGCTGGTCCTGGGCGTGTCGGCGGGCGCTGGTGGCGCGCGCGCCATGCTCACCCATTCCGATCAGCCGCATCTGCCGCCGATCGACCGCTGTGTGGTCGCGCGCCGCGCGGGGGCGGGGGTCGAGGAGCCGGTCTTCCAGGCCATCGACGCGATGCGGGCATCCGCGGCCGACCGCGACGAATTCGTCACCGGCATCGCCGTCACCTCCCGCTGCGCTTTGCACGCCGAGGCCATCCGGGCCGCGGCCGGACGCAGCCGGCTGACCATCATCGACGAACCGCCGGCCCAGTTGCGGTATCTGCGGTTCAGCGGACAACTGCCCGACGAGGGTGCGGTGCTGATCTACGACCTCGGCAGTTCCGGGCTCACCCTCACCGAGGCCGACTGCCGCACTCAGGCCATTCTCGCCGCCAAGCGCAGCACCCTTCTGGGCGGCGACGGCCACGACGCCCTGCTGCGCTGGCATCTCGCGCACGGCGGGGTGGAGATCGACAATGCCGCCGGACGCGACTACAAGGAACAGCTCAGCGCCACTCGGGTGGTGACGGTCGGCGATCCTCGCTCCGGCACGCGAATCGTCGTGACGCGCAGCGATTTCCGTGATCTGGTCGCGGCCGGGATCCATCATTCGGTGTCGTATGTGCGGCAGTTGATCGACGACACCGGGGTCGCGCCGCGGGCGGTGGCACTACTGGGCGGTTGCACGCGTAGCCCGGGTGTCCGGGAGTCGCTGGAGCAACTGCTGGATCTGCCGGTGATCTACGATCCGGAGCCCGATTTCGTCTCCGCGCGCGGTGCGGTGCTGATGGCCACCGAACAACCGGCGGCGCGCCGGGTGCGCGGTATCCGATTCGCCCCGCCGCAGTGCGGGGCGGCGAAGCCGACGCCGCGACCGGCGGTATCGCGACGCAAGGTGGTCGCCGCGCTGGCGGTGACCGCGGCGCTCGGCGCGACGGTCACCGGCCTGCTGGTCACCGGACACGATTCGGCGCGGCCGGCGCACGACGGCACCCCGGCCCGTCCGGTGGAGGTCGCGGGCAGCAGCGCCGAACCCGTTCCCGGGAAGTGACGCCGCGAATCATCCGTCGAGTTTGACGGTGGCCTTCTCGGCGTTCATCGCCGCCGCGCACGGGTCGGGGGTGGCGAGGCGGGAGCGGTTCTGCACCCAGTAGGTGACCGTCCCGGAATCGGCGGCCGACACTCCACAACTGCCCGGGTCGCGGGGATCGTGCCAGATCAGGCCGCCGAAATCGGCGACGACCAGATGGTCGGTGCGATAACCGAGGGCAGCCGCCACCTGGCCGTCACGCAACAACGAGTCCTGCGCGAACCAGGCGTAGGTGATATCGACGATGCCGCCGCCGGGGTAGTTGCCCTCCCAGGCGCAGATGGTCGGTCCGCCCTCGCGGTGAACGGCGGTGGCGTGCACCAGATTCGCGATCTCGGCATCGGTTTCCGGACCGCAGCCCTGCAGAAGTTCGTCCTCGGACCGCGCCGGCCGCTGCGCGGGCGTCGGCCCCGAGGAACATCCGGTCGCGGCGGCGATCAGGGCCACCGCGACGACGAGACGGCGCGCTCGGCGCATGATCCTCACCCCGCCTTCGCCAGGGTCGCCGCGGCCAGCTGCCGCACGGCCGAACAGGCTTGTGCCGCAGGCTGTTGCGGCTCGTCGGCGCGCCAGTCGACGAAATCCGCGGCACCGGAATCGACGGCGGCCTCACACCACTGCGGAGTGGCGAAGAGCCGGCCGGTGTGGTCGCCGACCCGCAGCGCCGACACCTGGGCCGCGGGGTCGGTGGCGGTGTGCGCGGCGATCGGGCTGGCACGGAACCATTCGAAGGTCACCGAGGTGCCCGCGGCCGCCTCCCAGCGGCAGCGCAGCGGATTGGCCGAAATCTGCTGTATGCCGGAAATGCCCGTTGCGGCAACGATATCGGCATCGGTGGCGGACCCGCATTCGGCGACCGCCAATGCCTGCGCGGCAGCCGGCGCTGGGGGCGAACTCGTCGCGGCCGGGGTCGTTCCGGACGCGCCGCAACCCGCCACCACCGCAGCGGAGGCCACGGTGATCACGGCGGCTACCCATCTCACGCCGATGAGCGTACGGGAAATTCCTGGGCCCGCGACGGCTCGACGGGCGTGGACCCGTGCGGTCGCCGGCACCGCGACAGCGCACCGCCGCCCAGGCCACCACGAAACTCGGATGCCGGCGAGGGCGGGGCCGACGACTGCGAGCGATGCGCGGCGGTCAGGGGCAGCGCTCAGCGGTGTTCGAAGTTCGCCGCGCGCTTCTCCACGAAGGCGGTCATGCCCTCGGTCTGATCCTCGGTGGCGAACAGCGAGTGGAACACCCGGCGTTCGAAACGCAGGCCCTCGGTGAGCGTGGTTTCGTACGAGCGGTTCACGGC
Source organism: Nocardia aobensis NBRC 100429 (assembly GCF_000308375.1). Taxonomy (GTDB): domain Bacteria; phylum Actinomycetota; class Actinomycetes; order Mycobacteriales; family Mycobacteriaceae; genus Nocardia; species Nocardia aobensis. The sequence goes on along the minus strand of NZ_BAFQ01000044.1, from coordinate 21,932 downwards.
CTCCTTGGCGATCATCACCGACGGCAGCGACATGCCGGCGATGGTCTCGGCGACCTCGCGCGCGGTGGACAGCAGTTCCGCCGCCGGAACGACACGGGCCACCAGTCCGGCGCGTTCGGCCTCCTCGGCGCCCATGTTGCGGCCGGTGAGAATCAGATCCATGGCCTTGGCCTTGCCGACCGCACGGGTCAGGCGCTGTGAGCCGCCCATACCGGGGATCACGCCGAGCTTGATCTCCGGCTGGCCGAACTTCGCGGTGTCGGCGGCGATCAGGATGTCGCACATCATCGCAAGCTCGCAGCCCCCGCCCAGGGCGTATCCGGCCACCGCCGCGATGATCGGCTTGCGGAACGCGCCGACCCGGTCCCAGCCCTGGAAGAAATCGGCCAGGAACATGTCCATATAGGACTTGGACTGCATCTCCTTGATATCGGCGCCGGCGGCGAACGCCTTCTCCGAACCGGTCAGCACCACCGCGCCGATACCCGCATCGGCCTCCACCTCGTCGAGGGCGGCGGTGATGTCGGTGAGCACCTGCGTATTCAACGCGTTGAGTGCCTTCGGCCGATTCAGGGTGATCACCGCGACCCGTCCGGTGCGCTCCAGCAGAATGGTCTCGAAGTCGGTCACTGTTTCCCTTTCTCGGCTACTCGCCGGAATCCTGGCCCGGCTCCGCGCCGGAACGGCGACGAATATCGGTGACGATAGCGGAGAAGTCCAGGTCCCCCGCCGACCGGTTGAACTGCTCGTAGATCTCGGCCGCCAGCAGACCGAACCGTCCCTCGACATCGTTGTCGCGCAGCGCCTTCGCGGCCAGGCCGAGGTCCTTGTTCATCAGCGCGGTGGCGAATCCGGGCCGGTATTCGTTGTTGGCGGGGCTGGTCGGCACCGGGCCGGGCACGGGACAGTAGGTGGTCAGCGACCAGCATTGGCCCGAGGCGGTGGAGACCACGTCGTAGAACTTGTCGTGGGTCAGGCCCAGCTTCTCGCCCAGCACGATCGCCTCGGACAGCCCGATCATCGAGATGCCCAGCATCATGTTGTTGCAGATCTTCGCGGCCTGCCCCACGCCCGCGCCGCCGCAGTGCACGACCTTGCCGCCCATCACGTCCAGCACCGGCTGCGCCGCGGCGAAGTCCTCGGTCTCGCCGCCGACCATGAAGGTCAACGTGCCGGCGGTGGCACCGCCGACGCCGCCGGACACCGGTGCGTCCAGGGCCCGATGTCCCGCTGCCACAGCGACTTCCGCCGCGCGCTTGGCGTCGGCGACGTCGATGGTGGAGCAGTCGATGAACAGGGTGCCGGGTTTGGCGGACGGCAGCACCGCGTCGTAGACGTCGAGCACGATGCGGCCGTTGGGCAGCATGGTGATGACGATCTCGGCTTCCGTCACGGCCGCCGCGGCGGTGTCGAAGACCTCCACCCCGTCGGCGCGGGCCTGTTCCTGCGCGGCCGGTACGGGGTCGTAGGCCAGCACCTGATATCCGGCACGCACCAGATTCGCCGCCATCGGGCCGCCCATATGCCCGAGGCCCAGGAAGGCCACCTTCGTCACGCTCATCACTCCTGTGCTCCGCTCAGTCCGAGTTCCCGGTCGCCCAGATCGGCGAAATAGCTGTCCACCAGCGCATCCGACACCTCGGCGAGGGTGGCGGGCGCCCACTGCGGATTGCGGTCCTTGTCGACCACCTGGGCGCGGATGCCCTCCACCAGGTCGTGGGTGGTCAGCGCGGCCACCGAGACCCGATACTCCGCGTCGAGCGCCTGTTCCAGGTTCGCCGCCCGCCGGGCGTTGCGCAGGGACCGCAACGTAACCTTCAGCGCCACCGGCGATTTCGCCAGCAGATCGCCTGCGGCCTTGGCGGCCTCGGGGGCATCGTGACGCTGCAGCCGCGCGACGATCTCCTCCACCGTGTCGGCGCTGTAGCAGGCATCGATCCACGACCGCTGCGCGGCGAGATCCGACACCGGCGCGGGCTGCGCGACGGCGGCGATCGCGGCGTCGGCATCGGTGCGCCGCAGCTGTGCCAGCAGATCCGGAATGCGTTCGGCGGGAACGAAGTGGTCGGCGAATCCGGCCGCGATCGCATCACCGGCGCCCATGCGAGCCGTGGTCAGGGCGACATGGGTACCCAGCTCACCCGGTGTGCGCGCCAGCAGATAGGTGCCGCCCACATCGGGAATGAAGCCGATGCCGGTCTCGGGCATGCCGACCATCGACCGCTCGGTCACGATGCGGCGATTGCCGTGCGCGGACAGCCCCACACCGCCGCCCATCACGATGCCGTCCATCACGGCCACATACGGTTTCGGATAGTTGCCGATCAGCGCGTTGAGGATGTACTCGTCGCGCCAGAACCGGCCGCTCGGCGAATCGGCGCTGTCGCGACGCGAAACACCGTGCGCCACAGCATTCTTCGCGTCGGTGTGAATCGCGACGATATCGCCGCCCGCACACAGTCCGCGTTCCCCGGCGCCGGTCAGCACCACCGTGCGAACCTCGTCGTCGTCGGCCCACTCGCGCAGGGCGGACAGAATCGCCTGCGCCATCGGGTGATTGAGCGCGTTGATGGCCTTGGGCCGGTTGAGCGTGATCAGGCCGACGCCGTCGCGCTTGTCGAACAATACTTCTGCTTCGGTCATGTGATTCCTTACGCTGTATCCGCTCATGCCGCGCCGACCACCGAGCGGGCCACCACGACCCGCATGATCTCGTTGGTTCCCTCGAGAATCTGGTGCACGCGCAGGTCGCGCACGATCTTCTCGATTCCGTACTCGGCCAGATAGCCGTAGCCGCCGTGTAGTTGCAGTGCCTTGTTGGCCACCTCGAATCCGGCATCGGTGCCGAAGCGCTTGGCCATCGCGCACAGCTCCACCTTGTCGGCGGCATCCGCGTCGAGCGCGGCCGCGGCCCGCCACAGCAGGGTCCGCGCCGCCTCCAGTGAGGTGCGCATATCGGCCAGGTCGAACTGCAGTGCCGCGTTGTCGAGCAGCCGGGCCCCGAATGCCGTGCGCTGGGCCATATACGCCACGGTCCGGTCCAGCGCGGTCTGGCCGCCGCCGAGGGAGCAGGCCGCGATGTTGAGCCGGCCACCGTTGAGGCCGTTCATCGCGATCCGGAAGCCGTTGCCCTCGCCGCCGAGCAGATTCGCCGCCGGCACCCGGGCGTCGTCGAGGATGACCTGCCGGGTCGGCTGCGCGTTCCAGCCCATCTTCTTCTCGTTGGCGCCGAAGGAGAGTCCGGGCGTATCCGCGGGCACGATGAAGGCCGAGATGCCGCGCGAACCGGCATCGTCGGTCCGCGCCATCAGCACGTACACATCGGTGCTGCCCGCGCCCGAGATGAACTGCTTGACGCCGGTGAGCAGATAGTCGTCGCCGTCGCGAACGGCCCTGGTGCTCAGGGCCGCCGCGTCCGAGCCGACTCCCGGTTCGGTGAGCGCGTAACTGCCCAGCAGATCCATCGAGGTCAGCCCGGGTAGCCACCGATTGCGCTGGGCCTCGGTGCCGTAGCTGTCGATCATCCACGCGGCCATGTTGTGGATGGAGATGTAGGCCGCGATCGCCGGGCATCCGGTGGCGAGCTGTTCGAAGATCCGCACCGCGTCGACGCGGCGCAATCCGGAACCGCCGACATCCTCACCGACGTAGATGCCGCCCATGCCGAGCGAGCCGGCCTTGCGCAGCACATCGATCGGAAAGTGCTTGTGCTCGTCCCATTCCAAGGCGTTCGGGGCGAGCAACTCGTCGGCGAAGCCGCGCGCGGTGTCCACGATCGCCTGTTCGTCCTCGTCGAGTACGAACATCGGGTCAGTCCATCGTCGGGATGACGAAGTGATCGGCACCCGCGTCCGCGGCCGGCGCGGTCCGCAGGCCCTGGGGCCAGCGCTGGGTGACCGTCTTGGTCTTGGTGTAGAAGCGGATCGAATCGGGACCGTGCTGGTTCAGGTCGCCGAAGCCGGACGCCTTCCAGCCGCCGAAGGTGTGATACGCGATCGGCACCGGAATCGGGACGTTGACGCCGACCATGCCGACCTGCACGCGCGCGGCGAAATCGCGGGCGGTGTCACCGTCACGGGTGAAGATCGCGACGCCGTTGCCGAATTCGTGTTCGCTCGGCAACCGCAGCGCCTCCTCGTAATCGGCGGCGCGCACGATCGCGACCACCGGACCGAAGATCTCCTCCCGGTAGATCCGCATCTGCGGGGTGACGCGGTCGAAAAGTGTTGCGCCGACGAAGAATCCGTCCTCGGCGCCCGCCACCTCGAGCCCCCGGCCGTCGACCACGAGTTCCGCACCCTCGTCGACACCGATCTGGACGTAGTTGTTCACCCGGTCCACACCGTCGCGGCCGACCAGCGGCCCGAAGTCCGCGCCCGGATCGTCGGAGCGGCCCACGTTCAGCTTGCCGATGCGCTCGACCAGCTTGGCGCGCAACCGATCCGCGGTCTCCGCACCGACCGGCACCGCCACCGAGATGGCCATGCAGCGTTCCCCCGCCGAGCCGTAGCCGGCGCCGATCAGCTGATCGGCGACATCGTCGAGATCGGCGTCCGGCATGACGATCGCGTGGTTCTTGGCGCCGCCGAAGCACTGGGCGCGCTTGCCGTTCGCGGTGGCGGTTTCGTAGATGTACTGCGCGATCGGGGTGGAGCCGACGAAGCCCACGGCCTTGATCCGCTCGTCGTTCAGCAGTGTGTCGACCGCCAGCTTGTCACCGTTGACGACGTTGAACACACCGGCCGGCAGCCCGGCCTCGAGGAACAGTTCGGCCAGCCGCAGCGGCACCGAGGGGTCACGCTCGGACGGCTTGAGCACGAAGGCGTTACCGCAGGCCAGCGCCGGTCCGGCCTTCCACAGCGGAATCATGGCCGGGAAGTTGAAGGGGGTGATGCCGACGACCACTCCGAGCGGCTGCCGCATCGAGTACACGTCGATCCCGGTGCCCGCGCTCTCGGTGTACTCCCCCTTGAGCAGGTGCGGGATGCCGATCGCGAATTCGATCACCTCGAGTCCGCGCTGGATATCGCCCTTGGCGTCCGGGATGGTCTTGCCGTGCTCGCTGGACAGCAACGCGGCCAGCGAATCCATCTCGTCCTGGACCAGGGCGACGAACTTCATCAGCACCCGGGCCCGCTTCTGCGGATTGAACGCGGCCCACGTGCGCTGCGCCTCGGCCGCATTCGCGATCGCGCCCTCGACCTCGGACACGCTCGCCAGCGGCACCCGCGCCTGCACCTGCCCGGTGCTGGGGTCGTAGACGTCGCCGAAGTTACCGGAGGTCCCGGGCACCCGCTGCCCGCCGATGAAATGAGTCAGTTCGCGAACCATGCCAGTCCTGTTCTCGATGCGGTCGATGCCTCCCACGCCGGAGCCGAGGCAGTATGCGGCCATCCTATAGTTGGACATCCAAGTATCGGAAGTCATGTGATTTATGCCACCAATGGCGCCGTGGTCCGCGTCACAGTACAGTTGATTTGACGTCCTACTATCGGGACGCCAAGCGTAGGTGCCCGGCGGTCCCGCGCCGGCCTCTGGTGGAGGATTACATGGCCGACCTGCACGTTCCGGTCCATCCCGTACGTTTCGTCACCTCCGCGGCCCTGTTCGACGGCCATGATGCGGCGATCAACATCATGCGACGCATCCTCCAGTCGCAGGGGGCCGAGGTGATCCATCTCGGGCACAACCGCGCGGTCCACGAGGTGGTCGACGCGGTGCTGACCGAGGACGTGCAGGGTGTGGCCGTCAGTTCGTATCAGGGCGGGCACGTCGAATACTTCGAATATCTGGCGAGCGCGCTGCGGGAGGCGGGGGCCGGCCACGTCGAGATCTTCGGCGGTGGCGGCGGCGTGATCGTCGCGGAGGAGATCGAACGGCTGGCGGCGGCGGGAGTGCGCATCTTCTCCCCCGAGGACGGCCAGCGCCTGGGCCTGCCCGGCATGATCAACGAACTCGTCCGCGCCTGCGACGTGGATCTGTCGACCGAACCGGCCGCGATCGAGGCGGTTCTCGCCGGTGAACGATATGCGTTGGCGCGCACCATGACCTGCCTGCAGGCCGATGCGCTGCCCGCCGCGCATCTGGACGAACTGCGGGCCGCGGCCGCCGGCCGGACCGTGCCGGTGCTCGGCATCACCGGCACCGGCGGATCCGGAAAGTCCTCGCTCACAGACGAACTCGTGCGGCGGTTGCGCACCGATCAGCAGGACAAACTGCGGGTGGCGATTCTCGCCGTGGACCCGACCCGGCGCCGCGGCGGCGGCGCACTGCTGGGTGACCGCATCCGGATGAACTCGCTCGACAGCGAACACATCTACTTCCGGTCGCTGGCCACCCGCGGCGCGCACGAATTGCCGACCAATATCGACGCGATGATCCTGGCCTGCAAGGCGGCCGGATTCGATCTGGTGATTCTCGAAACGCCGGGTATCGGCCAGGGTGACGCCGCGATCATCGACCACGTCGACATCTCGATGTATGTGATGACGCCGGAGTTCGGCGCCGCCTCGCAGCTAGAGAAGATCGACATGCTCGATTTCGCCGATGTGGTGGCCATCAACAAGTTCGAGCGCCGCGGCGCCGAGGACGCCCTCCGGGACGTCTCGCGCCAGCTCGTGCGCAACCGGGAGGCGTTCGGGTCGGCGCCGGAGGACATGCCGGTATTCGGCACCAGCGCGGCGACATTCAACGACGACGGGGTGACCGCGCTCTATCAGCATCTGGCCGGGCTGCTCGGTGCGCGCGGTCTGCCGCTGGAGACCGGGGTACTGCCGCGGGTCGACACCCGGGCCTCCACCCGCTTCGCGCAGATCATCCCGCCGGGACGAGTACGGTATCTGGCCGAGATCGCCGAGACCGTCCGCGATTACCATGCCGAGACGCGACGGCAGGTGGTCGCGGCGCAGCGGGTGCAGCGCTTCGAACAGGTGCTGGCGGAACTGGGGGCGACCGATGGCGCCGTCGACACCGAAATCGCTGCGGCGGACGATCTTTCGGCCGCGCAGCGAACGTTGTCCGGATTGCTCGCACGGGCGAACGAGGATCTCACGCCGGAATCGGCTGCGCTGCTGCGGGATTGGCCCGCCACCGTGGAGTCGTATCGCGGCGAGGAACAGGTGGTCCGCGTCCGCGACCGCGAGATTCGCACTCCGCTGCGACGAACCACGTTGTCGGACAACTCGATCCCGCGCGTGGCGTTGCCGCGCTTCACCGACCACGGCGAGCTGCTGCGCTTCCTGCGAGCGGAGAATCTGCCGGGCCGATTCCCGTTCACCGGCGGCGTGTTCGCGTTCAAGCGCGACAACGAGGATCCGGCCCGCATGTTCGCCGGTGAGGGCGATCCGTTCCGCACGAACCGGCGATTCAAGGTGCTCTCCGAACATGCCGAGGCCAAACGCCTCTCGACCGCGTTCGACTCGGTGACGCTCTACGGCCACGATCCGGCCCCGCGTCCCGATATCTACGGAAAGGTCGGCACCTCGGGCGTTTCCATCGCCACCGTCGACGATATGAAGGCCCTCTACGACGGGTTCGACCTCAGCGCGCCGAGCACCTCGGTCTCGATGACCATCAACGGTCCGGCGCCGACGATTCTGGCCTTCTTCCTCAATACCGCGATAGATCAAGCGCTGCAGCGCTTTCGGGAGGACAACGGCCGCGAACCGAGCGGCGACGAAGCGGCCGGCCTGCGTGCCCGCACCCTCGCCACGGTCCGGGGCACCGTGCAGGCCGATATCCTCAAGGAGGATCAGGGGCAGAACACCTGCATCTTCTCCACCGAATTCAGCCTGCGCATGATGGCCGATATCCAGGAATGGTTCGTCCGCAACGGCGTGCGCAATTTCTACTCGGTGTCTATTTCCGGCTATCACATCGCCGAGGCCGGCGCGAATCCGATCAGTCAGCTGGCGTTCACGCTGGCCAACGGATTCACCTATGTCGAGGCCTATCTGGCGCGCGGCATGGCCATCGATGAATTCGCGCCGAATCTGTCGTTCTTCTTCTCCAACGGCATGGATCCGGAGTATTCGGTGATCGGGCGGGTGGCCCGGCGGATCTGGGCGGTCACCATGCGCGACAAATACGGCGCCGACGATCGCTCGCAGAAGTTGAAGTACCACATCCAGACCTCCGGGCGGTCGCTGCACGCCCAGGAAATGAACTTCAACGACATCCGCACCACCCTGCAGGCCCTGATCGCCATCTACGACAACTGCAACAGCCTGCACACCAATGCCTACGACGAGGCGGTGACCACCCCCACCGAGGAATCGGTGCGACGCGCCCTGGCCATCCAGTTGATCATCAACAAGGAATGGGGCCTGGCGATGAACGAGAATCCGCTGCAGGGCAGTTTCGTGATCGACGAGCTGACCGATCTGGTGGAGGAGGCGGTGCTCGCCGAATTCGAGCGGATCAGCGAACGCGGCGGGGTGCTGGGCGCGATGGAGACCGGCTATCAGCGTGGGCGCATCCAGGACGAATCGATGCGCTACGAACACCGCAAACACGACGGGACGCTGCCCATCATCGGAGTGAACACGTTCCGCAATCCGAACGGCGAAACCCATCAGGTGCTGGAGCTGGCCCGCGGCACCGAGGCCGAGAAACAATCGCAGCTGCGGCGCACCGAGGAATTCGTCACCGCGCACCGCGAGCCGGCGCAGGCGGCGCTGGCCCGGCTCGAGGCCGCCGCACGCGGCGACGACAATGTCTTCGACGTGCTGATGGACGCCGCGCGGGTATGCACTCTGCAGCAGATCACCGACTGTTTCTTCACCGTCGGCGGGCAATACCGCCGCAATGTGTGACAAGGGTTCGGATGTGGCCCGCCGGTGTGTGCGGGCGTGTGACAATGCCGGAGAGCGGACAGTCGAACGCGACGGAAGGGCGCCATGGACCTCGCCGGTATCAGCGTTGTGGACGCACATATCCATCAATGGGATCCGCTGAACACCCCGCGGGATTTCAGCATGCTGGCGAAGCTGTTCCGGTTCGTGCCGGTGCCGGTCGACAAGGCCGCACGGCTGGCTCCCAAACGGGACCGCGATTTCGTCGGAATTCCCGATGCGTATCTGCGGCCGTATCTGCCCGCGGATTACCGAGAGGATCTGGGCGCGGTGCCGGTGGAGGCGCTGGTGCACATCGAGGTGGAATGGGCGGGGCGGGCACCGGACGCCAAGGCCGACGAGACGCGCTGGGTGGCCAGCCTGCCCTTCGGTGTGGACACTCCGGCCCTGGGCGCGATCATCGGCAGCGGTGATCCGGCGGCGCCCGGATTCGCCGAGCTCATCGACAAGCATCAGTCCGCGTCACCGCTGTTCCGCGGTATCCGCACCATGGTCGCCCATCATCCGGATCCCGGGGTGCGATCGTTCTGCCGGGCCGAGGGCGCACTGACCGAGTCGGCCTTCCTCGACGGCTTCGCGGTCCTGGCCGAACGTGGGCTGTCGTTCGAGGCGTGGGTCTATTCGCATCAGCTCCCGCAGGTCACCGCCCTGGCCCGGCGCTATCCCGAGGTGACGATCGTGCTCAACCATCTCGGCACGCCGGCCGGAATCTTCGGCCCGGTCGGCAAGAACACCGGCACCCAACCGGGCCGGCGCCGCGAACTGTTCGTGCAGTGGCGCGACGATATCGCCACGCTCGCGACACATCCCAATGTGATGGCCAAGGTCAGCGGGCTGGCCATGCCGATCCTCGGCCACCCGGTGCCGGTCCGGGGAATTCCGACCACGGTCTCCGAACTGCTGGACCGCACCGCGCCGCTGCTGCACCACGCCTTCGACGTCTTCGGCGCCCAGCGTCTCATCTGGGGTTCGAATTACCCTGTGGACAAACCGATTACGAGTATCGCCAACGGCGCGCAGGCGGTGATCGACGTCCTGGCCGACCGTGACGGCAGCGCCGAGGAACTCGAGCAGGTCTTCCGCACGAACGCCCAGCGCACCTACGGCATCGACGCGGAACTGCTGGCCTGAACACGGTGGCACCCCACTTGCACTGTATCCCAGTCGATTTCGTGCGCGGCGGCGGTGGCGGTCTCAGCCGAAGCGCAGTTCGGGAATCGTCGCCATCAGTTCCTTCCACTCCGGGTACATGGCGAGTTTGCGGTCGTTGACGGCCAGGATCTTCGCCTCCAACTCCGGGTCCGGATCGTCGGACACGTCGGGGCCGATATGCAGCTTCGCCAGGTGCGGAATGATTTCCGGGTCACCGGCGAGATGGACCGGATCGTGCATGTACCGCTCCAGGGCCGCCAGATCCGCGATGCCGACGGTGTAGGCGTGGGTGTACCCGGCCTCCGGGTCGGTCAGTAGCGCCTGCCCGACCGCCGCGAACGAGACCGATTCGACCGACGCGGTCCGGCGCATGGTGGTCAGCACGCGCTCTCGGTCCGCCTCGGACGTTTCGGGCCGGAAGGCGAAGCGCAGCGTGTGGATGATCATCCGTACCTCCTGATTTGAACTGGCTAGTCCAATCTAATGAACTAATTGGGTAGTCCACAAGAGCTGACCGGGGAGTCCATCGGATTGGACGTACGATGCGAAGGTGACGAAGGCACCGGCCGCGCGGGGACGCATCGACAAGCGCCAGGCGATCCTGGACGTCGCATTCGACGTCTTCGCCCGGCGCGGTTACGGCCGCGCCTGCGTCCAGGAGATCGCGGACGAGGCGGGGGTCGCCAAACCCACCGTCTACAACCACCTCAGCGATAAGGAAACACTGTTCCGCAGCACGGTCGAGGCGGCCGCCGACCAGGTCGGCGCGCAATGCCTCGCCGCGGTGGAGACACTGCGGGCCGTCGACGGCGACCCGGGTCCGGCGCTCACCGCCACCGCGCGCGCACTCGTGCACATCTGCGCCGGACCGCGGTCGCATGCCTTGCGCGCGTTGGCCTATGCCGAGCTGGGCACCTTTCCCGACCTGGTGCTGACCGTGCAGGAACGCACCTCGCTGCGCCTGGCGCAGACCCTGGCCGACCGGTTCGCGCGGCTGGCGCTCTCGGGCGGGCTGCGCCGATGCGATCCCGAACTCGCCGCCGAACATTTCCTCGCGCTCCTGACCGGACCGCTCGAGGCGCGTTCCCGGCTGGGCACCCGCGCAGTGGAACCGGCCGAACTGGACGAGATCGCCGACGCCGCCGCCGATGCCTTTCTGCGGGCCTACGGTCCGGCCTGAGACGGCCGGGCGTTGACATCCCGGCCACCGCGCGGTTAATTGGTGGCAGGTGCGGCCAGTCAGGTGCCCTGGCCGAGGACGGCACGGGAGCAGTCATGGCCATCGACCACGAAGTGATCATCGTCGGCGCCGGATTTTCCGGTATCGGGGTGGCGATCGCCTTGCGGAAGGCCGGTTTCCGGGACTTCCTGATCGTCGACGACGCCGACGGCGTGGGCGGCACCTGGCATTGGAACACCTATCCCGGCATCGCCGTGGACATCCCCTCGTTCAGTTATCAATATTCGTTCGAGCAGAGTTCGCGGTGGTCGCGCATCTACGCACCCGGGCGCGAACTGAAGGACTACGCCGAACACTGCGTGGACAAATACGGGCTGCGACCGCGCATCCGGTTCAGCACCACGATCACCACCGCGGAATTCGACGAGGACGCCTCCGTGTGGACGCTGCGCACCGGCGATGGGGAAACCCTGACCGCGCGCTACGTCATCGGCGCGACCGGTGTGCTGACCCGGCCGAAGCTACCGGATATCCCTGGCGTGGAATCGTTTTCGGGTCTCACCATGCACACCTCGCGCTGGGACCACGACCGTGACCTGCACGGCAAGCGCGTGGCGATCATCGGAACCGGGGCGTCGGCCGTGCAGGTCATTCCCGCGATCGCTCCGGATGTCGCCGAGCTGACGGTCTTCCAGCGCACGCCGATCTGGTGCCTGCCGCGGCCGGACACCGCGCTGCCCACACCCGCCCGCTGGGCGCTGCGGTATCTGCCCGGCGGACAGGCGATTTCGCGTCTTGCGAGCCAGGCGTTCGTCGAACTGACCTTCCCGCTGTCGGCGCACTACTATTCGAATCTGCCCCTGGCCAAACTCGGCGAGCGCTCCGGACTGGCCCATCTGCGGCGCCAGGTGCACGATCCGGTGGTCCGGGACAAACTCACTCCGCGGTATGCGCTCGGATGTAAGCGGCCGGGTTTCTCCAACGACTACCTGCCGACCTTCAACCGCGACAACGTGTCGCTGGAAACCGATCCGATCGCCGAGATCACCCCCACCGGCGTGCGCACGGCGGCCGGCAACGAATATCCGGCCGACGTGCTGATCCTCGCGACCGGCTTCAAGGTCATGGAATCGGGCAATATGCCGACCTTCGACATGACCGGGGTCGGCGGCCGTGACCTCGAGAAGTGGTGGGACGAGAACCGCCTGCAGGCCTACGAGGGCGTCAGTGTGCCGGGCTTTCCCAACTTCTTCTCGATCATCGGACCCTACGGATACAACGGCTCGTCGTATTTCACGCTGATCGAGATGCAGACCTCCCACATCCTGCGGTTGCTACGGCATGCGCGCGGCAAGCGCGCCCACCGCATCGAGGTCACCGCGGCGGCCAACGAGCGGTACTTCCGGGAGATGCTGGAACGCCGCGGCGGACAGGTCTTCTGGCAGGACAGCTGCGCGGTCTCGAACAGCTACTACTTCGACAGGCACGGCGATGTGCCCCTGAAACCGATGAGTACCGTCGAAGCAGCTTGGCGCGCAACCCATTTCGATCTGGGCGACTACACCTTCGAACAGGTCCCGGCTCAGCTGCCGACCACGCGGGCCAGCTGAGCGGTCAGCCGCTCGCGCGCCTCGACCAGCGACGGGCCGTACCAGGTGAGGTCGCGGCCGCTCACCAGGGCGACCGGGATGCCCGCGAACGCCTCCGGACCGTCGGTGGGGGTGAAGACATACGGCTCGTCCGGTAGCACCGCCAGCCGAACGCCCTGCACCAGTTCGGATTCCGTCACCGTGGGATAGCGCTCCGCTCCCCTCGCGTGGACCAGGTTCAGACCGAGGCGACCGGCGAGGTCCGCGGTGAAGGTGTCGCGGCCGACCACCATCCACGGCTTGCGCCAGATCGGGATCACCGCATCGATAGGCGGGGTCGGCGCGGGCTCGGACCAGACCGCGCGGGCCCGGGTAAGCCAGGACGGCACCGCACCGTCCAGGGCGATGCCGAACAGCCGCGTCATCGAGGTGAAGGCCTCGTCGACGGTGCGAATCCGGGTGACCCACACCGGAATTCCCGCCTCGCGCATTCGCTCGACATCGAGGCGGCGGTTCTCCTCTTGATTGCACACCACCAGATCCGGCGCCAGTTCGGCGATCCGGCGCAGATTCGGGTTCTTCGTCCCCCGCACCCGTTCCACCGCCAGCTCCGGCGGGTGGGTGCACCAGTCGGTCGCGGCGAGCAGCAACTCCGGGCGGGTCACCGCGATGGCTTCGGTCAGCGACGGGACCAGCGACACCACCCGGCGCACCGGACGCCGCAGTGCCACCGCGGCATCCAGATCGTCGACGGGATCTTCGGGCACTACGCCAGCATATGGGCTAGCCGGAGCTCTCGAGGGCCCGGTAGAGGGCGCGTAGTTCCCGCATACCGGCCTCGGCGACCGATTCGTCCTCACTGGTCATCCGCAACGCCTGCCGCAGGGGAATCGGATCGAGGTCCTCGATCGCCGCGCGGAACTGCGGCGCCGGCAGGTCGGGCAGGACCACGTTCTCGCCGTAGATGTCGTCGGAGACGGTCGGGCCGCTGTCCTCCTGCACTCCGCGAATCAGGGTGTCGAGGTCGAGGCCGCGCAGGGTCAGCATGATCGCCGGGGACTCGTCGAGGCGTTCGGCCACGATGTAGCACAGCGCGGCGACGTGTTTACAGGGCCAGCCGTCGTCCGGGCAGGTGCAGGAGAAATCGAGTTCGGCGGCGGTATCGGGCAACAACAGCGGGCCCAGCTCCTGTGGCAGGGCGCCGGAGGCGAGCTGGGCGAGCATGCCGGGTGTGCCGCGGACCTGCCCGACCAGCTCCGCCAACCGGTCGTCACGCAACACCCGCAGTGTCAGCACGGAGGTGAACGGCCGCGGTTGACTGCCCTGCACCTCGGCGGCCACCGCGCCGGGCTCTATGTGGTAGTTGACGACCTGTCCGGAGCGGGCGTAGGTGCGCCCCCGGGAGAGCCGGCCGGCGTCGGCGACCTGCTCCACGGCTTCGAGGAAGGCCCGGCCCCACCAGGATCGCGCGAAAGACCCACGGCGGCTGCGAGGTTCGACGCCGCCGCGTACCGGGCGGCGCTTGCCGTAGACGCTGAAATCGGGAACCGGATACTCGGGCGCCGGACTCATTCACCCACCGCCTCGGCGCCGAGCATGAACAGGTCGCGCAATTCGTCGGTACTCAGTTCGGTGATCCAGTTCTCCCCGGTGCCGACGGTGAGATTCGCCAATTCCTGTTTGCCGGTGAGCATATCGTCGATGCGCTCCTCGATGGTGTCGACACAGACCAGTTTGCGCACCTGCACATCGCGGCGCTGGCCGATGCGGAAGGCGCGGTCGGTGGCCTGGTTCTCCACCGCCGGATTCCACCAGCGATCCAGGTGCACCACATGATTGGCGGCGGTGAGATTGAGTCCCGTACCGCCCGCCTTCAGCGACAACACCATGATCGGCGGTCCGTCGGCCTGGGCGAAGCGCTCCACCATCCCGTCGCGGCGCTTCTTGGCGACGCCGCCGTGCAGGAACGGGATCGCGGTGCCGAACCGCTCGCTCAGATACGGGGTGATCAGATCACCGAATTCGCGGAACTGGGTGAACAGCAGTGCCCGCTCCCCTTCGGCCAGTACCGATTCGAGCACATCCTCGACCAGGGCCAGCTTGCCGGAGCGGTGGCGTCCCCGCCGCAGCAGCGCCGACCCGTCGCCGAGGAAGTGCGCGGGATGGTTGCACACCTGTTTGAGCCGGGTGAGCGCGGCCAGGACCGCACCCCGGCGAGCCATGTTCACCACGCCGGAACCGGTGGCGCGCGAGGCCTTCAGCTGCGCGAGCATGTCGTCGACGACCGCCTGGTACAGCGCGGCCTGTTCGACGGTGAGGTTGGCGCGCACCGTCATCTCGAACTTCTCCGGCAGATCCGAGATGACCGAGGGATCGGTTTTCACCCGGCGCAGCACGAACGGCGCGGTGACGGCGCGCAGGCGGCTGACCGCGTTCTCGTCGTGTTCGCGTTCGATCGGCACCGCGAAGCGCGCGTGAAATTCCGACGGCTTGCCCAGCACGTTCGGCGCCGCGAAATCGAGGATCGACCGCAGTTCCTCGAGCCTGTTCTCCACCGGAGTTCCGGTCAGCGCCAGCCGATGCCGGGCCGGGATCGCGCGGGCGGCGCGGGCCTGGCGGGTGGCGGCGTTCTTGATGTGCTGCGCCTCGTCCAGAACGACGCGTTCCCAGGGCTGGCGCTTCAACTCCTCCACATCGCGCGCCAGCAGCGCGTAGGTGGTCAGCACCAGATCGGAATCGGCCACGGCCGCATCGAATTCCGCGCCGGAGCGGCGCGACGAACCGTGGTGGACCAGCACCCGCAATCCCGGGGCGAAGCGCTCGGTTTCGCGCTGCCAGTTGCCCACCACCGACATCGGGCACACCAGCAGGGTCGGCCCCGGAACGGAATCCGTTGCGGCACTCTCGTTCTCGTGCAACAGCAACGCGAGCACCTGCACCGTCTTGCCGAGGCCCATATCGTCGGCGAGGATGGCGCCGCAGCCGAGACGGTTCATCGTCGCGAGCCACGACAGGCCGCGCAGCTGGTAGGGACGCAGCTGCGCCTTCAGGCCGGCGGGCGGATCGACCGGGTCGCCGGAGTGGACACCGTCGAACAGTTCCCGGACCCAGCCGGTCGCGGTGACCTCCTCGATCGGAACCTGGCGCACCTGGGTGGCCGCGATCTCGCCGAGCAGCTGCGTCAGTGTCGCCGGACGTTCGTCGACCTTGCCCTCCAGATAGGCGGCGGCCGCGGCCAGGCTGCGCTGATCGGCCTGCACCCAGTGGCCGCGCAACCGCACCAGATCCGATTTGGCCTGGATCAGCCGGCCCATCTCCGCCGGTGTGAGGACCGTATCCCCCAAGGCCAGTTCCCAGCGATAGGAGACCAATCCGCTGAGTCCGACAGCGGTGTCGGTGGCGGCCGGGGACTGTACCCGCAACCGCATACTCGGCGAGACGATGCGCCACGCCCGGGGCAGCATCAGATGCACACCCGCCGAACGCAATTCGTGCGCACCGTGGGCGACCAACTCCTGCACGACCGGCGTCGGGAGCAGGAAATCCATCCCGTACGGGTCGCGCGGGACCTGCTGCAGCCGCGGGTAGGCCTGGACCGCGGCGGCCACCTTCTCCCCGGCGAGCCGGATCAGCGCCGGGTCGCCCTGGATCGGAACCGGTTGCGGCGCTTCGCCTTCCGACCGGAGGCAGACTTCCAGCCGCCACAGGGCGTCGACCGCCTGCGGATCGTCGTCGGGATCGTCGTCCGGTTCGAGCAGGCGCAGGACCAGTTCCGGCTCGCCGACGGTGAGACTCGCGCGCCACTCCTCGAGCACCGAGGCCACCCGATGCGATCCCGATTCCAGCGGGACCTCCGCGACCAGCGCGGCCGTCAGCGGATGCGACGGTTCCCGGACGCTCAGCTCGAGCCGGACGAGCGGGTCGGCGAGTTCGGTGACGAAGTCCTCGAGGATCGAGGCCGCGGACCGGGCATCCGGCACCCGCAGCGCGGGGGGCATCGCGGCCGCCAGTTCGGCCAGCCAGGCCCGCTGCCGTTGCCCGCCCACCAGCCGCCACCGCACCCACCACTCGCCGTCGGCGCGATGCAGTTCGGGCACGATCCGCCCGGCTCGCACCCACCGCCGCAGTCCGCGGGCCACATGGGCGAGAAAACGCAGATCCGCCGCCACCGCCGTCTCCGGCAGGGCCTGGGTGAGTACCCGGGCGGCCACCTCCGGCGCCAAGGCATGCCCGCGCACCTCGACCACTTCCGGTCCGGTCCCCCCGGGCACCAGCACCCGCACCCGATGCCGGAACCGCGCCGACCGCGCGATCGCCCCCAGCGGATCGGGCAGCTCGCCGAATGCCTCCCCGTCCGGTCGTGCCACCGACTCGGGCAGGCGCCACAGCACCAACCCCGACCCCGGCGACCACAAACCGTGCAGCATGCCCTCCATCCAATCAGCCGCCACCGACACACCAGGTCGTGGCCGGTGGTGGGGTGCGACCGCGCGCGGGTCCACACAGCGGCAGGGCGATGCGCGTGCCCCCGGTGTCGTCGTGGCCGACGCGACGGAGGCGGTCACGCGGCCGCGGTGCCATCCGATCCAGGCGTATCGCACGAACGCACCCCGTGCAGGTCCTTCGGCACCGATGTTGTCGGGCGCGGCAGGTAGATCTGGGATATGCGGTGGGGACGTCGGGCGGGGTGGGCAGCGGTGGTTGTCGTGGTCATGGCTATGACGGCGTGCGGGATCGTCGGCGGGCCCGACCCCGCGCCGGGGAGTCCGAGCCGGGCTCGGATCGAGCAGTTGCTGGGCTCGGTGGCCGTGGTGGCGCGGCGGCCGCATCCGGGCGGGTACGACCGGGACTGCGGGGCAGGGCACGGATGTGTGTTCGGGCCGGCGTGGTCGGACGATCAGGACGGGCCGGGTGGGCACGACGGATGCGATTCGCGCAACGGCGTGCTGGCCCGGCAGTTGCGCGAGGTGAGATTTCGGCCGGGTACCCGCGACTGCGTGGTGCTCGCGGGCACACTGCGAGATCCGTACACCGGCCGCTCGATCACCTTCGACAAGGCGCGGGCCCGGGAGGTGCAGATCGACCACGTCTATCCGCTGGCCGCCGCCTGGGATATGGGTGCGGCGGCCTGGTCGCCCGAACAGCGGGCGCGCTTCGCCAACGACATCGAATTCAACCTGCTGGCCGTCGACGGCCCGGCCAATATGGACAAAGGCGATCGCACACCCGCGGACTGGCTGCCACCCGCCGGGGCCTATCACTGCTTCTACGCCGGAAAGTACCTCACCACGGCGGCGCAGTACCGGCTGCCGATCACCGCAGCCGACCACACCGCGCTGGCTCGGATCGCCGGGCGATGTCCCTGAGGCGGCTATGCGCCAGCGTCGAGTCGCCGCAGTAGCTGCTCGGCGGCGGCGCGCAGCACGGCCGGGTCGTCGGTGACGCCCAGCAGGCGCAGCGCGGCGTCGGGGATGGTGGTTTCCGCGTAATCGGGTGCGCCGCCCTCGTCGGAGCGAATGTTGATGACCGTCTCCACCATTCGGAAAGGCAGCACGTGGGCGCCGGGGACGCCGGTGGGTGCGGTCTCGATCGCCGCCGCCGCGAGCTCCTCGTAGTGGCGGCGCAACCGGGCGCGGCGGCTCCGGAAGTCGGCGAATCGGTCGCTGCGCAGTTCGGGCAGCAGATACAGGGCACCGAGATTCCACTTGGCGGCGCACAGCTGGCGCACGTCGGCGCGGGCCAGGGCGTACAACCGGACCGCCGCCGGCTCGGGTTCGGCACGCAACCGCTCGGCCAATTCCAATGCGCCGGTGATGGTTTCGGCGAGCAGCGCGTCCAGGATGTCGTCCTTGGCTGCGAAGTGGTGGTAGAGCGAGGCCTGCCGGATACCCACCGCGTCGGCGATACCGCGGGTGGATGTGCTGCCGTAGCCGTTGGCCGTGAACAATTCCGCTGCGGCGTCGAGGATCTCGGCGCGCGGCGTCCGCCCGCGACGGCTGCGTTGGTCGACGCGAGGACGGCCCGGCCCCAGGTGTGTCACCGCCTCATCCTGCCACCGTCCCCGCACCTGCGGACCGGCACAGGGCCGCGCACCGCGTCCCACCTGCGGTTGTGAAATATCTGTCACTCGACAGAAATACCGGCAACGCAGACGTTACGCGGGTTACCGCAAGCGATACACAGCCGTCACCGAAAGCGCGATCCGGCCCGCAAAACTGTCACCTGATAGATATTGGCCGCCACGCCGAAGGACCGCCCCATGGCCATTGCACTCGATCCACCCTCCCAATCCCCGACCGGTGACAGCGCCGATCTCGAACGCTTCGGATATCAGCCGGTACTGCATCGCAAACTCGGCCGCTACGCCTCGTTCGCCGCGGGATTCTCCTTCGTCTCGATCCTCACCACCATCTTCCAATTCTTCGGATTCGGTTACGGATTCGGCGGCGGCGCGTTCTTCTGGACCTGGCCGATCGTGTTCGCCGGCCAGTTCCTCGTCGCGCTGAATTTCGCGGAACTCGCCGCGCGCTATCCCATTTCGGGCTGCATCTACCAGTGGTCGCGCCGGCTCGCGGGTGAGGTGGTGGGCTGGTTCGCGGGCTGGATGATGATCATCGCGCAGATCGTCACCGCCGCCGCGGCCGCCATCGCGCTGCAGGTCGTGCTGCCCTCGATCTGGAGCGGTTTCCAACTGGTCGGCACCGATACCGCGCTCACCTCCACCGACGGCGCGGCGAACGCGGTCCTGCTGGGCAGCGTGCTGCTGGTGATCACCACGGTGATCAATGTGATCGGCATCGATCTGATGGCTCGGATCAATTCGATCGGCGTCACCGTCGAGATCGTGGGCGTGCTCGCCGTCATCGCCCTGTTCTTCACCCATACCGAACGCGGCGCCGATGTGGTGCTGCAGACCGACCAGGCGGCGCCCGGCCCGTACTGGGCGGCGTTCCTGGTCTCCGGTTTGATGGCCGCCTATGTGATGGTCGGATTCGATTCCGCCGGAGAGCTTTCCGAGGAGACGAAGAATCCGCGCCGGGTCGCGCCGCGCACCATCCTGCTGGCGCTCGCCGCCTCCGCCCTCGGCGGCGGCCTGCTCCTGCTGGGGGCCTTGATGGCCGCACCCAGCATCAGCGACGGCCACCTGGCCACGGACGGACTGGCCTACGTGATCACCGCCAAACTCGACAGTCCGGCCGGCACCGTGCTGCTGTGCTGTGTCGCGGTGGCGATCACGGTGTGCACCTTGGCCATTCAGACCGCGGGTTCGCGACTGATCTTCTCGATGGCCCGCGACGGCCGTCTGCCGTTCGCGTCGCGACTGGCCGCCGTGCATCCGCGCTTCGGCACCCCGGTCCTGCCCGCGGTGATCATCGGCGTGCTCGCCGTGGCGCTGCTGGTGGTGAACCTCGGCAACGCCGCGCTGTTCGCGACGCTGGCCAGCGTGTGCATCGTGACGCTGTACGTGGCATATCTGCTGGTCACCGTCCCGCTGCTGATCCGGCGGCTGCGCGGGCTGCCCGCCGCCGAACCCGGCCTGTTCTCGCTGGGCCGCTACGGGATCGCGGTGAACGTCGCGGCGGTGGTGTGGGGCATCGCGATGGCGGTGAATCTGGCCTGGCCGCGCGCGGAGGTGTACACGCCGGCCGGCGGCGGCTGGTGGATGCTCTGGGCCGCACCGCTGTTCCTGCTCCTGACCGTCGCGGTGGGCGCGGTGGTGCACCGCATCGTCACCCCGCGCGCCGCGGCCGCCGAAGCCCGGCCCGCACCGCAACCCGCCTGAGCGACATTCCCATCCGACTCTGCGAGGAGACATCATGTCCGCAACCGCCTCCACCGTCGGCGCCCGCGACCACGCGCGAGCGCAAGCCGCGGCCGCGACCGTCGCCGGTCCCGATCTGCCCGAAAGCCTCGATCCGGCGAAAGTCACCTTCGCCCAACGTGTTCCGGGCAACGGCTACACCACCGCGGTACTCGCCCGCGGTACCCGGCTCCGGCTGGCCGATCCGGACGGCGCGGCCGGCGCCCACCTGCTGCTCCTGCGGGCCGAGGCGCCGTGGGAACGGTTGAACGTCGCGGACACCGTCAAGGTGCCGTGGCAGGCCTATCCGGGCCCGGGCCATCCGCTGCTGTCGGATCAGGGGCGCGTGCTCGCCACGATCGTCGCCGACACGTCCGGCCACCACGACACGTTGTGCGGACCGACACCGCGGGTACGACAGGCACTGCGGGTCGCGGGCGCGAAACACGGTCTCACACCGCGCGATATCGGTCCGTCGATCGCGCTGTTCCGCGGAGTGCGCGTCGGCGCGGACGGCGCCCTCACCGCCACCGGCAGCGCCGGTCCGGGCCGCTCGGTCGAACTGCTGATCCACCTGCCGCTGACCGTCCTCATCGCCAACGGCACCCATCCACTCGACGACCGGCCCGCCACGGCGCTGGACGTCGTCGCCTGGCGGGGCGCCGCGGAGCCCCACGACGCCGGCACCGAGCCGGAATATCGCCGGGCCGTGGAGAACACCGAACAGGCCTGGCTGGCCGCACACGATCCGGAGGCGATCGCATGACCACCGTTACCGAACGCACTGTCGTCCTGGACGAGACCGTGGCCGCCTGCGCACCGTGGTCGACCGTGGTCCGGGCGGGTCAGCAGTGGCAGATCGTCGACCTGTACGGCAACCAGGCGGTGGACTGCCTGCTCTATTCGGCCGCCGATCACACCGACCGCTACAGTGCCCAGGCGACCGTCGCCGCCCAGCGCAACATCTTCCTGACCACCGGCAGCGTGCTCCGTGCCGAATCGGGGACGGCACTGATGACCGTGGTCGCCGACGAGGTCGGCAATCACGACACCATCGCCGGCGCGTGCTCGCAGGAATCCAACACCCTGCGCTACGGTCACCACACCCGCCATCAGCACGCCTGCGTGGAGAACTTCCTCACCGAGGCGTTGCGCTGGGGCCTGGGCAAACGCGATCTGGTCTCGAACATCAACTGGTTCATGAACGTTCCGGTCGAGGCCGACGGGACCCTCGGCATCGTCGACGGGCTCTCCGCACCGGGTAAGTCGGTGACGTTGCGTGCCGAGATCGACACACTCGTCCTGATCTCCAACTGCCCGCAGATCAACAACCCCTGCAACGGATTCGATCCGACGCC
>NZ_BAFQ01000045.1 GCF_000308375.1 Nocardia aobensis NBRC 100429 | reverse complement strand
CCGAACAGACCGATCTTGCCGCCCTTCACGTACGGGGTCAGCAGGTCGATGACCTTGATGCCCGTTTCCAGGATCTCGGTCTTACCCTCGAGCTGGTCGAAGGCGGGCGGCTGGCGGTGGATGCCCCACTGCTCGCCGTCGCGGCCCAGGCCCGGGGTGTCGAGGCAGTCGCCGAGGGCGTTGAACACGTGGCCCTTGGTGACGTCGCCGACCGGAACCGAGATCGGCTTGCCGGTGTCGGACACCGGGACGCCGCGAACCAGGCCGTCGGTCGGCTGCATCGAAATGGTGCGAACGATGTTGTCGCCCAGATGCTGCGCGACCTCGAGGGTCAGCGTCTTGGCCACCGACGGCAGGGTGACGTCGGCGTGCAGGGCGTTGAACAGCTCTGGGATGGCGCCGCGCGGGAACTCGACGTCCACCACGGGGCCGTTGACCCGGACGACGCGGCCTGTGCCAGCGCCCGCCCGGCTTGCGTTTTCTTGCGTGACAGCTGCGGTCATTTGTTCTCTTCCATGGGGGCTAGGGCTTAGTCGCGATCCGAGGACGCAGCCAGCGCGTTCGCGCCGCCGACGATTTCACTGATTTCCTGCGTGATGTTCGCCTGCCGGATCGAGTTCGCCTGGCGGGTCAGGGTATTGACCAGCTCGGTGGCGTTGTCGGTGGCAGCCTTCATTGCGGTGCGGCGCGCGGCCGACTCCGAGGCCGCGGCCTCGAGCAACGACGAGTAGATGCGGGTGTTGATGTACTTCGGCAGCAGGGCGCCGAGCAGCTTGTCCGCATCCGGTTCGAACTCGTAGAGCGAGGTGATCTTCGCGTCCGGCGAGTCGGTGAGCATGTCCTCGCCGAGTTCGAAGTTCTCGTCGACGAAGCTCACCTGGATCGGAGCGAGCCGGCGAACCTCGGGCACCTGCGACAGCATCGAGACGAAGCGGGTGTAGACGATGTGAATCTCGTCCACGCCCTCGATGGTCCCGGTGCCGCCCGGCCCCTCCACCTCGGTGTCGGAGCCCGCCATGAACACATCCACCAGGTGGTGGCACGCGGCCGACGCGTCGGTGTAGTGCGGCTGCTGCGAGAACCCGGTCCACGAACCGGCCAGCGGGCGGTTGCGGAAGGTGTAGTACGTCAGGCCCTTGCTGCCCATCACGTACAGCACCGGCTCCTTGCCCTCGGAGCGCAGCGTCGTGATCAGTTCCTCGGTGCGCTTGAGCACGTTGGAGTTGTAGCCACCACACATACCGCTGTCACTGGTGATCACCAGGATGGCGGCGCGGCGCGGAGTGGCCCGCTCGGTGAGCAGGGGGTGGTTGAGATTCGAGGAGGCACCGGCCAATTCGCCGAGCACCTTCGTGATCTCTTCCGCGTACGGCTTCGCGGCGGCCACCCGGGCCTGGGCCTTGCTGATTCGCGAGGTCGCGATCAGTTCCTGGGCCTTGGTGATCTTCTTGATCGAGCTCACGCCACGAATACGGGAGCGCAATTCACGCAAGTTCGCCATCAGCGGTTCACACTCCCTTCGCGTATCGAATTCGTAGGCATCGTCGGACCCGGCTTACTTCTCGACGTGCTTACGGGTGACCGACAGCGACTCGACCTCTTCGTGGTCCAGTTCACCGGCGCCGGCCTCGTTGACCACGCGGCTGCCGTCGGAGGCCAGGAAGCCCTGCTTGAAGCGCTCGGTCTCGGCCTTGATCGCGTCGGCGGGCTCGCCTTCGAGCCGCTTCGCGCCACCTTCGAGGGCGTCGAAGGAACCCTGCACCTTGTTGTGCAGGTGTTCGAGCAGCTCGGCGTTGAAGCGCCGCACGTCGCCGACCGGCACCGAATCGTAGTAACCGGCGTCGACCAGGTAGATCGAGACGATCTGGTCCTCGACCGCGACCGGCGAGTACTGATCCTGCTTGAGCAGCTCCACCCAGCGCGCACCGCGCTCGAGCTGGGCCAGGGAGGCGGCGTCCAGATCGGAGGCGAAGGCGGAGAACGCCTCGAGCTCGCGGTAGGAGGCCAGCTCCAGACGCAGCGAACCGGCGACCGTCTTCATGGCCTTGGTCTGCGCGGCGCCACCGACACGGGAGACGGAGGTACCGACGTTGATGGCCGGACGCACACCCTTGTTGAACAGGTCGGACTCGAGGAAGACCTGGCCGTCGGTGATGGAGATGACGTTGGTCGGAATGAACGCCGAGATGTCGTTGGCCTTGGTCTCGATGATCGGCAGACCCGTCATCGAACCGGCGCCCATCGCGTCGGACAGCTTCGCGCAACGCTCCAGCAGACGGGAGTGCAGGTAGAAGACGTCACCGGGGTACGCCTCACGGCCCGGCGGGCGACGCAGCAGCAGCGAGATGGCGCGGTAGGCCTCGGCCTGCTTGGACAGGTCGTCGAACACGATCAGGACGTGCTTGCCCTGGTACATCCAGTGCTGGCCGAGCGCGGAACCGGTGTAGGGCGCGAGCCACTTGAAACCGGCGGAGTCGGACGCGGGGGCGGCGACGATGGTGGTGTACTCCATCGCACCGTGCGCCTCGAGCGCGGACTTCACGCCGGCGATGGTGGAGCCCTTCTGGCCGATCGCGACGTAGATGCAGCGCATCTGCTTGGTCGGATCGCCGGACTCCCAGTTGGCCTTCTGGTTCAGGATGGCGTCGATGCAGACCGCGGTCTTACCGGTCTTGCGGTCGCCGATGACCAGCTGACGCTGGCCACGACCGATGGCGGTCAGCGCGTCGATGGCGGTGATGCCGGTGGCCATCGGCTCCTCGACCGGCTGGCGCTCCAGCACGGTCGCGGCCTGCAGCTCCAGCACGCGGCGCTCGTCGGCCTCGATCTCGCCCAGGCCGTCGATCGGCTGGCCGAGGGGGTTGATGACGCGGCCCAGGAACTTGTCGCCGACCGGCACCGAGAGCACGTCACCGGTGCGGCGGACCTGCTGGCCCTCTTCGATGCCGTCGAACTCACCGAGGATGACCGCACCGATCTCGTCGGGGTCGAGGTTCAACGCGACACCCAGCACACCGCCGGGGAACTCGAGGATCTCGTTGGTCATCGCCGACGGCAGGCCACTGACGTGCGCGATGCCGTCACTGGTGTCGGTGACCGTGCCGATTTCCTCGATCGAGGTTTCGGGGGTGTAGCTCTGGGTGTAGCTTTCGATCGCGCTACGGATCTCATCGGGGGAGATCGTCAGCTCCGCCATGGTTCTTCCTGCTCTCGCTGTGGTCTGGAATGTCGGGGTGGGTTGCCGGGCTCGAGGCTCGGCTAGGCCAGGGCCTGGCGCAGGCGCTGCAGTCGGCCGACGGCGCTGCCGTCGATCACGTCGTCACCGATACGCACGACGACACCGGCCAGCAATGCCGGATCGACCTGCACGTGGATGGTGACCGGCTTGTCGTAGATTCGCTGCAGCGATGCGGCGAGATGCTCCCGCTGCTGCTGCGTCAGGGCCGTCGCCGAACGAACGTGCGCGACGATCTGCTTGCGCAACGACGCCGCCAGATCGGACAACTGGTCGAAGGCGACGCCGACATCACCGCGCGACCGGCCGACCGCCTGCTCGGCCAGCTGCATGGTGACGTCTTCGACCTTCCCGGTGAGCAGCCGAGCCAGCAGCTCGCGCTTGGCGGCCGCCGGCTTACCGCGATCGGTGAGCGCCTGCTCCAGATCCGGGTTGTCTTCGACGGTGCGGCCCAGCCGGAACAACTCGTCCTCGACGGCGTCGATACGTCCGCGGTCGGCCGCGGCGCGCAACAGCGCCTCCTGCCCGAGCAGCACCAGGGTGTCGACCAGATCTCGGGTACGAGACCAGTCCTGGGCGACGGCAGTGGTCAGCACGGCCTGTGTGGCCGCGCTGATCTTGCCGCCGAAAACGCGTTCGGCCAGTTCGGCACGCACCGAACTCGACACCGACTTATCCGCGAGCGCCACACGCAGCGAACGCTGGTCGTCGAGCACGGCGACTACGGCGAACAGTTCGGAGCCCGTCGTGGCGGCGACGGAGTCACTCCCGGTGAGTGCGGCCGAAAGAGCTTCCCTCGCACGGGAACTCGCCTCGCGGCTCGCTGCGTACATGATTCCCACTTTCACTGTGTTGAATTCCGGGGCCCGGAGTGGTCGGGCGCCGGTGACTTGCGTCACCGACAAGACCTCTCAGGCGCAGGTTACCTTCCGACCCCGATGCCGGCCTTCTCATCCAGCTCGGTGAGGAACCGATCGATGGACGCCGCCTGCTTGGCTTCGTCCGCCACGGACTGCCCGATGATCTTCTCGGCCAGGTCGACCGCGGTGCGGCCGAGCTCGGACCGGAGCTCGGTCACGATCTGCTGACGCTGGGCGTCGAGCTGGGCATGACCGGCGGAGACGATGCGATCGGCTTCGGCCTGAGCCTCCGAGCGCAGCTGCGCGAGGATCTGCTGGCCCTGGGTACGCGCTTCCTCACGGATGCGCGCCGCCTCGAGCCGGGCCTCGGCCAGCTGCTGCTGGTACTGCTGCAGGGTTTCCTGCGCCTCGGCCTGCGCGGTCTCGGCCTTGGCCATGCCGCCTTCGATCTTCTCCGAGCGCTCGTCGAGCACCTTCGTCAATCGCGGGACCACGTACTTGTAGAACAGGATCCCGATGACGACAACGCACACCACCGACCAGACGATGTCGTATGGCTCCGGAATCAGAGGGTTCTTGTCCTCTGCATTCTCGGCGAGCAAGTACATGCTGTTCATCGGAATCAGAAGATGAAGCCGGCGACGAGACCGATCAGCGCGAGGGCCTCGGTGAACGCGATACCCAGGAACATGTTGGTCCGGATGGT
The DNA here is from genome assembly GCF_000308375.1 of Nocardia aobensis NBRC 100429. Taxonomy (GTDB): domain Bacteria; phylum Actinomycetota; class Actinomycetes; order Mycobacteriales; family Mycobacteriaceae; genus Nocardia; species Nocardia aobensis. The sequence goes on along the minus strand of NZ_BAFQ01000045.1, from coordinate 160 downwards.
GCCCTGCAGCTCGGGCTGACGGGCGATGCCCTCGATCGCCTTACCGACGACGATGCCGACGCCGACACCCGGGCCGATCGCGGCCAGACCGTAACCGATAGCGCCGTAGCCCTTGACCCGATCCGAGGTCTGGGCGAGTTCGGCGGCCACGTAGGAGAGG
>NZ_BAFQ01000046.1 GCF_000308375.1 Nocardia aobensis NBRC 100429 | reverse complement strand
CACGCACTCACCATCTCCCAGATTTTCATCTGTTCGATCGGCGAGGCAACTTTTCCAGCTTAGCTCAACCATCGGACCCGAACCAAATCGGGATCTCGGTCGAACCAGTGTGATCGTCAGGCGCTCCCCGTACTACCTCGTTGTCCCCTTGCCTTTCGGCCCGGGGTTGGTGTCCGTGTCGCTCTGACTTGGAATAAGTTACGTGGCGGTTGATTCCATGTCAAATCGCCTGGTCAGGAAGGTCTTTCGGATGTACGGCGGACTACGCCGGCGTGCCGACCCGTTTCACCTCGGCGCCCAGCGAGCGCAAATTCTCGACGAAGTGGGGGTAGCCGCGGTCGATGTGGAAGACGTCGTGCACCTCGGTGACGCCGTCGGCGACGAGACCCGCGAGCACCAGACCCGCGCCGGCGCGGATATCGGACGACCACACCGGCGCACTCGACAGCCGCGGGATGCCGCGAACCACGGCGTGGTGGCCGTCGGTACGGGCGTCGGCGCCCAGGCGGATCATCTCCTCGACGAAACGGAAGCGCGCCTCGAAGATGTTCTCGGTGATCATCGACGTCCCGTCGGCGATGGTCGCCAGGCCGATCGCCATCGGCTGCAGATCGGTCGGAAAGCCCGGGAACGGCAGGGTGGAGAAATTCACCGCCCGCGGCCGCTCCGGTTGTTCCACCCGGAAACCGTTGGGTTCGAACGTGATTCGCGCACCCGCCGAGCGCAGCTTGTCCAGCACCAGCGAGAGGTGTTTGGGATTCAAGCCGGTGACGCGCACGTCGCCCCTCGTCATCGCGGCGGCGATTCCCCAGGTCGCGGCCACGATCCGGTCGCCGATCACCTGATGGGTGGTGGGCACGAGTTTGCGCACACCGGAGATGGTGAGGACCGAGGTGCCGGCGCCGTCGATGCGGGCGCCCATCCGGGTGAGCATGGTGCACAGGTCGACGATCTCGGGTTCACGCGCGGCGTTGTCGATCACCGTCTCCCCCTCCGCGAGGACCGCGGCCATGAGGATGTTCTCGGTCGCACCGACGGACGGGAAATCCAGCCGGATCCGCGCGCCCTGCAGCTCGTCGGCGCGAGCGACCAGGCAGCCGTGCTCGATTTCGCTGGTCGCGCCGAGCAATCTCAGGCCGGCCTGGTGCATATCGAGCGGACGGGACCCGATCGCGTCGCCGCCGGGCAGGGCGACGACGGCGCGCTTACACCGCGCCATCAGCGGTCCGAGGACGCAGACCGAGGCGCGGAACTGGGTCACCGCCGGAAAGTCGGCGTGATACTTCGGCTCGGCCGGGGTGGTGATGGCGACCACCGATCCGGCCACGGTGACATCGCAGCCCAGACCACGCAGGACCTCCGCCATCAGCGGCACATCCAGGATGTCCGGGCAGTTGGTGATCGTCGTCGTGCCTTCGGCCAACAGGGCGGCGGCCATCAACTTGAGGACGCTGTTCTTCGCGCCACCCACTGAGACCTCGCCGACCAGCCGACTGCCCCCGGTCACCAGAAACCGTTCACTCACGGGGGCCAGCCTAACGGGAGGGCTGGTCGGTCGCGGCCGGTCCGCCGGTCTCCGATCCCCCGGGCCGCCACAGCACGTCACCGTCCGGGTTGGCCACCCGGCCGAGGATGAACAGCAGATCGGACAGCCGATTGAGGTATTTCGCGGGCAACACGCTGATGTCGTCCGGATGCGCGTCCACCGCCGCCCACGCCGCGCGTTCCGCCCGGCGCGCCACGGTGCGGGCCGTATGCAGCAGCGCGGCCAACGGCGTGCCGCCGGGCAGGATGAACGAATTCAGCGGAGCGAGCTCGGCATTGAACTCGTCGCACCAGCGTTCCAGGCGATCGATATAGGACTGGGTGATCCGCAGCGGCGGATATTTCGGGTCCGGCACAACCGGGGTGGACAGATCGGCGCCGGCATCGAACAGATCGTTCTGCACTTGGCGCAGCACCTCGGCGATGCGCGCTTGCGGCTGTCCGAGGGCGAGTGCCACGCCGAGAGCGGCGTTGGTCTCGTCGCAGTCGGCGTAGGCGGCCAGTCGCGGATCGGTCTTCGGCACCCGGGAAAAGTCGCTCAGGCCGGTGGTGCCGTCGTCTCCGGTCCGGGTATAGATCTTGGTCAGATGCACACTCATGGCTGGTGACCACCTATTTCTGGGTCAACGCCCCGGGCGTCGCCGGATGCGTTCGGAGGGCCGTGATTCGACCCAGGACAGGAATGCCGTCAGCGCAGGGCGATCCAGGGCGAGTTCATAGCTGCCGTCACCGTCGGAGACCGCGATCACGACGATGTCGTCGGTCATGATGTCGTACTCGTCGCCCACCGGAGAACGCCGATCGACCACTTCGATGCCCAGCCGCCGGATGGTCGAATCCGGTCCCACCTTCAGGCTGGTGAGTTTGTAGAAGACGAGCCGGGATTCGCCGTAGCGAATCAGGCCGTGCCGCCACCCTTGACCACCCTGCGCCGGAAGTACGCGCAGAATCGCCGCGGTTCCACCTCGGCGCAACATGATCAGGCGATACAGCGACACCAGCGCTACGCCGACCAGCAGCAGCACCAGAATGATCAGAAGCACCATCCCGGTCCGCAATCCAGGTCCGTCCCTTCGCTTCGCCCCTGTGCCGTCGCCAGCGCCGTGCCATCCCCGAACAAGGCCGCTCCCGCAGCGAGTCTACAAACCAGGGCGCCGCGGCACACAGCCGGTACATCCGTTCCACAAACGAGGATATCGGCCGATTCGCCGATCCGGAGGAAGGTGATCAGAGGCACACTCGCACAAGGACATTCGAAGCCCATCCGGGTTGGCTGTGCATGGGGTTCACAATGGGCCCGTATTCGCAGGTTGCACTCGGCCCATGGTGACGCGCCCTGGACGGTCACCATCGCCAGGGCGTGGCCGGTCCCGGTCTCCTGGCCGTAGTCGTCCGGCATTTCCAGGCCCTCTCGAACCGGCCGCAAACAGACCGCGCGGTGAACAGAAACGCCGTGTGGCGGCCCGGATATCCGGACCGCCACACGGTTGCGCTATTCGGTTCTCGCCCTGAGGCGTTCGCCTCAGGCGTTTATCGCTTCCACCGCGCGAATTCGCGCGGTCGCCGCATTCTGTTCCTGCTCCGAGGCATTCGGATCGGCCAGTACCGCGCGGGCGGCGTCGAGATCGATATCGCCCGCGAATTCCGCCGATTCGGCGAGAATCCGGACCGCCTCACCCGTGCACGAGAAGAAACCGCCGTGCACGGCCGCGACGATGCGCTCGCCCTCGGTGCTGTCGATGGTCACGATTCCGCCCTCGACCAGCTGGCCGAGCACGGGCTCGTGGCCGTGCAGAATACCGATCTGACCTTCCGTGGTCTGGGCGCTGACGAAACTCGCCGTCCCCGACCACAGCCGCCGCTCGATGGCGACCAGATCAACTGACATATCCGCCATGGTGGACTACTTCCCGGCGATCTTCTTCGCGGCCGCCTCGACGTCGTCCAGGCCACCGCAGGAGTTGAACGCCTGCTCCGGCAGGTGGTCGAATTCGCCCTTGCAGACCCGCTCGAAGTCGTCGATGGTCTGCTCCAGCGGCACGACCGAACCCGGCTGACCGGTGAACTTCTCGGCCACGATGAAGTTCTGGCCGAGGAACTTCTCCAGACGACGCGCCCGGCCGACGAGGACCTTGTCCTCTTCGGAGAGCTCGTCCATACCCAGAATCGCGATGATGTCCTGGAGTTCCTTGTACTTCTGCAGGATTCGCTTGACCTCGTTGGCCACCGCGAAGTGCCGCTCGCCGACGATCGAGGCCTCGAGGATTCGCGAGGTCGAGGTCAGCGGGTCGACGGCGGGGTAGATACCCTTCTGCGAAATCGGGCGGGAGAGCTCGGTGGTCGCGTCCAGGTGGGCGAAGGTGGTCGCCGGCGCCGGGTCGGTGTAGTCGTCGGCGGGGACGTAGATCGCCTGCATCGAGGTGATCGAACGACCACGGGTCGAGGTGATGCGCTCCTGCAGCTGACCCATCTCGTCCGCCAGGGTCGGCTGGTAACCGACGGCCGAAGGCATACGACCCAGCAGGGTCGAGACCTCGGAACCGGCCTGGGTGAAACGGAAGATGTTGTCGATGAACAGCAGCACGTCCTGACCCTGCACATCGCGGAAGTACTCCGCCATGGTCAGCGCGGACAGCGCGACGCGCATACGGGTGCCCGGCGGCTCGTCCATCTGGCCGAAGACGAGGGCGGTGTCCTGAAGAACGCCCATCTCCTCCATTTCCAGGTGGAGGTCGGTGCCCTCACGGGTGCGCTCACCGACGCCGGCGAACACCGACGTACCGGAGAACTCACGCGCGATACGGGTGATCATCTCCTGGATCAGAACGGTCTTGCCGACACCGGCACCA
>NZ_BAFQ01000047.1 GCF_000308375.1 Nocardia aobensis NBRC 100429 | reverse complement strand
CTTAACCCAACATCTCACGACACGAGCTGACGACAGCCATGCACCACCTGTACACCAACCACAAGGGGGGCCGTATCTCTACGGCTTTCTGGTGTATGTCAAACCCAGGTAAGGTTCTTCGCGTTGCATCGAATTAATCCACATGCTCCGCCGCTTGTGCGGGCCCCCGTCAATTCCTTTGAGTTTTAGCCTTGCGGCCGTACTCCCCAGGCGGGGCGCTTAATGCGTTAGCTACGGCACGGATCCCGTGGAAGGAAACCCACACCTAGCGCCCACCGTTTACGGCGTGGACTACCAGGGTATCTAATCCTGTTCGCTACCCACGCTTTCGCTTCTCAGCGTCAGTTACTGCCCAGAGACCCGCCTTCGCCACCGGTGTTCCTCCTGATATCTGCGCATTTCACCGCTACACCAGGAATTCCAGTCTCCCCTGCAGTACTCTAGTCCGCCCGTATCGACCGCAAGCGTGCAGTTGAGCTGCACGTTTTCACGATCGACGCGACGAACCGCCTACAAGCTCTTTACGCCCAGTAATTCCGGACAACGCTCGCACCCTACGTATTACCGCGGCTGCTGGCACGTAGTTGGCCGGTGCTTCTTCTACAGGTACCGTCACTTGCGCTTCGTCCCTGTCGAAAGAGGTTTACAACCCGAAGGCCGTCATCCCTCACGCGGCGTCGCTGCATCAGGCTTTCGCCCATTGTGCAATATTCCCCACTGCTGCCTCCCGTAGGAGTCTGGGCCGTGTCTCAGTCCCAGTGTGGCCGGTCGCCCTCTCAGGCCGGCTACCCGTCGTCGCCTTGGTAGGCCATTACCCCACCAACAAGCTGATAGGCCGCGGGCCCATCTCGCACCGATAAATCTTTCCACCACCAACCATGCGACCGGTGGTCATATCCGGTATTAGACCCAGTTTCCCAGGCTTATCCCAGAGTGCGAGGCAGATCACCCACGTGTTACTCACCCGTTCGCCGCTCGTGTACCCCGAAGGGCCTTACCGCTCGACTTGCATGTGTTAAGCACGCCGCCAGCGTTCGTCCTGAGCCAGGATCAAACTCTCCGTTGAAGACTCTCGATCAACCGCCGAAGCAGCAAATCAGAAGTATCTCGAACCAGAGTCCGAAAACCTAACTTAAACGCCAGCCGGAAAATAGCTGACTAAAAAATGCCCGACCCTCACACGGGGGGTGAAGATCGGAACCAAAATAAATACTTTGGCACTGACATTCATCGACACACTATTGAGTTCTCAAAGAACA
>NZ_BAFQ01000048.1 GCF_000308375.1 Nocardia aobensis NBRC 100429 | reverse complement strand
GTGTGTTGTTTCAGATACCGCACAGTGGACGCGTAGCAGCTTTGTTGGTAAGTCCTCGGCCTATTAGTACCAGTCACCTCCATGCGTTACCGCACTTCCAGTTCTGGCCTATCAACCCAATGGTCTGTTGGGGGCCTTACCCCCTCGAGGGGGTGAGAAACCTCATCTTGGAACAGGCTTCCCGCTTAGATGCTTTCAGCGGTTATCCCTTCCGAACGTGGCCAACCAGCCGTGCCCCTGGCGGGACAACTGGCACACCAGAGGTTCGTCCGTCCCGGTCCTCTCGTACTAGGGACAGCCTTCCTCAAGTTTCTAACGCGCGCGGCGGATAGAGACCGAACTGTCTCACGACGTTCTAAACCCAGCTCGCGTGCCGCTTTAATGGGCGAACAGCCCAACCCTTGGGACCTACTCCAGCCCCAGGATGCGACGAGCCGACATCGAGGTGCCAAACCATCCCGTCGATATGGACTCTTGGGGAAGATCAGCCTGTTATCCCCGGGGTACCTTTTATCCGTTGAGCGACACCGCTTCCACATGCCGGTGCCGGATCACTAGTCCCGACTTTCGTCCCTGCTCGACCTGTCAGTCTCACAGTCAAGCTCCCTTGTGCACTTACACTCAACACCTGATTGCCAACCAGGCTGAGGGAACCTTTGGGCGCCTCCGTTACATTTTAGGAGGCAACCGCCCCAGTTAAACTACCCACCAGGCACTGTCCCTGAACCAGATCATGGCCCGAGGTTAGAGGTCCAATACGACCAGAGTGGTATTTCAACGACGACTCCACGAACACTGGCGTGCCCGCTTCACAGTCTCCCACCTATCCTACACAAACCGTACCGAACACCAATACCAAGCTATAGTGAAGGTCCCGGGGTCTTTTCGTCCTGCCGCGCGTAACGAGCATCTTTACTCGTAATGCAATTTCGCCGAGTCTGTGGTGGAGACAGCAGAGAAGTCGTTACGCCATTCGTGCAGGTCGGAACTTACCCGACAAGGAATTTCGCTACCTTAGGATGGTTATAGTTACCACCGCCGTTTACCGGGGCTTAAATTCTCAGCTTCGCGAATTGCTCCGCTAACCGGTCCTCTTAACCTTCCGGCACCGGGCAGGCGTCAGTCCGTATACATCGTCTTACGACTTCGCACGGACCTGTGTTTTTAGTAAACAGTCGCTTCTCTCTGGTCTCTGCGACCCAACCCAGCTCCGAGTGCAAGACTCATCACCAGATCGGGCCCTCCTTCTCCCGAAGTTACGGAGGTATTTTGCCGAGTTCCTTCACCACAGTTATCTCGATCGCCTTAGTATTCTCTACCTGACCACCTGTGTCGGTTTGGGGTACGGGCCGTGTACCAACTCACTAGAGGCTTTTCTCGGCAGCATAGGATCACTGAATTCACCTCAACCGGCTACGCATCACCTCTCAGGCACATGCTGTGCGGATTTGCCTACACAACGCCCTACAGGCTTACACCCGGTAATCCACCACCGGGCCCAGCTACCTTCCTGCGTCACCCCATCGCTTGACTACTACAGCCAGGGTCGTGCGCAGCCACATCCGGCCTCCCGAAGGAGGTCCATCCGCTTTTGGGCACTTAGCACAACTGATTCGCCATTGGGCGCGGATACACGGGTACGGGAATATCAACCCGTTGTCCATCGACTACGCCTGTCGGCCTCGCCTTAGGTCCCGACTCACCCTGGGCGGATTAACCTGGCCCAGGAACCCTTGGTCATTCGGCGGACGAGTTTCTCACTCGTCTTTCGCTACTCATGCCTGCATTCTCACTCGCGCAGCCTCCACAACTAGGTCACCCCGCTGCTTCCCTGGCTACACGACGCTCCCCTACCCACCCAGTCGACTGGCCCGAAGGCGATCTGCATGACTGAGTGCCGCGGCTTCGGCGGTGTACTTGAGCCCCGCTACATTATCGGCGCAGGATCACTTGACCAGTGAGCTATTACGCACTCTTTCAAGGGTGGCTGCTTCTAAGCCAACCTCCTGGTTGTCTCAGCGACCCCACATCCTTTTCCACTTAGTACACGCTTAGGGGCCTTAGCCGGCGATCTGGGCTGTTTCCCTCTCGACTACGAAGCTTATCCCCCGCAGTCTCACTGCCGCGCTCTCACACACCGGCATTCGGAGTTTGGCTGACTTCGGTAAGCTTGTGGGCCCCCTAGGCCATCCAGTAGCTCTACCTCCAGTGTGAAACACGCGACGCTGCACCTAAATGCATTTCGGGGAGAACCAGCTATCACGGAGTTTGATTGGCCTTTCACCCCTACCCACAGCTCATCCCCTCAGTTTTCAACCTAAGTGGGTTCGGGCCTCCACGACGTCTTACCGTCGCTTCACCCTGGCCATGGGTAGATCACTCCGCTTCGGGTCCATGACATGCGACTCAAACGCCCTATTCGGACTCGCTTTCGCTACGGCTACCCCACACGGGTTAACCTCGCCACACACCGATGACTCGCAGGCTCATTCTTCAAAAGGCACGCCATCACCCCACATCGAAACGAAGGCTCTGACGGATTGTAAGCGCACGGTTTCAGGTACTATTTCACTCCCCTCCCGGGGTACTTTTCACCTTTCCCTCACGGTACTAGTCCGCTATCGGTCACCAGGGAGTATTCAGGCTTACCGGGTGGTCCCGGCAGATTCACAGCAGATTTCACGGGCCCGCTGCTACTCGGGTATCAATCACGCAAGCCGTCGCGTTTTCGCTTACCGGACTCTCACCGTCTACGGTTGGCCGTCCCAGACCAATTCAGCTAACACAACGGTTTCTGACTTACGCTCCTCACGGCAGTGAGAAGAAGAAAGACCCCACAACCCCGCATAGACAACGACTGCCGTCTATCACATCTACACGGTTTAGCCTCTTCCGCTTTCGCTCGCCACTACTCACGGAATCACTATTGTTTTCTCTTCCTGTGGGTACTGAGATGTTTCACTTCCCCACGTTCCCTCCACACACCCTATATATTCAGATGCGGGTAACACGACATCACTCGTGCTGGGTTTCCCCATTCGGAAATCCTCGGATCTCAGCTCGGTTGACAGCTCCCCGAGGCTTATCGCAGCCTCCTACGTCCTTCATCGGCTCCTGGTGCCAAGGCATCCACCGTACGCTCTTACACACTTACTAACAAAGATGCTCGCGTCCACTGTGCAGTTCTCAAACAACACACCCACCCGGATTGGACATCAGGACTTACCAGCAAAACTGGCAGTATCTCAGAAAATCCGAGCAAGTCGTATCTTTTGCCTGGAAAGAACGTCTGTTCTTTCAGGACCCAACAGTGTGTCGATATATCCCCGCCGGCCGGTCACTGAGTACCGGACGATACGCGGGAGAGGTTGTCAGCGTTCCACCCATGAGCTCCAGCCGGACTACATGTGAGTCCGAAACTGTCTCTGCCAGAGGCGATCTCGACTGTTCGAGACACCGTCTGGAGAAGTGCTCCTTAGAAAGGAGGTGATCCAGCCGCACCTTCCGGTACGGCTACCTTGTTACGACTTCGTCCCAATCGCCGATCCCACCTTCGACGGCTCCCTCCACAAGGGTTAGGCCACCGGCTTCGGGTGTTACCGACTTTCATGACGTGACGGGCGGTGTGTACAAGGCCCGGGAACGTATTCACCGCAGCGTTGCTGATCTGCGATTACTAGCGACTCCAACTTCACGGGGTCGAGTTGCAGACCCCGATCCGAACTGAGACCGGCTTTAAGGGATTCGCTCCACCTCACGGTATCGCAGCCCTCTGTACCGGCCATTGTAGCATGTGTGAAGCCCTGGACATAAGGGGCATGATGACTTGACGTCGTCCCCACCTTCCTCCGAGTTGACCCCGGCAGTCTCCTGCGAGTCCCCGCCATTACGCGCTGGCAACACAGGACAAGGGTTGCGCTCGTTGCGGGA
>NZ_BAFQ01000049.1 GCF_000308375.1 Nocardia aobensis NBRC 100429 | reverse complement strand
CCTGCTCCACTTGCGCACGGGGCTACCGTAGCCGTCGCGGTCACTGGTCACGTTGCATGGTCGCCCAGAGCCCGGCGGCGTGCAGACGCTGGACGTCGTGCTCCATCCTGTCCCGGGATCCCGACGACACCACCGCCTTGCCCTCGTTGTGTACCTGCAGCATCAGCTCGGTTGCTTTGGCTTTGCTGTAACCGAACAGCTTTTGGAAGATGTAGGTGACGTAGTGCATCAGGTTCACCGGGTCGTCCCAGACCACCGTGACCCACGGCCGGTCCTCGGCCTCCAGGATCTCGGTGACCTCGACGGTCTCCGGTGTGGCCTGAGCCGCCGACAACCGTCCGGCCACGACGCCTACGCGGGTGTCTCGCCCCGCCCACGACCGTCCCCGCCCCGCCGTGTCCTGCGGGCCCGTCGCTCGCGCCGCTGCCTGGTTCGCGCCGGCCGGACCGGCGGCGATCCGGACGGCGTCTCTCATGCACAGACCCATACCCTCAGAGTACGACGCGGCTCCGGATAAACAACACCCGCGCCGAGCACCTCCGGAAGGCCCTCCGCGACGTCGCGCGCACCGCGGCGCCCGCCGCGCGTCCGGTATGTCTACAGTGGCCGCGTGGACACTTCGGCCGCCGCCGCGAGCACCGCCCTGCTGACCGACCAGTACGAGCTGACCATGCTCGCGGCCGCCCTGGCCGACGGTTCGGCACAGCGGCAATGCACCTTCGAGGTATTCGCTCGCCGGTTGCCACACGGTCGCCGATATGGCGTCGTCGCGGGTACCGACCGGTTGCTCACCGCGTTGCGGGACTTCCGCTTCGGCGAAGCCGAACTCGCTGTCGCGGCGCGATTCCTGGAGGCGCGAACGCTGGAGTGGCTGCGCGATTTCCGCTTCGCCGGCGACATCGACGGCTATCTGGAAGGTGATCTCTACTTCCCCGGCTCCCCCATCCTGTCGGTGCGCGGCAGTTTCGCCGAGTGCGTGATGCTGGAAACGCTGATCCTGTCGATCCTCAACCACGACAGCGCGATCGCCGCCGCGGCGGCACGGATGGTCAGCGCGGCCGCGGGCCGCCGGATGATCGAGATGGGTTCGCGCCGCACCCACGAACTGGCCGCTCCCGCCTGCGCCCGCGCCGCGTATCTCGCCGGATTCGACGCCACCTCGAATCTGGAGGCGGTGCGGCGCTACGGCATTCCCGGCGCCGGCACCAGCGCGCACGCCTTCACGCTGCTGCACAGCGGCCCGGACGGGCAGCACGAGGCGGCGGCCTTCCGCAGTCAGGTCGACGCGCTCGGCATCGGCACCACACTGCTGGTGGATACCTTCGACATCACCGCCGGGGTGGCCCGCGCCATCGAGGTCGCCGGGCCCGAATTGGGCGGTGTGCGAATCGATTCCGGCGACCTGGGCGTCCTGGCGCGGCAGGTGCGCGACCAGCTCGACGCCCTCGGCGCGAAGAAAACCCGCATCGTGGTGTCCGGCGATCTGGACGAATACGCGATCGCCGCACTGCGCGCCGAACCTGTCGACGTGTACGGCGTGGGCACCTCCCTGGTCACCGGGTCGGGCGCGCCGACCGCCGGAATGGTCTACAAACTGGTGGAGGTCGAGGGCGTACCGGTGGCCAAGCGCAGTAGCCACAAACAGTCGCGAGGCGGCACCAAGCGCGCGGTGCGACTGTCCCGCGATACCGGCACCATCGTCGAGGAGATCGTGTATCCGGCCACCGCGCAACGCCCCACCGGCAACGGTTACGACGTGCGGGATCTGCTGGTTCCTCTCATTCGCAAGGGTGAGCCGGCGGCCGACGCACCGGATCTGGCGCACAGCCGGGATTTGGTCGCCCGCGGTCTGGTCAGTTTGCCCTGGGAGGGCTTGAAGCTCTCCGCGGGCGAACCGGCCGTTCCGACCACCTTCCTACAATGAACGTGGGGCAACCGGCGAAACGAGGTGCGGGAGATGGGTAGAGCGCTCATCGTCGTCGATGTGCAGAACGATTTCTGCGAGGGCGGCTCCCTGGCCGTCGCCGGCGGCGCCGCGGTGGCCCGGCAGATCAGCGACTATCTGGCCGCACACCGCGGCGACTATGCCGTGATTGCCGCGACCCGGGACTTCCACATCGATCCCGGTGCCCATTTCTCCGATCGTCCCGATTACGTGGACAGTTGGCCGCCACACTGCCGCGCCGGCACGCCGGGTGCGGATTTCCATCCGAATCTCGACACCTCCACTCTCGACGCGGTGTTCTCCAAGGGCGCCTACAGCGCTGCCTATTCCGGATTCGAGGGTTCGACCGACGATGCGGTCGAACTCGCGACATGGTTGCGGGACAAGGGCGTCGACGCCGTGGACATCTGCGGTATCGCCACCGACCACTGCGTCCGCGCCACCGCCGCCGATGCCCGCGCGGCGGGTCTGACCACCCGAGTACTGCTGAACCTCACCGCGGCGGTGTCACCGGAGACGACCGCCACCGCGCTGGACGGTCTGCGCGCCGCCGGAGTGGAGTTGGCGGGCAGCCTGCCCACGAATACGTAACCGCGAGATCGGCTAGGACTCCGCGGCCAGGAATTCCACGAGTGCGGCGGCTACCGGCCCCGGGTTCTCGACCTGCGGGTAGTGACCCGTCGCGGGCGCCGCGTCCAGTACCTCGAACCGGGCCTGCGGCAGTCGTTCCCGCAGCCGCGGCAGCAGGTGCCCACCGCTGATCGGATCGGCCGGGCCCCACACGAAAAGCACCGGCCCGGAATAACTTTCGAGCGCCTGCTGCCAGCGTGACGCATTGACCCGGCGCTCGGCGTGGTAGCGATTGAGCGCCCATTGCACGCGCTTACCGCCGCCGTCGGTCATCGCCAGCCACATCTGGTGCAGATCGGCATCGGAGACCGGGCGCCCGAGGATGCGGCGCAACGTCATCCGGAAGGTCGTCTCCGACATGAGCGGATTCAGTATCTTGCCGATCGGGGTGGTCATCAGATGCTGAATCGGCAAGGGCCGGTACAGGTCCGGGTACAGGCCGCCGTTGAGCCAGGCCATCCGCCGCACCCGCGCACTGTCGCGGGCCAGCAACTCCTGCGCCACACTGACACCGTAATCGTGTGCCACGAGCGCGGTGCCGGTGATGCCGAGCCGCTGCCAGAGCTGTTCGACCAGCGTGGCCTGCTCGGTCATCCGATAGTCGTGCCCGCGCGGTTTGTCGCTGGCGCCGAAGCCGAGGAAATCCAGAGTCGTTACCCGGCAGCCGGATTCGGTGAGGGCGGGCAGGATCGAGACCCAATCGTGCGAGGACGTCGGATATCCGTGCAGCAGCGTCACCGGCCGCCCGTCGATCGGGCCGTCCTGCCGGTGGAAGATCCGGTGGCCACTCAGCTCGAGGTGCGATCCCCCGGCGATCCAGGTGCGATAATCCGGCTCCACGCGCGTCTCCTTCCCCGTACCGCAGCCCCTGATGCGGATTACCGCCAACCCTACTGGCCGTCCCGGACGCCGCCACCGGATCGGGCGTCACCGCGAAGCGCCCTGTGTACAACCGCCGGGCCTGTGCACAACTCCGCTCGGACGAGCGCGGGCAACCACCGGCGACCGCCGCCGGTCGGGCCGGTTGTCGGCGCGGGGCGCTAGTCTTCCTGGGTGCCCGAACTCCCGCCCGTACCGACTTTGCTGGCGACCGCCGTGGAAGCACTCGGCGGTACGGCGCGTACCGGCCAGCAGACCATGTCGGCCGCGGTCGCGCACTCCATCGACACCAAGGAACACCTGGCCGTCCAGGCCGGAACCGGCACCGGTAAGTCGCTGGCCTATCTGGTGCCGAGTCTGCGGCACGCGGTGCAGAGCGGGCGGACGGTCGTGGTGTCCACCGCCACCATCGCGCTGCAGCGGCAGTTGGTCGACCGCGATCTGCCGCGGCTGGCACAGGCGCTGGAGAAACCATTGGGTCGGCGCGCCCGGTTCGCGATCCTCAAGGGCCGCAACAACTATCTGTGTCTGCACAAGATCAACAGCGCGATCCCGGACGAACCGCCGGAGACCGAACTGTTCGACGCCTTCGCGATCTCCCGGCTCGGGCGCGAGGTGCAGCGCCTCAACGACTGGGCCTCCGATACCGAGACCGGAGACCGCGACGAACTGGTCCCCGGCGTCAGCGACCGGGCCTGGCGCCAGGTCAGCGTGTCGGCGCGAGAATGCCTGGGCAAATCGCGCTGCCCGTTCGGCACCGACTGCTTCGCCGAGCGCGCCCGCGCGGAATCCGGGCAGGCCGATGTGGTGGTCACCAATCATGCGCTGCTGGCTATCGATGCCATCAGCGGAATCCAGGTGCTGCCCGAACACGATGTGGTCGTCATCGACGAGGCGCACGAACTGGTGGACCGGGTCACCGGGGTGGCGACCGCGGAACTGTCCACCGCGACCATCACGGCGGCGGCCAAGCGCTGCACCAAACTCGTCGACGAGGGCGACCTCGACCGGCTCGAGGGTGCGGCGGAGGCATGGCACGAACTGCTCGAGGATCTGCCGCCGGGCCGCTGGGACGAACTCCCCGCCGGCGGCGATCAGGTGCTGGCTCTGCTGCGCGATGCCGCCTGGACCGTCCGCACCGCCCTCGCGCCTCCCGGTTCCGGTGCGCCACAGGGCGATCCGGAGGCCGCCGCCGCCCGCAACATGGCGGTGGCCGCGGTCGAGGAGGTGCACGATACCGCCGTGCGCGCGCTGACGGCATTCGAGGAACCCGATCCGGCGGCCCGCCGCGATGTGCTGTGGCTGGCCGTGGACGAGGTGCGCGGCGTCGCCCGGCGCACGCTGCACATGGCCCCGCTCTCGGTGGGCGGGTTGCTGCGCAGCCGGTTGTTCGGCACCGCCACGGTCGTTCTCACCTCGGCCACCCTGCAGGTCGGCGGTTCCTTCGACGGGTTGGCCGTCACGTGGGGGCTGCCCCCGCAGACGCCCGATCGCGCCGGGACCGACGTCCCCGGCGCCGACCGCGCGGCTCAGGGCAGCCGCCGCATCGACCCGGCGATGGCGAACGGAGCCGAAGCTCCCGCCGACATCTCGGCCATGCGCTGGAACTCCTTGGATGTGGGCTCGCCGTTCGATCACGCGAAATCCGGCATCCTCTATGTCGCCAAACATCTTCCGGCTCCCGGCCGCGACGGCCTGGCCCCGGCCTATCTGGACGAGATCGAGCGGCTGATCGAGGCGGCCGGCGGGCGCACGCTGGGTCTGTTCTCCTCGATGCGCGCCGCCAAGGCCGCCAGCGAAATCCTGCGCGAACGCCTGGACACGCCGATCCTGTGCCAGGGCGAGGACGCCACCGGCACCCTGGTCCGGCGCTTCGCCGAAGATCCCGCGACCTCGTTGTTCGGCACGCTCTCGCTGTGGCAGGGCGTGGACGTTCCCGGACCGTCGCTGAGCCTGGTCATTCTCGACCGCATTCCGTTCCCCCGGCCCGACGATCCGCTGCTGGTCGCCCGGCAGCAGGCCGTGCAGGCGCGCGGCGGCAACGGCTTCCTGACCATCGCGGCCAACCACGCCGCCCTGCTGCTGGCCCAGGGCACCGGGCGGCTGCTGCGCAGCGTGCACGACCGTGGCGTGGTGGCGATTCTGGATCCGCGCCTGGTGACGGCCCGCTACGGCGGATATCTGCGCGCCTCCCTGCCCCCGTACTGGGAGACCTCCGACCCCGAGGTCGTCGCCAAGGCGCTGCGGCGATTGACCGCGACGGCCCCCGATCCGGCCGTGGCCGCCGAGAACTGAACCGAACCGTTCTGTGACACCTGCCACATTGCCTGGGAAACTACTTCCGTTCGGAAGTAAGTTGGCGGGCGATACTTCCGGTGCACCCCAATTCCCACATCGGAGTATCCGAGGTCCCCGCGTCGCGAACCCTGCACGCGACGTGGGGACACTCATATCGCCCGGCCCGCGAACCTACTTCACCAGCAGCGTGATCACCGCGGCCACTACACCGATCACGACCGCGCCGACTCCCCACACGATGCCGTGCCGCTGCCACGGCCGCCCGTGATCGACCGAGAAGCGGCCCGGGCCGGTGAAGCCCAGCGCCACCGCGACCGTCGCGAACAACAGCGCGGACTCGTATCCCTCGAGCCCGTGCGGCCAGGTCACGTGCATCGCGTTGATCATGGTGCCGAGCACGATCGCGGCAGCCAGGGGCGTCACCAGCCCGAGGAACAGCAGACCGCCGCCGACCGCCTCGCACAATCCGGCGAGCGTGGCGAAGAATTTTCCGGGGTCGTAGTCCATGTGCTGGAATCCGGCGGCGGTCGCGGACAGGCCGGGGCCATTGAACCAGCCGAAGAGCTTCTGAGTGCCGTGCACGAAGAGCAGGCCGCCGAAGACCAGCCGCAACAGCAGGAGGCCGATATCGGCGGCGGCCGGATCGGCCGCGGTCCGGAATTCCAGCGGGCGGGCGGCGGTCCGGGGCTCGGCATTGGCGGTCATCGTCGAAGTCCTCATCTCGTTAGTTGACGAAAGCAAAACGGACCGCGGTCCGATTGATACACGCTGACCAACCGAACCCGGTTCACCACTTATTCCGTTCAGTCGGCGAGGAAGAAGAAGTACGCGAGGAATACCGCCATCAGCACCCACATCACCGGGTGCACCTCACGCCCGCGCCGCCGCGCGACCATGACAACGGGATAGAAGGTCAGCCCCATCGCGATCCCGTTGGCGATCGAATAGGTCAGCGGCATCATGATCACGGTGATGAACGCCGGGATCGCGTATTCGAGCTTGCCCCAATCGATGTCGCCGAGCGCCCGCGACATCAGCACACCCACCACGATCAGCGCCGGCGCCGTCACCGCGGGGACATCGGCGACCACCGCGAAGATCGGGAAGAAGAACATGGCTGCCAGGAACCAGCCGGCGGTCGAGACGGCGGTGAGCCCGGTTCGCCCGCCCGCGCTGACGCCGGCCGTGGACTCGACGTAGGCGGTGGTGGTCGACGTGCCGATGATCGCGCCCGCGGCGGTGCCGATCGAATCGGCGGCCAGCGCCTGCGCGGCGCGCGGCAGTTTCCCGTCGGGCCCGAGCAGTCCGGCTTGGTTGGCGATGCCGATCAAGGTGCCCGAGGCGTCGAAGAAGTCGACGAAGAGCATGGTCAGCACGACGATCGCCATCTGGCCGGTGAACGCGTGCGGCAGATTCACGATGGCTTGGCCGAAGGTCTGGTCCAGCCCGTGCGGGAGCGCCATCACCTGATGCGGCAGATGCACGAGCCCGCTGACGATGCCGACGACCGTCGTGGAGACGATGCCGTACAGCACGGCGCCGTGCCAGCCGAGCACCAGGAAGACGACCGTCACCAGCAGTCCGAACAGCGCGAGCAGTGTGGTCCCCTTGGTGAAGTCACCCAGGTGGACGAAGGTCGCCGGATCGGAGACCACGATCCCGGCGTTCTTGAGACCGAGGAACGCGACGAACATGCCGATCCCCGCGCCGACGGCCAGCTTCAGTTGCAGCGGAATCGCGTCGATGATCTTCTCGCGGATCTTGGTCACCGCGAGGATGAAGAAGATGATGCCCGACAGCAGCGTGCCCGACAGTGCCACCTGCCAGTCGATACCCATCCCCAGCACGACCGAATAGGCGAAGAAGGCGTTCAACCCCATCCCGGGAGCAAGCGCGATCGGGTAGCGCGCCCACACCCCCATCACCAGCGTGCCCACCACCGCGGCCACCGCCGTCGCGGTGAATACCGCCTGGGTCGGAATACCGCGCGATCCGAGCTGACCGTGGTCGCCGAGAACCGCCGGGTTGACCGCGAGCACATAGGACATCGCCAGGAAGGTGACGGTTCCCGCCATGAGCTCGCGCTTCATGGTCGATCCGAGCCGGGTGATTCCGAAGTACGAATCGAGGCGTCCCTTGGACCGCGACAGGACGTCGACACTGCTCATCTGCTGCTCTCCACCCTCGCCCCGGACCGATCCGACTGTGCCGAGGGCACCGTATCGGTCTCCGGCCGTTCGGTGCCATTCAGATCGGCGAACATGTGGCAAATCACGCTCCCCGATATTCCCGCTGACCAGACGGCCTACGGTCGCGCCGCGGCGACCAGTCCGAGTTCCGCCGGGCCCGACAGCAGGGGGTGTCGGGGCAGCACGCGGACGGTATAACCGACGGCACCGGAATGCGGCACCGGCGTGGTGACCACGTACTGCTCGGTGCCGGCATCGGTGGAGAGGTGGTCCATGTCGACGACCTCCGTGTCGGTCAGCTCGTCGTCGGAACCGACCCGGCCCAGAACCGCCTGCACCACGACGTCGCCGGTGGACAGACCGGCCAGATCGATGCGGGCCCGCAACGACAGTTCCGCGCCGATCACCGGAATATCGGGCAGGCCGGAGCTGTCGACCTGAAGGACCTTCACCTGCGACCACACTCCCTCGAGGCGGCGGCGGTATTCGGCCAGTGCCCGCGCCCCGGCGAAGTCGCCGGTCGCGACCGCCGCATAGGAACCGGCGGCCGGGAGGTAGTAGCCGGTGGTGTAGTCGCGGACCATGCGCGAGGCGAGCACCTTCGGACCGAGGGTGCGCAGCGTATGGCGCACCATTTCCATCCAGCGCACCGGCAGGCCGGATTCGTCGCGCTCGTAGAATCGCGGCAGCACCGAGCGCTGCAACATCTCGTACAGCGCGGCCGCCTCCAGATCGTCGCGCCGGTGTTCGTCGCGGACGCCGTCGGCGGTCGGGATGGCCCAACCGTTGTCGCCGTCGTACATCTCGTCCCACCAGCCGTCGCGGATGGAGAGATTGAGCCCGCCGTTGAGTGCGGCCTTCATCCCGGACGTCCCGCAGGCCTCCAGCGGACGCAGCGGATTGTTCAACCACACATCGCAACCCCAGTACAGGTAGCGGGCCATCGACATGTCGTAATCGGGCAGGAACACGATGCGGTGCCGCACCGCCGGATCGTCGGCGAACCGCACCACCTGCTGGATCAGCGCCTTCCCCCCGTCGTCGGCGGGATGGCTCTTACCGGCGACCACCAGTTGCAGCGGTCGCTCCGGATCGAGCAGCAGCGCGCGCAGCCGGTCCGGATCGCGCAGCATCAGTGTCAGCCGCTTGTAGGTGGGCACCCGCCGGGCGAAGCCGACGGTCAACACACCGGGATCGAAAACCCCGTCCACCCAACCCAATTCGGCCGGCGCCGCGCCGCGTTCGAGCCACGATTCCCGCACCCGGCGACGGACCTCGGCGACAAGTACCGCGCGCAGCGTCGCCCGGGTCTCCCACAGTTCGTGCAGATCCACGGACCGCAGCTGTTCCCAGCCGCGTGCCTCGGCAACGAGTTCGGGGCCAACGAGGTCGCGCGCCTTGTCGATCCATTCGCGAGCCGCCCAGGTCGGGGCGTGCACACCGTTGGTCACCGAACCGATCGGCACCTCGGCCGCGTCGAATCCGGGCCACAGCGGCGCGAACATGTCGCGGCTGACCTCACCGTGCAATCGCGAAACACCGTTGGCGCGCTGGGCGAGTCGTAAACCGAGGTGGGCCATGTTGAACACCGAAGGATCGGCCTCACGTCCGAGCGCCAGGATCCGATCCACCGAAATCCCCGGCAGCAGTGGCGATTCCCGTTCACCGTGGGCGCCGCCGAAGTAACGGCGGACCAATCCGGCGGCGAACCGATCGATGCCCGCCGGCACCGGAGTATGCGTGGTGAAGACGGTCGCGGCCCGGACCGCGACGAGCGCGGAGTCGAAATCCATTCCGCCCGCCATATATTCGCGGATCCGCTCGATCCCGAGGAATCCCGCGTGCCCCTCGTTCATATGCCACACGTCGGGATCCGGCAGTCCACGAGCCCGGGTGTAGGCGCGGACCGCGCGCACGCCGCCGATTCCGGCCAGAATCTCCTGTTTGATGCGGTGGTCCTGGTCGCCACCGTAGAGCCGGTCGGTCACCGCGCGCAGTTCCGGATCGTTGTCGCCGATATCGGAATCGAGCAGCAGCAACGGAATTCGGCCCACCTGAGCGATCCACACCCGTGCGCGCAGTACCCGGCTCTCGGGCATCGGCACGTGGACGAGCACCGGGGCGCCCTCCTCGGCCAGCAGCCGCAGCGGCAGGCCTTGCGGATCGAGGTCGGGATAGCGTTCGGCCTGCCAGCCGTCGGCGGTGAGCGACTGCCGGAAATAGCCGGACCGATACAGCAGGCCGACGCCGATCAGCGGCAACCCCAGATCCGAGGCCGCCTTGAGATGGTCCCCGGCCAGAATCCCCAGCCCGCCCGAATAATTCGGCAGTACCTCGGTCACACCGAATTCCATGGAGAAGTAGGCGATACCGCGCGGCGCCGGGCTTTCCGGCTCCGCGGCGATATGTTCGCCGAACCAGCGGGGTCTGGTCAGATAGTCCCGCAGGTCGGCCTCCGCGGCGTCGACGGCCGCCTGATAGTCGGGGTCGGCGGCCCACTCGTCGAGCCGGTCGGCGTCCACCTCGCCGAGCATCCGCACCGGATCGCGCCCGACCCGCACCCACAACTCGGGATCCAGCTGCGCGAACACATCCTGAGTAGGCCCGTGCCATGACCACCGCAGATTGGCGGCCAGCTCACCGAGGGCGGCCAGCCGCTGCGGCAGATGGGCACGGACGGTGAAACGACGCAATGCCTTCACCGGGTAGACCCTACACGGCGGCACCGGCCCTTCCCTCGCCCGCTGAGGCCGAGCCAGCGCGCTGACCTGCTGCGAAAGCCTTTATCCCCGCAGCGTCCGATCGAGCAGGGCCAGCAGTTCGCGCCGGTGCCGCTCGTCGGCTTCGCGGTCGTAGGCCGCGGTGTCGGTCTGGGTGTAACCGTGGTGCGCGCCGGGGTAGACCTCGGTGCGGTAGCGCACTCCGGCCGCGTCGAGAGCCTTGTCGAACGTCTCGATCTGTTCCGGCGTCAGCGAGCGGTCCTGGTCGGCATGGCCGAAATACATCTCCGCCGAGGCATTCTCGACGGCCAGATGCGGGCTGTCGGGACCGTCGACCACCAATCCGCCGGTGTGGAAGCCGGCCGCGGCCGCGATCCGGTCACCGAACGCGCCGGCCGTGTACACCGCCAACCGGCCACCCATGCAGTAGCCGGCGGTGGCGATCGGTCCGTGGGCCGTGCGCTCGAACGCGGTGAGCCAGTCCAGATAGGCGCCGGCATCGCGGACCACGAGATCCGGGGTGAGCTCCCGCAGCATCGGGACGATCGTGGCGAACAGGTCCGGACGCTGCTGCGGGTCGATGAAATCCGGCAGCTCGAGCAGTGGCGCCCGGCCGTGCCGGTAGAAGACGTTGGGGACCAGCACGGTGTATCCGGCGGCGGCGAAATCGTCGGCCAGTGCGCGCAGACTCGGACGCAGTCCGAACGCGTCCATGTACAGCAGCACACCGGGGTATCTCCCGCCGGCCGCGGGGTAGGTGACGTACGCGTCGGCGACACCGTCGGGCGTCGCGATTTCCACGGTCTGCCCCTGCACTGCTGTCATGCGAGATTCCCTTTCTCTCGGCTCTCCCGGCGAATTCGTTCGTGCCGGCCGTTCGCCCCGCACCGGCGTCCACCAGAAACGGAACCAACGCCCCGGAAAGTCTGCCACGGGCCCCTCCTGCCCGCAATCGCGCAGGCCCGCGTCGCGCGTGTTCGTGGTCGCCCCCGGACTACCGGTACGGTTGGTGCCGTGACCGGTCGCATCGCCATCGATGACACCGCCCCGGCCGTCGCGGGCGGATATCCGGCCAAGGCCGTCGTCGGCGAGGTGGTCCCGGTGCGGGCCGTGGTGTGGCGCGAGGGTCACGACGCGGTGGCCGCCACCCTGGCCGTGCGCGGACCGGGCGGCGGCCGCACCCAGCGGATCCGGATGGCCCCCGAGTTCGAACCCGATGTCTTCAACGCGGTGTTCACCCCGAATACGCCGGGGCTGTGGACCTTTCGCGTGGAAGGCTGGGGCGATCCGATCACCGGCTGGCGGGCCGCGGTCGAGGCGAAACTCGCCGTCGGCCAGAGCGCGGCGGATCTGGCCAACGATCTCGAGATCGGCGCCCGGCTGTTCGAACGGGCCGCCCAAGCGGTCCCGAAACGCCAGTGGGAGAAACTGCGCGCCGCCGCGGCCGCGCTGCGCAGCGATGCGCAACTGCCGGTGCGGGTGGCGCCCGCCTTCAGCGCCGAGGTGGCCGAGATCCTGCGCGAGACGCCGCTGCGCGACCTGGTGACCCGCGGTCCGGCCCACACCGTGCTGGTCGAGCGGCGACGCGCGCTGGTCGGCTCGTGGTACGAATTCTTCCCCCGCTCCACCGGCGGCTGGGACGCCGACGGCAATCCGGTGCACGGCACCTTCGCCACCGCGACGAAGGAACTGCCACGCATCGCTGCCATGGGTTTCGACGTCGTCTACCTGCCGCCGATCCACCCGATCGGCACGGTGAACCGCAAGGGCCCCAACAACTCTCTGACGTGCGAGCCCGACGACTTCGGCTCCCCGTGGGCGATCGGATCGGCCGAGGGCGGCCACGACGCCGTCCACCCGCTTCTGGGGTCCGAGGCGGACTTCGCCGAATTCGTCCGTGCCGCAGGCGAACTCGGTCTGGAGGTGGCACTGGATCTGGCGCTGCAGTGCGCCCCCGATCATCCGTGGGTGCGCAGCCATCCGGAATGGTTCACCACCCTGCCCGACGGCACCATCGCGTTCGCGGAGAATCCGCCGAAGAAATATCAGGACATCTACCCGCTGGATTTCGACAACGATCCGGACGGGCTGTATGCCGCCGTCCTGGGTGTCGTGCGGCACTGGATCGCTTTGGGCGTCAAGATTTTCCGGGTCGACAATCCACACACCAAACCGGCCGACTTCTGGGAATGGCTGATCGCGCAGGTACGCCGGACCGATCCCGACGTGATCTTCCTGTCCGAGGCGTTCACCCGCCCGGCCCGCCTGTACGGCTTGGCCCGGCGCGGATTCTCCCAGTCCTATACGTATTTCACCTGGCGCACCGGCGCCTACGAACTGGCCGAATTCGGTCGCGAACTCGCCGCCAAGGCCGACGAGGCCCGGCCCAACCTGTTCGTCAACACTCCCGACATCCTGCACGAGAGCCTGCAGCACGGCGGTCCCGGCATGTTCGCCGTACGCGCCGCCCTCGCGGCCACGCTGGGGCCGAGCTGGGGAATGTATTCCGGCTTCGAACTTTTCGAACATCAGGCCGTGCGACCCGGCAGCGAGGAATATCTCGATTCGGAGAAATACCAGCTCCGTCCGCGCCGATTCGCCGAGGCCGCGGCGCGCGGTGAATCGCTGGAACCGTTCATCACCCGGCTGAACGAGATCCGCCGCGCACATCCGGCGCTACAACAGGTGCGCTGCATCACCTTTCACCACGTCGACAACGAGGCGCTGCTGGCGTATTCGAAGGTCGATCCGGGCTCCGGAGACGCGGTGCTGGTCGTGGTCAACCTCAATCCGTTCGGCGCCGAGGACGGGATGATCTCGCTCGACATGCCGGCCATCGGGCGGGAATGGCACGATCGCCCGACTGTGCACGACGAGATCAGCGGCGAGGAATACCACTGGGCGCAAACCAATTACGTGCGGCTGGATCCCGTGCGTGCCCCGGCCCACATCCTCGCGCTCCCCGCGGTTTCCGCGGCCACGCGCACCGAATTGGCCTTCCGCAGGACATTCCGGTGACCGGAGGCCGGACCACCGCCCGGCGGCCGCGCCGATGAATCGGCGCGATCTGATGCTGCTGGCCGCCGGTACCCACAGCGATCCGCACACGGTCCTCGGCGCGCATCCACATCCGGACGGAACGGTGATCAGAACCCTTCGGCCCCATGCCGATTCGGTGTCGGCCCGCATCGGCGGCGTCGATCATCCGCTGCACCACATCGGCCACGGCGTCTTCGAGGGCGTGGTCGGGTTCCCGGATCTGTGGGACTACCGCCTGGTCGTATCGTATCCGGGCAGTCGGACCGTACTCACCGCCGACGGATATCGCTTCCTGCCGACCGTCGGCGAGCTCGATCTGCACCTGCTCGGCGAGGGACGGCATCGACGGCTCTGGGATGTACTCGGCGCCCATCCGCGCCGCTACACCACCCTCGACGGCGAGGTCTCCGGCACGTCGTTCGCGGTCTGGGCGCCGAATGCGCGCGGTGTCACCGTCTTCGGCGATTTCGACAGCTGGAGTGGAACGAGTACGCCGATGCGCCGGCTCGGGTCGTCGGGGGTGTGGGAGGTGTTCGTCCCCGGCGTGGCGGCGGGCACCCGATACAAATATCGCGTTCACGGCGCCGACGGGCGGACCGTCGACCACGCCGACCCCTTGGCCTTCACCGCCGAAACCCCGCCCGCGACGGCGTCGGTCGTCGCCGACACCACCTACCGGTGGTCGGATCAGGACTGGTGTGCCGCCCGCGCCCGGCGCGACCCCACTCGCGAGCCGATGAGCATCTACGAGGTTCATCTCGGCTCGTGGCGGCCCGGACTCGACTATCGCACCGCCGCCGAACAGCTCGCGGAATACGTTCGGGCACAAGGATTCACCCACGTCGAACTGCTACCCGTCGCGGAACACCCCTTCGGCGGCTCCTGGGGGTACCAGGTCACCTCCTACTACGCGCCGACCGCCCGCTTCGGCTCCCCCGACGATTTCCGCGCGTTCGTCGACCACCTGCATGCCCACGGCATCGGCGTCGTCCTCGACTGGGTGCCCGGCCACTTTCCACGCGACGAATGGGCTCTGGCCCGCTTCGACGGCAGCGCCCTCTACGAACACCCCGATCCCCGTCGCGGCGAGCAATTGGAATGGGGCACTTACATTTTCGACTACGGGCGGAACGAGGTGCGCAACTTCCTGGTCGCGAACGCGCGGTTCTGGCTCGAGGAGTTCCATATCGACGGGCTGCGCGTCGACGCCGTCGCCTCGATGCTGTATCTGGACTATTCGCGTCCGCCCGGCGGCTGGCAGCCGAATGTGCACGGCGGCCGGGAGAATCTGGAGGCCGTCGCCTTCCTGCGCGAACTGAACGCCGCCGTCCACGCCGATCATCCCGGCGTGGTGACCATCGCCGAGGAGTCCACCACCTGGCCGGGGGTCACCCGGTCCACGGAGGTCGGCGGGCTGGGCTTCACCCTGAAATGGAATATGGGCTGGATGCACGACACGCTCGGCTACCTCGGGCGCGATCAGGTACATCGCAGCTGGCACCACAACGAGATCACGTTCTCGGCGGTCTACGCGTGGAGTGAGAACTATCTGCTGCCGATCAGCCACGACGAGGTGGTGCACGGCAAGGGCACGCTGTGGACCCGCATGCCCGGCGACGACTACGCCAAAGCCTGCGGCGTCCGCGCGGTCCTGGCCTACATGTGGGCACATCCAGGTAAACAGCTGCTGTTCATGGGCCAGGAATTCGGCCAGTTCCGCGAGTGGTCACACGACCGCGGGCTGGACTGGGACGAACTCACCAACCCGCTGCACGACGGTATCCGCGCCCTCGTCGCCGATCTCAACGCCGTCTACCGCGCCCACCCCGCGCTGTGGACGCAGGACACCGCGCCCGGCGGTTACGCCTGGATCGAGGCCGACGACCACGTGCACAACGTGCTCGCCTTCCTGCGCTACGGCACCGACGGCTCGGTCGTGGCCTGCGTCTTCAATTTCTCCGGTATCGAACACCGCGACTACCGCATCGGGCTGCCGGCTCCCGGCATCTGGCACGAGATACTCAACACCGACGCCACCGCCTACGGCGGCAGCGGCACCGGCAATCTCGGCGCGGTATCGGCCTCGGCCTGCCCCTCGCACGGCCGGCCGTACTCGGCGGAGGTCACCATCGCGCCCAACAGCGCCGTCTGGCTGACGCCCGATCACCACCGCAGCATCGGCAACGGCCGCAACGGATGACGCAGCGCCCACCGCGCTGCGCTCTCGGCCAGAAAGCGATGAAAGCCGTGATACGGCAGCGCGGCGACGACGGCGCGCACCTCGGCCCGCGGCAGACCGCCGCGGGCGAGGCCGCCGCTGACGTCGATACGGTCCGCGATCCGGAAGCTCTCGGCGACCGGATCATCCACCGTGCGTACCCGGTGATGGTCGAGCACCATCCGCCGGACCGCCTCCTGGTCGGAGATCCCGAACTCGGCCGCGTACTCCTCGGCCAGCGCGGCGGAGGGCGCGAGATAGTCGAAGGTCCCGGCGGTCCAGATGCCGAGGTCGTGCACGGCCCAGGCGAGCACCGCCGCATCGGGCAGCGGGGTATCGAGCAGCGCCCGGTGGTAGTTGAGGCAGCGCAGTACGTGGTTGCGGTATGTCGTCAGATCGTTGCCCAGGTCGTCGCGGTGCCGGTCGAGGACCGCGGTGACGATCGGATGCTCGGTTCGCACGGTCATCCGGGCTCAGAACTTCCAGGGCGCCGGCAGGTCCGGGACCACGCACTCATAGGTGTGCTCGATCGACACCGGGGTGCCGCGAACCGTACCGTGCGCACGCAACTCCACCGGGTAGTACCGGAAGCAGCGAACTCCGGAATCCGAATCCGGGAGCGCCAATTCGGCATCGGCCAGATACGCGCAGGCCGAGGAGGCGTCGGGATGTGAGCCGCCGATCGGATCGCAGGTCAACGTGGCGGTGCGAGGCGAACGGTCGGGTTCGGTGCGGGTGAAGATCAGCTGGGTGGCCGCATCATGGGCCGCGGCGCTGCTCGCCGGCATCAGCACCGCCGCCGCGCATGCGGCGCCGATCAGACCGCGCATCGTTGCCTTCACATCGGCCTCCCGTCCCCACGCCGACGGCGGATTCCGCCGGCGCCTGCGCCGATTATCGGTCGTCGCGGCCGATCGGTCGATCACCGCGACGACCGGGCGTGGCTCAGTACAGGGCCGTCGCCAGCTTGCGCCGGGCCGCGACCACCACCGGGTCGGCGGTGTCGAACAGCTCGAACAGTTCGACCAGCCGGGTGCGCACGCGGTTGCGGTCGTCGCCCGCGGTCCGCTTGATCAACCCGATCAGCCGATCGAAGGCTGCCTCCGGTTGCTGGTTGAACAGTTCGGCATCGGCGGCGGTGAAGGCGGCGTCGATATTGCCCGGATCGGCGTCGGCCACCGCGATCGCGTCGGCGGGCAGCTCGCGGGCACGACCGAAGAATCGCACCTGCCGCAGCGCCGCCTTGGCCTCCTCGTTGCCCGGTTCGGCGGCCAAGATCGCCTCGTAGGCGGCCTCGGCCCCGGCGATGTCACCGCGATCGAGTGCCTCTTCGGCGGCCACGAACCGCGGATCCTCCGGCGCGGGCGCCTGATCCTGATCGTCACCGGCGCCGGGGAGT
The DNA here is from genome assembly GCF_000308375.1 of Nocardia aobensis NBRC 100429. Classification (GTDB taxonomy): domain Bacteria; phylum Actinomycetota; class Actinomycetes; order Mycobacteriales; family Mycobacteriaceae; genus Nocardia; species Nocardia aobensis. The sequence continues at coordinate 6,074 of NZ_BAFQ01000049.1, read as the reverse complement.
TTGCCCCGCACCGCGTCGACGACCGCGGCAAGCCACTGCTTGACCTGTTCCTCGGGCTGCGAGCCCTGGAAATCGGCCAGCGGCTGCCCGGCGGCCACCGCGATCACGGTCGGAATGCCCTGTACCCCGAAGGCCTGGGCGATCCGCATATTCGGCTCGGCCTCGATGGTGGCCAGTTCCCAGCTGCCCCCGGCGCTGCCGACCAGCCGCTCGAACAGCTTGACCAGTTCGACACTTCCCGGGCTGCGCTGCGAATACAGGACGACGACAACCGGCACCTCGAGCGATCGCCGCAGCACCTTGGTCTCGAAATCGGCCTCGGTGACGGCGTGATCGCCCGGAACATCCGTGGCGGCCGGCTGTTTCAGAGCGGACAGATCCACCGCTCCGGCCATGGCAGCGGCAGCGGCGGGCGAGGGACGACGTGCAGCAGGTCGAGTCACGACATCCAGTTTGTCACGACGCGGCGGGCGCCGGGGTCGCGGCCGGGCTCAGCTCTCCCAATTGTCCGGTCCGAATCGCCCAGCGCTCGAACCACACCGAGGTGAACGGCACCACCGTCGACACCAGACCCAGCAGGATCGTCTTGCCGGGCCATTCGTATTCGCGCCAGGCCAGCAGCAGGCTGACGGCGTACAGCAGGAAGATGATGCCGTGCAGCATGCCGAACACCATCACCGGCCAGGTGATGGGTTCGGGCAGCCGCTTGAGCACCGAACCGAGCAGCAACAGCGCCCACGACGGCGCTTCCAGCAGTCCGAACAGACGCACCCGCTTGGCCACGGTGCTCACGTCGAAGAATTCGCCCATGGCCACCATTGTGCCCAACGACTACGCAGCGTCGTAGTAGGTGTGGGTCATGCCACAGCGAGATTCGGCCTCAGACGCGGACGATGAGGGCGTCGCCTTGGCCGCCGCCGCCACACAGCGCGGCCGCGCCGACACCGCCACCGCGGCGCTGCAGCTCCAGAGCCAGGTGCAGCACGATCCGCGCGCCCGACATGCCCAGCGGGTGACCGATCGCGATCGCGCCGCCGTTGACGTTGACCTTCTCCGGATCGATACCCAGCTTGCGGGTCGAGGCGATCCCGACCGCCGCGAACGCCTCGTTGATCTCCACCAGATCCAGATCCGCCGGCGAAATACCTTCCTTCGCGCACGCTTTCGCGATCGCGTTCGCCGGCTGGTCCTGCAGGGTGGAATCCGGACCGGCCACCACACCCGCGGCCCCGATCTCCGCGATCCAGCTCAACCCCAGCTCCTGAGCCTTCGCCTTGCTCATCACGACCACCGCAGCCGCGCCATCGGAAATCTGCGACGCCGAACCCGCGGTAATGGTGCCGTCCTTGGCGAAGGCCGGGCGCAGCTTGCCCAGCGACTCCACCGTCGTGTCCGCGCGCACGCCCTCGTCCTCGCTCACCACGATCGGATCGCCCTTGCGCTGCGGCACCGACACCGGCACCACCTCGTCGGTGAACACACCGTTCTTCCACGCCGCGGCGGCCTTCTGATGCGAGGCGGCGGCGAAGGCGTCCTGCTCGGCGCGGCCGATCCCGTCACCGGCATTACGCGACTCGGTCAACGCACCCATCGCCTGGTCGGTGAAGATGTCGTGCAACCCGTCGTAGGCCATGTGGTCCCGCAGGGTCACATCGCCGTACTTGAAGCCCTCACGAGACTTCTCCAGCATGTGCGGGGCCCGGCTCATCGACTCCTGACCACCGGCCACCACGATCTCGTACTCACCGGCGCGAATCAGCTGATTCGCCAACGCGATCGCGTTGATACCCGACAAACACACCTTGTTCACCGTCACCGCCGGCACATCCATCGGGATACCACCGGCCACCGCGGCCTGCCGCGCCGGAATCTGACCCGCACCCGCGGTCAGCACCTGACCCATGATCACGTAGTCGACCTGCTCGGGCGCCACCCCACCACGCTCGAGCGCCGCCTTGATGGCGAAACCACCCAGATCCGACCCGGAGAACCCGGACAACCCACCGAGCAGCCGGCCGACCGGGGTGCGGGCGCCGGAGACGATGACAGAGGTGGTGGCCACGATGAACCTCGCTTCTCGCATTCAGGGACGCAGCGGCGAGCCGCTGACATATTCGGCGGCGAGCCGCCCACATACTCGGTGGCGCGCCGCTCACGTACACGGTGGCGGGCCGCTCACGTACACGGTGGCGGGCCGCTCTCGTACTCAACGGTAACCCTTCCCGTCCCGGCAGCTCCAGGTAGGTGCGCGCTACCTTCGTAGAGTGAGCACTACCGATGCGTCCGCTTTCATTCCCGCCGATTACGTCATCGCCGTCGACCACGTCGGCATCGCCGTGCCCGATCTCGATACCGCCGTGGCGTGGTATTCGGACAATCTCGGCATGGTCGAAACCCACCGCGAGGTCAACGAGGCCCAGGGCGTGCACGAGGCGATGCTGTCGCTGCCCGGTTCCGGCGACGACGCCACTGCCCTGCAGTTGCTGGCGCCGCTGAACGAGGAGTCCACCATCGCCAAGTTCATCGACCGCAACGGCCCGGGATTGCAGCAACTGGCCTACCGCGTGACCGATATCGACGCGGTAGCTACCTTCCTGCGAGGCCGTGGCATCCGTTTGCTGTACGACGCTCCGCGCGCCGGAACAGCCAACTCCCGGATCAATTTCATCCACCCCAAGGATGCTGGCGGTGTGCTCGTCGAATTGGTCGAACCGGCCGCGAATCCTACTCACTAGTACCGCAATCGGGCCACGGAAACAGTTCATAACGACATTCGCAGTCGACTCACCATGGTGGGTCGACAGGCTGTAGTTTGTGGGGCATGTCGTCCACTGAGCCCGATCGCAATCGCTTCGTCGCGTTGCCTTTCACGGTAGTACGTAAAGGCTACGACCGTGACGAAGTACGCAATTACTTCGACCGTTTCGATGCCGAGCTGAGGGTCACCGCAACAGATCGCGATGCCGCCGCCGCTCAGGCCCGTAACCTGGCCGCCCAGCTGGAGGACGCCCGCGACGAGATCGATGAGCTTCGCAAGGAAGTCGATCGCCTGTCGGTTCCGCCCACCACCGCGGAAGGCATGAGCGACCGGATCTCCCGGATGCTGCGATTGGCATCCGACGAGGCGTCCGAGGTCCGCGCCCAGGCGCAGGCCGAGGCCGCCGAGATGATCTCCATCGCGGAGCAGCAGGCCACCGAGATGCGTGGCAAGTACGAATCCCTGCTGGCCGAGACCAAGGAGAAGCGCGAGGCGCTCGAGGTCGAATTCGAGCAGACGCTGTCGAACGCGCGCGCCGAATCGGCCAAGATCGTCGAGGCCGCCCAGGCCGATGCCACCCGCATCACCAAGGAGGCCGAGGCCAAGCGCAAGGCCGCCCAGCAGGACTTCGAGGCCACGATGGCCGAGAAGCGGACCAAGCTGACCAAGGCCATGGAGGAGCTGGAGGCATCCAGCCGCTCCGACGCCGCCCAGCGCATCAAGGAGGCCACCGACGAGGCCAACCGCCTGGTCACCTCCGCCACCCAGTCCGCCGATCGCAAGATCGCGCACGCCAAGGAACTGGCAGAGGAAATGCGCGTCCTGCGTGGCCGAGTTCTGGCCCAGCTGTTGGGTATTCGCGGCCAGCTCGATTCGGTCCCGGCCATGCTGGCCGCGGTCAACCGCGAGAGCGAACTGCTCGACGGTGCACCGGAGCAGCGTTCGCTGTCCGGTAAGCAGTCCGGAGCCGGCCGGCAGAAGGCCATCCCCGAGGTCAAGGCGGAAGACGAAGAGTCCGTCGACGAAGAGCGCGAAAGCGCCGAAGTCTCGAGCTGACAACACGCGCCACCCCCTCAGGGCGACAACATTCACCACCCGTTTCGAGGCCGCTCCCGCACCGCGGGGGCGGCCTTCTCTCTACCCACCCCCGGCCGGGTCACGACCAGCGCCGCGTGATCGTGCGGGTGTGCCGCCCACGCCAGCAGCCGGAATGCCAATGCCGGCGGTCGTTTTCGCCGCCCTCGGCCGGCCACGCCACGATATGCGCTGTGCCGGGCAGGATCTCGTGATCGCAGCCCGGGCACCGATAGGTCTTCACCGCGCGCGAACCCGGAATCGTGCGCACCACAAAGGTTTCCGCGCCGCCGGGACCGTCCTCGGTGCGCCCGAAGACGTCACCGATGGGTCGCGGATCCCGGTGGAGTCGCGACGATTTCGGACGAGGTTTCCGGCGTGGCACGAGCGCCCTCAGAACAACCGGAATTCGGTGCTGTCGGTGCCGCGCAGGGCATCGTAATCGAGTGTGACGCACCGGATCCCGCGATCGGTGGCCAGGGTCCGCGCCTGCGGTTTGATCTGTTGTGCGGCGAAGACACCGGTGACCGGCGCCAGCAGCGGGTCCCGGTTGAGCAGTTCCAGATACCGGGTGAGCTGCTCCACCCCGTCGATCTCGCCGCGGCGTTTGATCTCCACCGCCACGGTGGCGCCGCCGGCGTCACGGCACAGGATGTCCACGGGGCCGATGGCCGTCATGTATTCGCGCCGGATCAGCGTGTAGCCGTCGCCCAGCGTGCCGATGTGCTCGGCGAGCAGCTCCTGCAGATGCGCTTCCACGCCGTCTTTCACGAGCCCGGGATCCACGCCCAGCTCGTGCGCGGAGTCGTGTTCGATGTCCTCGACGGTGATCCGCAGCTCTTCACCGGCTTTGTTGGTCACCACCCACAGCTGAGAGCCGTCGGGCATCGTCTCGACATCGGTCTCACGCTCCTCCAACCAGCAGGGCGGGCTCATCCAGTTCAGCGGTTTGTAGGAACCGCCGTCGGAATGCACCAGCACCGAACCGTCCGCTTTCATCATCAGCAGCCGACGGGCCATCGGAAGATGTGCGGTGAGCCGACCCACGTAATCGACCTGGCAACGAGCAATCACAAGGCGCACCGGTCGAGTTTAGGCCCTCGCCGAGACCGCTTGCGCGCGGGGCGATCAGCCGACGAGCAGGATGTACCCGAGGACGGCCGCGACGACGAGCAGACCCATCTCGAACCGATTGAGCCGGTGCGCGTGGACATGACCGCTGCGCAGCAGCAACCACCCGGTCAGCAGGCCGATCGTCAGGGCGATCAGATGCCCGACATTGGTGAACGTATGGCCCATGATGACGCCCGCGACGGCGACCGCGCCCAGCGAGATCGCCCACGTGGGTCGCCACTTGGCGGGCAGGACCACGATCAGCGATCCGATGACCGCCATCGCGCCGTAGCTGACCCCGACGTCCTCGGCGAGGGAAATACTCGTCGGCAGCCAATTCACGCTCACCGCTACCCACAGGCCGCCGGCGACGACGAGTGTGGCGCCGATATGCCCGGCGATGAAGATGCGCAGCAGCGACAGCGCCCCGAAGCGCCATTCCGCCAGAATGAGCAGACAGACCAGCAGCGGGATGAGCACAGCGCCCGCGGTGCCGTCGCCGATCACGAAGGCGCTCGAGAAGAGGGTGCCGAATCGCCCGGCCAGCAGGTTGTGCAGATTGGTGCTCGCATGCTCGATGACGCGGGTCTGCTGCGTATCGCTGAGCACGGACACCAGCACGGTCACCGCGATGAGCAGAGCGCCGTAGCTGTAGGTCATCGGCAGCTTGAGTCGATCCCGCAGCGTGAGGGAACGGCCGGCCTGCGCTGGGCCGGACTCCAGTGCTGACTGTGTGGCCGGCTCCTGGAGTAGAACCATCGGATCACCTTCCGCTACCAGACCGGTACCGCGTGCACCGGGTCGACACCTTCCATGATCCCGATCGATCTCCCGAATGGTGTCAGGCTTACTTAGGAAAGTCCTGTGAACCCGGGAATACCCACTCGAACCGGTCCCAAAATGCGGAAGGCCCCCAACCTGGTGGTTGGGGGCCTTCGCGAATGATGTTCCGGCGGTGTCCTACTCTCCCACACCCTGGCGAGTGCAGTACCATCGGCGCAGGTGGCCTTAGCTTCCGGGTTCGGAATGGGACCGGGCGTTTCCCCACCGCTATAGCCGCCGTAACTCTATGAAACTATCCACAGAGAGCCGAACACCCCGGTACCGGGACATTCGCCTTCCTGTATCT
>NZ_BAFQ01000050.1 GCF_000308375.1 Nocardia aobensis NBRC 100429 | reverse complement strand
CCTTTCGGTATTCGATCCGTACGCTCCCCAATCTGCCGGAGCTCCGGATCGAATACCGGCGGAAATCAGACATCGCGTCCTGTCGCGCGCCGGGTGCGCGTACCGCGGGAATGAAACGATTCGCGCGGGCGTCGGACCGGATATGCGACTTCCCGATTCCGCGCGCGAATTCGTCGGCGCCGGCGCCAACGCGACCCTGGTCACCCTGAACGCCGACGGCAGCCCGCAGGTCTCCGTCGTCTGGGTGGCATTGCAGTCCACACCCGAGGGCGACGAGCTGGTCAGCGCCCACCTCGGCGAATATCTGAAGGTGCGCAACGTGCGCCGCGACCCGCGGGTGGCGTTGACCATCGTCTCGGATCAGCCGAGCGAGTTCATGCGGCCGTATCTGTCGGTCACCGGCACCGCACGCATCGTCGAGGGCGGGGCACCGGAACTGCTGCGGGAGTTGGCCGCGGTGTTGTCCTCGCCCACATCGAAGTTCCCGCCCGCCGACGCGCCGCCGGGCCTGCTGACCCGCATCCGGATCGACCGGATCGGCGGGATCGGTCCCTGGACGAACTGAACGGATCAGCGCGGGCGTGCCCGGGCCGGCGCCGCGCACCCGTCCGGCGCCGCGCTCAGGCGTTCGACAGCACCGCCGTGCGCCGGACCGGCTGCAACGTCTTGTCCAGATTCGTGCGCATGGTCGTGGCCGAATCCAGCAGGTAGTTCTGGCGCACCTTCCACGGATGCCGGTCGCCCTGCCTCGGAAAGTCGCCGATCGAGCGCTGGATATAGCCCGAGGCGAGGTCGAGCAGCGGATGTTCGGTGAGCTCGGCCTGCGGCTGCGGCACCACCGCCTCGTATCCGCGCCGGTCCATATGGGCGATCACCCTGCACACCAGCCGCGAGGTCAGGTCGGCGCGCAGCGTCCACGACGCGTTCGTGTAGCCGATGCAGACCGCGAAGTTGGGGACGCCGGTGAGCATCGTTCCCTGCCAGACGAACCGGTCGGACAGGTTCACCGGCTCACCGTCGACCTCCAGCGTGATCCCGCCGAAGGCGAGCAGCTTCAGACCGGTCGCCGAGATGACGATGTCGGCGGGAAGCACCCGGCCCGACTTCAGGCGGATCCCCTCGGGCACGAAGGTGTCGATGTGATCGGTGACCACCTCGGCCTTGCCCTTGCGCATCGCCTTGAAGAAGTCGGCGTCCGGCACCGCGCACAGCCGCTGATCCCACGGGTTGTACTCCGGGGTGAAATGTTCGGCGACCAACTTCTCGTCCTTGAGAATGCGAGTGGTCAGCCCGGTCAGCAGCTTGCGCGCGGCCTGCGGGCGACGCCGGCAGTACTGGTAGAAACCGACGTTGAACAGGATGTTCTTGGTGCGGATCACCCGGTGCGCCAAGCCCGCCGGCAGCAGTTCCCGAATCTTGTCGGCCTGCTTGTCCCGGCCGGGGACCGCGGAGATCCAGGTCGGTGAACGCTGCAGCATGGTCACCCGCTCGGCCTGTTCGGCCATCGCCGGAACCAGCGTCACGGCGGTGGCGCCGCTGCCGATGACCACGACCTTCTTGCCGGCGTAGTCGAGATCCTCCGGCCAGAACTGCGGATGCACCATGGTGCCGGAGAACGTTTCCACACCCGGGAACTCGGGGGCGTGCCCCTGGTCGTAGTCGTAGTAGCCGGAGCACGAATAGAGGAAGCGACAGCTCAGCGTGCGCTCCGCATCGCCCTGCCGCACGGTCAGCGTCCAGCGCGATTCGGCGCTGGACCATTGTGCCGCAACGACTTTGGTGCCGTAGCGAATATGCTTGTCGATCCCGTGCCGGCGCGCCGTCTCGGTGATGTAGCGCAGAATCGAGGGACCGTCGGCGATCGATTTGGCATCGCGCCACGGCTCGAACGGATAGCCGAGGGTGAACATATCCGAATCGGACCGGATGCCGGGGTATCGGAACAGGTCCCACGTGCCGCCCAGCGCCTCGCGCGCCTCGAGGATCGCATAGGACTTTCCGGGCAATTCCGTCTGCACGCGGTAACCGGCGCCGATTCCGGACAGACCGGCGCCCACGATGACGACATCGACATATTCACCAGCTGCGGTCATGGTTCCAGTGTGCTGGTTCCTTTCCCGGCATTCTTGACTTTGCACGACAAGTATTTGATTCTGGACGACATGTCGGTGATCCGCTCGGCCGGTTTGCGCGGTTTCCGCGCGACCGTGGCCGAACTCGGGGGAAACGCGGAGGAATACGCGGCTGCCGCCGGATACCCGATCGCCGCCCTGGACGCCGACGACCTGCTGGTCTCCGACGAGGCGATGGCCCTGGTACTGGAGATCGCCGCCGACCGGCTGCGGTGTCCCGATCTGGGCCTGCGGATCGCCGCCCGGCAGGACCTCGGCATGCTGGGACCGCTCGCGCTGGCCATCCGCAGCTCCCCCACCCTGGCCGACGCGCTGGAGTGCACCTCGCGCTACCTGTTCGTGCACGCCCGCTCGCTGAGCCTGACGATCGAACCGGATCCCTACGGCGACCGCGGTGTGACGGCCCTGCGCTACGGCGTCGAACCCGGATTTCCGCAACCCGTCCAGGGCACCGACCTGGGCCTGGGATTCCTGCATCGCACATTGATCCGGCTGGTGGAAGGCCCGTACGGGTTGCGCTCGGTGGAACTGCCGTACCGCCCGCCGGGTTCGCGCGCGACCTACGAGAACTTCTTCGGCGTCCCGGTGCGCTTCGAGCGACCGGCGGCGATGCTGCGGCTGCCGAGCAACCTCACGTCGCGGGCCATCGCGGGCGGCGATGCGAATCTGCGCCGGCTGGCGGTGGCGTTCCTGGCCGAACAGGCCGGCGACACCGGCGCCTCCACGGTGCCGGGGGTGCGAGCCGCCGTGCAGCAACTACTGGGTACGACCGCTCCGCAGATCGATTCGGTGGCGAGGCTTCTGACGATCCATCCGCGCACTCTGCAGCGCCGCCTGGCGGCCGAGCACACGAGCTTCGCCGCCATCGTCGACGATGTGCGCCGCGGTGAGGCGCGGCGCTATCTGACCACGACGGATCTGCCGATGAGCCAGATCGCCTCACTGCTCGGCCTCGCGGAACAGGCCACTCTGACCCGCTGTGCGCGCCGCTGGTGGGACAGCACTCCCACCGCGATCCGGCGCACCGCCCGGGCCTGAGCGGCCGGTCGGCTCAGTGCGTGACGCTCGGATCCCAGCGGCTGGCGGTGATGGTGAAGCCCTGGATCGAGGCGAGCGGAATCATGGCCTCGTAGTTGCGCTGATATCCGGTGCTCGTGATGCGCCAGCGGCCGTCGGATTCCCGGCGATAGGTGTCGCGGTAGTACGCGGCGCCGCGAATCATGATCCCGTGGTCGGGAACGATGACCGTATCCTCCAGACACCAACTGCCGGAGGCGAAGTCACCGTCCACCGCGATCTCGGGGTGGCTGCACACGTGCGAGGTGATCATGGTGCCGGACATCGCGCCGCTGAGATAGCCGACGATGGCGTCGCGCCCCTGGAACTGCAGCGGTTTACCGCCGGAGGGCGAGCCGTAGTCGGCCACCGCGTCCGCGGCGAGAGTATCCGCGAACTCGTCCCACTCCCGCAGATCCAGCGTCCGCAGATAGCGGTATTTCAACGCACGAATCTCTTCCAACGCAACCAGATCCATCGCGGTCACCTCCTGGTATCGGCCCCGCCAGCACAATAGAACAGGTTTCTGTTTCGGTCCGGGCTTTCCCGTTGACCGGGACGGCCCGGACCGATTCGGACCGGTCAGGCGTGGGTGCCGCCGTCGATGCGCACCTCGGTGCCGGTGATGAAGGCGCCGTCGTCGGAGGCGAGCATGGCCACCACGCCGGCGACCGTGTCGGGCGAGGCGAAACCCTGGCCGAGCATCGGCATCAGCTTGGTGAACAGCGAGAAATCGGCGTCCTCGGGCAGGCCCGGGCCGCGGCCGTCGGTCATATCGCTCGAGATCGAGCCGGGCGCCACGGCCACCGCGCGCAGGTTCTGCTTGGAGTATTCCGAGGCCAGCGCGTGGGTCATGGACATGATGCCGCCCTTGGACGCGGCGTAGGCGGCCATGTACGGGTGCGCGAAGTAGGTGGAGGTGGAGGCGAAGTTCACGATGACGCCACGGCCACTGTCCAGCAGCGCCGGCAGCGATTCGCGAATCATCAGGAAGGTGCCCGTGAGGTTGGTGGTGATGATGCGGTTCCAGTCGGCCAGCGGCATCTCGTGGGTGTGCGCCGAGCGGAGAATGCCGGCGGCGTTGACCAGCGCGTCCAGCCCGCCCAGGGTTTCCACGGCCTTGGCGACCCCGGCCTGCACCGAGGACTCGTCGGAGATGTCGATCGTGACGGTGGTCAGCCGATCGGCGCTGCCCTTCTCGGCCGCCTGTTTCGCGGTTTCGGCCAGGCCCGCCTCGCTGACGTCGGCGGCAACCACAGTGCCGCCCTCGGACAGGATGCGATGCACGGTGGCGCGGCCGATACCGGATCCGGCGCCGGTGATCAGAACTCGGCGATCTGCGAAACGCTCCATTGCGAAACTCTCCTCATCTGCGATTTTCTCGTTCGATTGACACACTACGCCCGAGTGGCACGTTGTGCCAGGGTGACAAATCGCGCTTAGACTGTGCGGACAGGAGGTGACTCATGCCCGAGTCGAGAACCGGCCCTTCCGCCACCGCATCGCCGCGGCCGAATCTGGCCCAGCGGCGCAAGTCGGCGACCCGGATGGAGATCGCCCACACCGCCGCCCGCCTGTTCGCCGAGCGTGGCACCGCAGCGGTCACCGCCGAGCAGATCGCCGCCGCCTCCGGCGTCGGCCTGCGCACCTTCTATCGCTATTGCCGTACCAAAGAGGATGCCGTGGAACCGATGCTGTCGGCGGGTGCGTCTCGCTGGCTGGACATCCTCGGCGACGGACCGGACCGGTTGCCTACCATCGCGGAACTGGAAATCGCCGCGATCCGCGCCCTGACCGTGGTCGACCGCGACGAACTCGACATCACCCGCGGCCTGTTGCGCGCGATGGCCGACGATACGGCCCTGCGCGCGGTCTGGTTCCGGGTCAATCTCACCGGCGAGCACGCCCTGCTGGAGCTGCTGACGAAACTGTCCCCGGACACCGATCCACTGCGCCTGCGCACGCTGGCCGCCGCGGCCGCCGGCGCGATCCGCATCGGACTGGAGCAATGGGCCGACGACGACAGCCCGGCGCACTCGCCCGCACCGGCCGACGGGCTCGATGAAATACCTTCGACCGCAACACGATCGGGCGGACCCGCTCCCCTCGTGGTCAGATGTATGCGCGAACTCACCGCCGGCGTCTATGCGCAAGCTCCTACGGATACGACAGCGTCGGGCTGAGGGTCGCGGCGGCGGCCCGGCCCGTGCGATCCGCCGCCGACGACGACCAACCGCCCTCTGCCGGACCCTCTCCGATCAATCCGCCGGTGCCGCATCGCGTTTCAGCTTGCGCCACCCGCCCGCGCGATTGTTCGCGATGATCTGCCGCAGCATCGCCGATAGCGCGGGAGCGTCGACCTTCTCGCCCTCGCGAATCGCCACGGTGCGTGCCGTCGTGTTGTCGTGCCCGCCGGTGATGATGCCGGCCGGATCGGGCACGATCGCACCGTCGTAGAGGAAGATGTCGACGTGCGTCTTCGTCGCCAGCAGCGCGCAGATGTTGCCGTCGAGCACGAAATACGGTCGTACCCTGCGCTTGACGGTCTCCGTCACCTCCGGGTCGGCGGCGTGGACGAGTTCGCGCACCTCGCGGCAGATGTCGCGCTGCCAGGCCGGTAGCGCGTCGATGTAGGCGTCGACGCGCGGGTCGGCCACGTAGCTCACCACCGGCTTCTCCCGGATCAGCTCTTCGCGGATTTCGCTCCGGACTTCTTCTCCGACTTGGCTTCCGCCTTGCCGTTGGCCTTCTTTCCCTTCGGCTTCTGGCCGTTCGCGGAGGCGTCGAGAGATCGTTCGGCTCCGGAGCCGGCCACCGCGGCGACGATCAGTCCGGACTCGTCGGCGTCGACGCGTACGGTGTCGCCCGGGTTCAGCTCGCCACCGAGTACCAGCCGGGACACCTGATTCTCCAGCTGCTTCTGTACCGTCCGGCGAAGTGGGCGGGCACCGAATTCGGGCTGATATCCGTTCTCGGACAGCCAATCCCGCGCCGCGTCGGTGACGTCGAGCTCGATGTCCTGAGCGCGCAGGCGACGACGGGGGCCGTCGAGAACCAGATCGACGATGCGGCGCAACTGTTCCTGGTCGAGCCGATGGAACACGATGGTCTCGTCGATGCGGTTGAGGAATTCCGGCCGGAAATGCTGTTGCAGCCGTTCCATCAGCCGGGGGGTGATGGCGTCGAGCTCCGCCGAGGTGGCCTTCAGGATCAGGTCCGAACCGATATTGCTGGTCATGATCACGATGGTGTTCTTGAAATCGACGGTGCGGCCCTTGGCGTCGGTGACGCGCCCGTCGTCGAGCAACTGCAGCAACACGTTGAACACGTCCGGATGGGCCTTCTCCACCTCGTCGAACAGGATCACCGAATACGGTTGGCGGCGCACCTTGTCGGTGAGCTGTGCGGCATCCTCGTAGCCCACATATCCGGGCGGTGCGCCGACCAGCCGGGACACCGTGTGCTTCTCCTGGAATTCGCTCATGTCGAACCGGATCAGCCGGTCCTCGTCGCCGAATACCGCTTCCGCCAAGGCTTTCGCCAATTCGGTCTTGCCGACACCGGTCGGGCCGAGGAACAGGAACGAGCCGATCGGGCGGTTCGGATCCTTCATCCCGGCCCGGGCGCGGCGCACCGCCTCGGCGACCGCCACGATCGCCTCCTCCTGCCCGATCACCCGCTGGTGCAGCACGTCCTCCAACTGCAGCAGGCGCTGCCGTTCCTCGACCGTCAACTCCGACACCGGAATTCCGGTCTGCTTGGACACCACCTCGGCGATGTCGTCGAGAGTGACCGTCGGCACCTCGTCGGCGGTGATGTGGCCGACCCGCTCCTCGGCGGCGGTGATCTCGCTCTTGAGTTCGTCCGCGCGGGCGTAGTCCTCACCCGCGACAGCGGCATCCTTCTCCCGCTCGAGGCGCGACAATTCCTCCTGTGCCGCACGAAGATCGGGGCCGGGCATGCGGGTACGCAACCGGACCCGCGCACCGGCCTGATCGACCAGGTCGATCGCCTTGTCGGGCATGAACCGATCGGTGATGTAGCGATCGGAGAGCTCCGCCGCGGCGATCAGCGCCTCGTCCTCGTAGTGCACCTGATGGTGCTCCTCGTAGACGTCGGCGAGTCCGCGCAGGATTTCGATGGTGTCGGCGACCGACGGTTCCGAGACCAGCACCGGCTGGAAGCGGCGTTCCAGGGCGGCGTCCTTTTCGATGTAGCGCCGGTATTCGTCGATGGTGGTGGCGCCGATGGCATGGAGTTCGCCGCGGGCCAGGGCCGGCTTGAGCAGGTTGCCGGCGTCCATCGAACCCTCGCCGCCGGTGCCGGCGCCCACGATGGTGTGCAGCTCGTCGATGAACAGCACCAGTTCGTCGGAGTGCTCGCGGACCTCGTCGAGAATCTTGGTCAGCCGCTCCTCGAATTCGCCGCGATATTTACTGCCCGCCACCAGGGAGCCCACATCGAGGGCCACCACCCGCCGATCGGCCAGCGTGCTGGGCACATCGCCGTTGACGATGCGCTGCGCCAGACCTTCGACGATCGCGGTCTTGCCGACGCCGGGATCGCCGATGAGCACCGGATTGTTCTTCCGCCGCCGGGACAGGATTTCCACGGTCTGCTCGATCTCCTCGGCGCGGCCGACGACCGGGTCGACCTTGCCCGCGCGGGCCTCGGCGGTCAGATCCCGGCCGTATTCGTCGAGCGTCGGAGTGTCGGTGGGCTTCTTCTGCCCCTCGGCGACCGGCAGTTTCGCAACCGAAAGCGACTGCGCGGCAGGACTTTCCGGATTGTCGGCGATGCCGAGCAGAATATGTTCCGGGCCGATGTAGCTGGATCCCGCCTCGGCGGCGTTGCGCTGTGCGGTGCGCAGGGCCAGTTTGCTGCCGGGCCCGAGTACCACCTGACCGCCCGCGGTCGCGGTGGCCTCTCCGCTGCCGACCGCACCCCTCATTTGCGCGGCGACTTTGTCCGGATCCAGGCCCAGTTGGCCGATGATCCCGCGCGACGGCTCGACCTGGGTAGCGGCGTAGAGCAGATGTTCGGCGGTGACCTCCGGATTTCCCCAGTCCTGGGCGGCCGACCGGGCGATCGCGATCAGCTCCTTGGCGCTGTCGCTGAGCAGCCGCCCCAGATCGATGCGCTGCACCGGCGGCTGCGCGGCCATACCGGGACCGAAGAAGCGGTTGAAGAGGTCGTCGAAGGAATTGAACGAACTGGGCCAGGCAGCGGTCATGTCCACACCTCATATCTCGGAATCTCGTCGTCGCAGCGGCGAGCGAACGGACAGCTACGGTCCGCATCGCCGCACTCACTCGCAGAACCACTCCGAAACGGTCGGGTCCCACCGTACCCTCGGCCAGCCCTTCCGGGGCGGCCGCCGATGCATCCGTTACTTTCCAGCGATCCACGTGGATGTTTCCGGCGATCCATCCGTCGTGAAGTGGGTATCGATGGGAGCATGGGCCCCGTCCCGAAGATCACCACCGATCGCATACCGATGCCCGGCGGGATTCGAACACGTTGATCTTGCCGCGGTGCCACACTCGAAGATGGTTGGGCTCGAGGAGGAACTGTGACTACAGCACCATCTCGCGGCGCCGCCGAGATCGAAGCCGTAAGGCCTTATCCCCGGCGGATCGCCCCGAAGGGTTCGCAGATCTGGACGATCGTCACGACGACCGATCCGAAGCTGCTCGGCATGATGTACATCGTCAGCTCGATGGCGTTCTTCCTCATCGGCGGGCTGATGGCGCTGCTGATGCGGGCCGAGCTCGCCCGCCCCGGCCTGCAGTTCCTGTCGCCGGAGCAGTTCAATCAGCTGTTCACCATGCACGGCACCCTGATGCTGCTGTTCTATGCCACGCCCATCGTGTTCGGCTTCGCCAACTGCATCCTGCCGTTACAGATCGGCGCGCCCGATGTAGCGTTCCCGCGACTCAACGCGCTCAGCTACTGGCTCTATCTCTTCGGCGCCTCGATCGCCACCGCCGGATTCGTCACTCCCGGCGGCGCCGCGGACTTCGGCTGGACCGCCTACACCCCGCTGTCGGATGTGGTCCACGCCCCCGGCGTGGGCTGCGATATGTGGATTCTGGGTCTGGCCGTCTCCGGTCTGGGCACCATCCTCGGGGCGGTCAATATGCTCACCACCGTGGTCGTGCTGCGCGCGCCGGGTATGACCTTGTTCCGGATGCCGATGTTCACCTGGAACATCGTGGTCACCAGCGTGCTGGTCCTGCTGGCCTTCCCGATCCTCACCGCGGCGCTGATGGCGCTGGCCTTCGATCGTCATCTCGGCGGACACATCTACGATCCCGCCACCGGCGGCAATCTGCTCTACCAGCACCTGTTCTGGTACTTCGGTCATCCCGAGGTGTACATCATCGCGCTGCCGTTCTTCGGCATCGTCACCGAGATCTTCCCGGTGTTCAGCCGCAAACCGGTCTTCGGCTACACCGCACTGGTCTACGCGACGATGAGTATCGGGGCGCTGTCGGTGGCGGTGTGGGCGCACCACATGTTCGCCACCGGAGCCGTACTGCTGCCGTACTTCTCGTTCATGACCTTCATGATCGCCGTGCCGACCGGAGTGAAGTTCTTCAACTGGATCGGCACCATGTGGAAGGGGCAGCTGACGTTCGAAACGCCGATGCTGTGGGCGCTGGGATTCCTGGTCACCTTCCTGTTCGGCGGCCTGTCGGGTGTCATCCTCGCCAGCCCGCCACTGGACTTCCACGTCACCGACACGTATTTCGTCGTGGCGCACTTCCATTACGTGTTGTTCGGGACGATCGTGTTCGCGACCTTCGGCGGCATCTACTTCTGGTTCCCGAAGATGACCGGCCGGCTGCTCGACGAGCGGCTCGGCAAGATCCACTTCTGGACCACCTTCCTGGGTTTCCACACCACCTTCCTGGTGCAGCATTGGCTGGGCAACGAAGGTATGCCGCGCCGCTACGCCGACTATCTGCCCTCCGACGGCTTCACCACGCTCAATACCGTCTCCACCATCGGCTCGTTCATCCTCGGCTTCTCGATGATCACCTTCGTCTGGAATGTGTTCCGCAGCTACCGCTACGGCGAGGTGGTCACGGTGGACGATCCGTGGGGGTACGGCAATTCGCTGGAATGGGCCACGACCTGCCCGCCGCCGCGGCACAACTTCTACGAACTGCCCCGGATCCGTTCGGAGCGACCGGCATTCGAGTTGCACTATCCGCACATGATCGACCGCCTGCGCGCCGAATCGCATATCGGCTGGGGCGCCCCGCATGCGGACGTGCACGAGACCGCGGCGGCCGAACCGGAGCGGACCTAGACCGTCGGAACTGCCGGTGGCGGTAGGGATTCCAGCGGGCCGAGCCTGCGATGGACCACATGCTGCTGCACGAAGGTCCAGGTGTTGCCGGTCGCGAAGTAGACCAGAATGCCGATCGGCATCACCAGTCCGGCGACCAGTGTGCCGAGTGGGAACAGCCACAGTGTCATCGCGTTGATCAGCCGCGTCTGCGCAGTGGTCTCGAGCTGGCGGGCGATCGACGCCCGGGCGGTGCAGTGCGTCGCGACGGCCGCGATCAGCACCAGCGGGATCGCCACCACGGCCACCGACGCGACGGAATCGGCGGAGGTGAGCGTCGCCGACAGCGGCGCGCCGAACAGATCGGCGTGCAGGAACGACCGCACCTGTTCCGGTGCGAACACGTAGTTCGCGGTGTCGGCGTTCTGTGCCGCCGTCATCGCGGTGGAACTGCCGAGGAACGGCACATGCGAGACCGCGGTGCGGTCGAAGGAATGCAGCACGTGCAGCAGTCCCAGGAACATCAGCAACTGCGCGAGCACCGGCAGGCAACCGCTGAGCGCGTTGAAGTTGTGCTGCTGCTGCAGTTTCCGGGTTTCGACGGCGAGCCGCTCGCGGTCGTCGCCGCATTCGGCGCGCAGTTGCCGCATCTTCGGTTGCAGCACGGCCATGGTGCGTGAGAAGCGGACCTGAGCCAGGTACGGCCGATACAGGACGGCGCGCAGGGTCACCACGAGCATGACGATCGCCAGGGCCCAGGACAGACCGCTCGCGGCACCGAACGGGACGGCGAATCCGGTGTGCCACAACCAGAGAACAGCGGCGACCGGGTAGTACACGAAATCGAGCATGGGATATCACCTCACTTCGAGGCACCCGTGCAGGTACGGGCGAGTGAACAGGGTCGGCCGAGCAGCCGCGCGTTCACTTCGACCGGCGAGAGCCCCGGCGTGGTGACGCGCGATCAGCTCCGGTGACCCGGTGCCCTGGGCCGCACCCGGCCCGCCGTATCCGGATTGCTCTGTCGGAGAAAGGAACCCCGTCGCCGCTGCTGCGCGGAGCCGGGAGGCCCGCTGTGGACCGCGACCGGCGCCGGCCGCATCCGGCCGGAACAGGCGGCGACCACCGCCAATGCGAGAATCGCCGCGGCTCCGACCACCAGCAGCGAATTCGGTTCGCCCGCAGGCACAACCGTGACGGCGACGATGGACAGCACGACGGCGCACAGCATCAGCGCCGTCGAACGGATCCGCATCGCCATGCCGATCAGAATACCGAACGTCCACGCACGTGGAGCTCAGCCGGCGACCTCATGTCCGGACGCGGGGCCCGCGGACCCACGCAAAACGCCCACACGGAACCAAGCGCTTGCTAGTGTCGGTGGGATGATCTCGACGATCGTCTGGGGTACGGGCAATGTCGGCCGTGCCGCGATCCGGGCCGCGCACGCACATCCCGAACTGGAATTGACCGGGGTGCTGGTGCACGATCCGGCCAAGGTCGGGCGCGATGCGGGCCGGCTGGCCGGACTCGACCACGACCTCGGCGTCACGGCCTCGGCCGATGTCGACGCCCTGCTGGACCGCCATCCCCGCGCGGTCGTGTACGCCGCGTCGGGCGATATCCGGCCCGACGACGCACTGCGCGATATCGTCACCGCGATCCGCGCCGGCGCGGTGGTCGTCACGCCCGCGCTCTACGCGCTCTACGATCCCCGCAACGCCCCCGCCGAGGTGCGCGAGCCGGTGCGGGCGGCGATCGCGGCCGGCGGCGGTTCGCTGTTCGTCTCCGGGATCGACCCCGGGTGGGGCAACGACGTGCTGCCGTTGCTCGTGAGCGGGCTGGGGCACCGGGTGGACACGATCCGCTGCCAGGAGATCTTCGACTATTCCACCTACGACCAGCCGGATTCGGTGCGTTACCTGGTCGGGATGGGGCAGCCGATGGACTACGAACCGCCGATGACCGCGCCCGGCGTCCCGACCATGGTGTGGGGCGGGCAGATTCGGCTGATGGCACGCGCCCTGGGCGCCGAACTCGACGGTATCCGCGAGACGCTGGACCGCCGCGCCCTCGACACCACGGTGACCACCGCGGCGATGGGTGACTTCGAGGCGGGCACGCAGGGCGCGGTGCGGTTCGAGGTGCAGGGCATGGTCGGCGGCCGGCCGCGCATCGTGATCGAACACGTCACCCGCATCCATCCCGACTGCGCACCGGACTGGCCGCGGCCGCCCGACGGTGCGGGCGCGCATCGCATCATCGTGGAGGGCGATCCGCGCATCGAGGTGACCGTCGAGGCCGAGACCGAGGGCGGTAACCGCGCCGCCGGCGGAAATGCCACTGCCGTCGGCAGATTGGTCAACGCCATCGACTGGCTGGCCGCGGCCGAGCCCGGTCTCTATGACGCCCTCGACGTTCCCTTGCGCCCCGCCGTCGGCAGATTCGCGAGCGCCCCATCGGAAAGGACACCGCAATGAACATCGATATCCCCGAGGGGAAGGATCCGATCGGCTACGTCTGGGGTGAGATGGTGCCGGGCATCGGGCCCGCCGCCTCGAAGTTGTCGCTGGCGGTCTACTCGCACAGCACCGTCGGACTTCGTGAATTCGAGGCGGCGCGGTTGCGGATCGCCCAGATCAACGGTTGCCTGTTCTGTCAGGACTGGCGCACCGAACGCGACGGGCAGAAGGTCGAAGACGGTTTCGACCAGGCCGTCACCGAATGGCGCACCACCGATTCCTTCGACGATCGGACCCGGCTGGCCGCCGAATACGCCGAACGCTACGTGCTCGATCACCACAACCTGGACGACGAGTTCTGGACCCGGATGCGAGCGCACTACAGTCAGGCCGAGATCGTCGAGCTGAGTATGTGCATCGGCTCATGGCTGGCGTTCGGCCGGCTCAACCGCGTGCTCGGACTCGACACCGTGTGCGTCCTGCCCGGCCACTGACCGCTACTACTGCTCCGCAGGGGTGTCACTGCTTGGGCAGGGCCCCGGCCATCCCGCCGACGTCGGTCACCTTCCAGCCGCTGCCCGGGTCGATGTCGACCGTGTAGGTGACGGTGGTCTGCGCACCCTGCGGCGTCTGCGCGCTGGTGGAGTTGACGTTGAGGAACACGTCGACCTTGTAGAGGCCGTTCTCGGTGCTCATCACCTTGGCGGCGATCGGGGTCGCCGACGAGGTCCACTTCAGTGGGACCAGGATCTCCTGCAGCTTCGGCGCGGTGGCGTCGAATTTCTGCGCCAGTTGTGACGAGGTGCCGGCCTTCAGTTTGCCGATCCACGCGCCGACGTTCTGGTAGTCGATATTCGAGGCGCCGACCGCGTAATCGGTGGCCACCTGCTCGGCATGCTGCTGCGCCGCCGCCCGGTCGTCGCGCTCGTGCAGATCGCCGCGCGCCGACAGCCACAGCGATCCGAAGACCGCGGCCAACGCGATCAATGCCACTGCGGCCGCCGCGGTGACCACGGTGGAGAGCCGGATCGACAGTGTGCGAGGCGCTTTCGCGGGTTTCACCCCAGTTTCGGTGGTGTTGGTGGTGGGCACGGAGGACTCGGCCTCCGCGTCGACTGCCCGCTTCGGTTCGGTACCAGTGTCGTTCGACATGGTGTCCTCCTTCTCGGTGGTACTACTTGACATTGATCCGCACCCGCACGGTTCCGTCGGTGCCCACATCGTCGAGGGCCTGCGTGATCAGACTGGAGATGTCGATGCGCGGCGCGGCATTCGTGGTCGCCTCCGCGAGCGGCGCGAGCACCGGCCCCAGGGACTTCAGCTCCGGGCCGAGTTCCGCGAGCCGGTCGGTCAGCTTCGCCAGGAACGGCGCCAGACCGTTACCCTCGGTGTAGCTTCCGGCGGGACGCGCGTCCACCATCCGGCCCACCGCCGCGACCAGATCGTTCAGGGCGTGGGTGAACCGCACGAACGCCGGCGCCGCGGTACTCGTGGCCGGGCCGGCCCACTCGATGTCGGCCGCCGCGGCCTGAAAGCTGTTGAGCAGATCCGCGATTCGCGGGCTGCGGCTCATGATCGCGGCGGCCAGCAGATCTCCGGATCGGGTCAGATTCGGAATCGCGGCGTCGGTGCCGTTCAGCGCGGAGCTCGCGGTGGCGACCAGCGAGCCCACCACCTCGGGATCGAGCTGGTTCATGGTCTTGGTGACCAGCCGCGCGACGTCCGGAATGGACAGCGGCATGCGCACATTCGACGTTTCCAGGCGCTGGCCGTCGTGCAGGTACGGCCCGCCGCCCGAGACGGGCCGGAATTCGACATACGGTTCGCCGAGCGCCGACAGATGTTCGATGGTCACCGTGCTGTCTGCCGGCACCCGTTTGTCCGCGGCCAGCCGCATGCCGACCTCGACACCCGCGGCGGTATGGTGCACGGCGGTCACGCGGCCGACCTCGAGTCCGGTGAGCAGCACCGGCGATCCCACACCCAGACCACCGGAATCGGTCAGCACCATGGTGGTTCGGTGGTAGTCGGCGAAGGGGTCGGCGCGGACGACGCCGAAGGTCAGATAGCTCGCCCCCAGGACGGTGATCGCGACGATGCCGCCCAGCGAGGTCAGCGCACCCCACCTCATCGCACCACTCCGATCATCCGCAGGGTCGCCAGGATGCGGTCGGTCTGCTGATCGGGCGGCACGTCCGCGGACGCGTCGGAGCGCACTCCGACGATGTTCACCTTCGGCCCGCGTTCGACGAACGGAATCACCTTGTCGCGCAACAGTTCCACGACGGCCTGCAGATTCGACGGCCGGCTCAGGTCCACCGGGCCGGCTGAGAGCAGCAACGGCGCGAACGCCCGGGCCGCCCCGTCGGCATCACGCAGCACGGGCCCGAGCCAGGTCAGCGACGCACCCACCGGCCCCAGCCCACCGAAGATCTTCGTCACGCCCACGATGGAGTCGGAGATGCCGTTCATCTGATCGACCGAGGTGCGGCTGAGGATGTCGTCGAGTTCGGGCTGAATGTCGTGCAGCACCTGCGCATTCGTGCCCAGGCCGTTGAGCAGCGCGTCGACGCGGTCCAGGTTGTCCGCCAAATCCGTGGCATCGGTGGCCATGGTGTGCGAGATCCGGGCGGTCTGCGCCGGATCCTGCGGCAGCGTGCGATTGAACTGCTCGATGACGTCCTGCAGCTGTGTCACCGCACCGCCCTGGGTGAACGCGGCCACCAGCGCCATCGTGTCCTCCAGTTGCACAGGCGGTTTCGTCTGCGCCACCGGAATCGTGGATCCGTCGTGCAGCAGGGTGCCGAAACCGTTCGGCGGAGTGGTCAGCGCGACGTGGATATCGCCGAGCACCGTGTTCTGCCGTAGTTCGGCGACGGTGGTCGCGGGAAGGCGCACCGACTTCGAGATGTCGGCGTCGACCACGACGTAGCCACCGCGTCCACCCGCGGCGCCCGGTTTCACGACGGTCACCCCGGAGACCGTGCCGAGCTGTGCGCCGTTGGCCATGATCTTGGCGCGCGCCGGCAGGTTCAGCACATTCGAGAACTCGATGCGCACGTGGTACGTCGGACCCGACACCGTGGTTCCCGGCACCGGTACCGACGAGGGGTCGAACGCGCATCCGGAGGCCGACAACGCGGCCGCCACGACGATCGCCGAGCCGAGCGTGATTCGCCGAAATCTCATCGCGCACCTGCCAATCCGAATATCAGGGCCGCCATGTCCACCTTCGCCAGACCGTCGGCCGCCGTGCAGCGCCCGGGGACGAGGGCATCGATCGCCGCGCACACCTGGTCGGCGTGGTCCTGCGGAATCGCCACCTTCGGCGGGGCGTAGCCGATGCCGGAGGCACCGGCCGTGTGTACGACCTGGGCGAGAACCGGTGTCAGCGAGATCATCTGGGCCAGTGAGCCCACGCTCGCGCGCAGGAACTTCACCAGCGGGACCGTGTCGTCGAGGGCGCGCATGATCGGATCGCCGAACAGGGTGGTGATGTCGTTGAGCATCGGCAGCACCCGACCGAGGCCGTCGAACAGCGCCGCGCCGGGCCGCAGCAGATCCTCGGTGGCCTGGTCCAGGACCGGGCCCAGGCGGGTGAGCATCGTCTTCAGCTCACCCCAGTGCGCCTCCACATCCTTGGACACCGAGGCGAACGCATCGAAAATGCCTGCCAGATGGGCGATATCGGCGTCCGGCGCGGAGAGTGCGGCGCCGAGCTTCTGCACCAGCGCGTTGATCTGCGGTCCGGTGCCCGCCGTGGCGTTGTTCAGCGAGGTGAGTCCGCGGGCGAGCGCATCGGGGTGCGCGGCGTCGGGGCCCTGGATCTGCGACGACAGCTGGGCCAGCGCGTTCAGGGTGTCGCTGATGCTCTTGGGGGTCAGCGTCTTGGTGAGGCAGCGGGCGGGATCCCAGCGCGCGGTGTCCTTGCCGCCGGACACCACCGCGAGTTCGCGGGAGGCCACGATGCTGTCCGACAGGGTCGTGGCACCGGCGTCGGCGAGGACGGGGTGATCGGTGTCGACGTCGAATTCGACCTTGACAGCATTGCCCTGCACGGCAACGGATTTCACCGTCCCGACGGTGATGCCGCGCATGGTGACCTGGTTGCCGGGGTAGAGCCCGACGCTGTCGGGCATGATCGCGCAGTAGGCCGTGGTCGCCTTCAGCGGCTGGAAGGCGACGAGATAGCCGAACACCGCGACCGCGACGACGGCCACCGTCCCGGCGATCGACATGAAGGCCCGCGAACCGAGCAGCTTGTGCAGCATCAGCAGTCCTTTCCCGGCACCGGGATACACAGGTGAGCGGCCGGCGCGCCGACCGTCTGCCCCGACTGGTCGACCGTCACCGCGTCGTCCGCACCGCTGAGTTGCGCGAACTTCTGCTGCAGGCTCTGCACCGTGCCGATCACCGGCTCGAGTTCGCCACCGAGCTTTTCCAGCTGCGGCAGTGCCTCACTCAACTGCTGGAGTTTCGGTTTCAGCGCCGAATCGTAGGTGGGCGCCAGCGCGGCCACCCGCTCGATCACCGCACGCAGCAATCGCACGCCCTCACGCAGTTCGGCGCGCTTGTCGACCAGCAACGTCTCCATCTGGTTGACGTTGACCATCAGGCGGCCGAGATCGTGTTTGGCCCCGTCGTACATGGTGACGTATTCGTCGGCGACCGCGATCGCATCGGTGACCTGGGTGCGCTGCCGGTTGAGCGCGTCGACGTAGGTGCCGAGCGTGTTCAGCGTCGTGCGCAGCGCATCCGGTGCGGCCTCGATCGAGGTGTCCAGGGCGGCGAGATTGCGGCGCAGCGTGTCGCCGTCGATCTGCCGCAGCGGTTGCGCCGCGTCCTGGAAGGTCTGCACGAGACTGTAGGGCAGCCGCACGCGATCCATCGGAATCGCCCTGTCGCCCAGCGACTTATCGCCCGCGGGAAACAGCGCGACGTAGTTGCCGCCGACGATGGTCAGCATCCGGATGTCGAGTGTGGACCGGTCGCCGACGAAGACGTCCGAATCGACGGTGAACCGCATCCGCACCCGATCCGGGTGCAGCTCCAGTGATTCCACCTTGCCGACCGGGATTCCGGCGACGCGAATATCGTCGCCGACCTTCACCGACTGCGCTTCGGACAGTTCGGCGCTGTAGGTCTTCTTGCCGAACGGCACCACGTACAGGATGCCCGCGGCGGCCGCGCAGACCACGACGAGCGCGACGCCGACGATACCGAGCCGGATTTCGCGGCGGCGAGTGGTCGCCGCGTCCGCGACGCGCCGATCCCGTGGCCGGAACAGGCCGGACCCGAACCGATTCAGCCGTTGCATATCGCCACCTGCTGTCCCGCGACGAGCACCCGCACCACCTGCGGCACTTCGGCATTTCCCTTGGAGCACTGCGGTTTCCAGCCCGCCACCGGCTTCGGTGTGGCCGCGTCCAGTCCGCCGAGCAGGGCCGGCAACTTGCCGAAGACGTCCACGGCCTCTTCCGGGTCGGGGAACAGCCGCCGGATGAGCGCGTCGACATCGGTGCCGGACTGCAGCCCGAGGGCGTCGAACAGGCTGTCCAACGGTCCCAGCACCGACGGCGCGGCCATCGCGAACTGCGCGAGCCCGCCGATATTCGTCTGCAGGGCCTCGAAGATGTCGGTCAGCCGGGCCAGCAGCGGCACCAGGTAGTGCACCCGCCCGCCGACGCGCTGCGACAGATCGGACATGTTGTGGATGAGGGCGCCGATCACCTGCTGACGGTTGTCCACGTAGGAGGCGAGCCGCCCGATCGCGGCCAGCACCGGTTCGACGTTGGTGCCGTCGCCCTCGATCAGCGCGACCATGCTGGCGCTGAACTGGTTGATCGCGTCCGGGGAAATGGTGGCCAGCACCGGTTTCAGTCCGTTGAACATGCTCGTCACATCGAACGACGGCACAGTGTGGTCGACGCCGATCGTGCGGCCGGCCGGCAGCCGCGTCCCCGGCTTCGGCTGCTGTTGCAGATCGATATAGCGCTGACCGGTGAGATTCTGATAGCGGATGGCGAGCTTCGAATTGTCGAAGATCGGCGCATCGGTCCTCAGCGACAACCGGACTCGCGCCAGTGCCCCGTCGAGCGAGATGTCCTCGACCTTGCCGACCTGCACACCGAACTGGCGCACGTCGTCGCCCACCTTGAGCCCGTTGGCATCGGTGAACAGCGCCTGATGCGTATCGGTGTCGCCCGCGACGGGCCGCTTGATCGCGGTGAACACCACCGACAGCACGACGATCATCACCACCGCGAACAAACCCAGCCGCCAGGCGGCGGCGCCGACCTTCATCGGATTCCTCCCAGCAGCGGTGCCAGCACCGGCACGCCGCGCACGTCGATTTCCGTGTCCAGCACCGGGCCGTCCGGGGTGTCGTGCAGTCCGGCGCGCAGGCGTCGCACGAGTTCGGCGAGGTCGGCGCCGGATTGCTGCGGATGCGGAACCAGCTGCGCGAGGACCGCCAGCATCGGCGCCAGAGTGTCTGTGGCGCCGGATAATTCGGATCCCGCACGCGTGCCCAGACCGGCCAGCGCGGGTAGCACCGAACCGGTCAGCGCCGAGGTTCCGGCGTCGTAGGAGCCCCGATGATCCTGCAGCCGTGGAATATTGCGCAACAGATCGAGCACCTGGATGGTCGCGCCCGCGAAGCGACCGCCGCCGTCGAAGGCCGGGCCGAGCCGTCCGACCAGTTCGGAACTGGGCATCGTCTGGTTGTCGGTGATGGTCTGCGCCACCGAGATCAAGGCCTGGGCCAGCGGCGTGAAACCCCGCACATCGTTGGAGACCTGGGCGATCACCGTGGCCATCTGCGGAGTCAGCAGAGCGTTGCCGGTCTGCGACAGTCCGCGCAGCAGACCACCCATGGTCGCGTCGTAGACCGCGTCGGCGTGCTGTCCGGTCAGGTCGATCGTCGACCCGCCGCGTAACGGGGCGCCGCCGGAGCCGGGCCGCAGTTCGATCTCGCTGATACCGAACAGGTTCGCCGGCGCGTAGTCCACCCGGAGGCTGTCGTCGATGCCGTGCAGCTGAGATCGGTCCAGCCGCAGACTGATTCGCTGGGTCCCGCCGTCGACGGGCACGATCGCCGCGACCTCGCCGACCTGCACACCGTCCACCCGCACCGGTGTGCCGGCCAGCACGCCGTCACCGATCTGCTCGGTGTGCAGGGCGATGCGCAGGCTGTCGTCGGACCGCAGCCCGCGATAGGCCAGCGAGGCGATCGCGACGGCGGCCACGACCGCGATCGCCACCCCGCCGACCAGCAGCGAGCGCCGCTTGTCCACCGCCACTCCGGGCATTCCGTAATTCGGCACCTGTACTACCCCGTGAAGTCGATCGACGCGTTGAAACCCCAGAGCATCAGCGTCAGCACCATGTCGATGGCCACGATCGCGACCGACGACGCACGCACCGCGCGGCCGGACGCGATGCCGACCCCCTCGGGCCCGCCGGTGGCGAAGAAGCCGTAGTAGCTGTGGATGAGGATCACGACGGTCGCGAAGATCGCCACCTTGATCACCGCGGCGATCACGTCGAATCCGGAAACGAACTGGAAGAAGTAGTGGTCGTAGACACCGGCGGACTGGCCGTGGACCAGTGTGATGAGCCCGCGGCAGGCCAGATACGACAGGATCAGCCCGATCAGGAAGGTCGGCACGATCGAAATGGCGCCCGCGATCACCCGGGTGGTCACCACGAACGGGACCGACCGCAGGCCCAGCGCCTCGATCGCGTCGATCTCCTCCGAGATGCGCATCGAGCCGATCTCGGCGGTCATGCGGCAGCCGGCCTGGGCGGCGAATCCGATGGCGGCCACGATCGGCGCCAGCTCGCGGGTCGTGGCGTAGGCCGAGACGATGCCCGACACCGGGCCCATGCCCAGGATGTTCAACATGGTGAAGGATTCGACGGCCACCGAGGCGCCCATCACCAAGCCGAGCACGATCATCATCGGCACCGTGCCGCCGCCGACGATCACCGACCCGCGCCCCCAGGTCATATCGGAGATGATGCGCAGCGTCTCGTCCCGGTACCGCCTGAGCGTCAAGGGAATCGACGACAGCACCTGCCAGATGAAGGACAGGACGAAGCCCAGTCCCTCCACGCGCGCCAGGAGCAGACCGCGGCGGCGGTAGAAGCGCACGAAGTGGCTGAGCCCCTTGGGCCTATAGGTCGAAATCGCCACGTCAGACCAACCTCGTCGGCAGGAACATCTCGACCACCTGGGTCACGCCGAGATTGACGATCGCGATCGACACCACCGACAGCACCACGGCCGCGTTCACGGCGTCGGCCACCCCGCGCGGGCCGCCCTTGGCCTCCAGTCCGCGCTGACAGGCGATGATCACCACCAGGAATCCGAACAGCACGGCCTTGAGCAGCGAGACCCACACGTCGGCGACGGTGGTGAAGGATCCGAAAGTGGCCCAATAACTTCCGGGGGTGACGTTCTGGCCGCCGACGGCCACCGCGTAGCCGGCGACGATGCCGACGAAGATGATGAGGATGTTCAGCAGCGGCGCGACGAGGATCATCGCCACCAGCCGCGGGATCACCAACCGGTGGATCGGCGAGATGCCCATCGTGTTGAGCGCGTCGATCTCCTCGCGGATGGTGCGGGCGCCCAGATCGGCGGCGATCGCGGCCGCGCCCGCGCCGCCGAGCAGGAAGCCGGTGGCCAGCGGTGCGCCCTGTTTGATCACACCGAGCCCGCCGGTCGCGCCGAGCAGCGAATCCGCGCCCAGGGTGTGGATGAGGTTGCCGACCTGCACCGAGACGATCACACCGAACGGGATGGCGATCAGGATCGCGGGGATCGCGGTCACCGTCACCAGCCGCCACGCCTGCAGAACCGCTTCCCGCCACTGGAATTCGCGCCGGACGATGTCGGTGGTCGTGCCGGTCACCGATTCCCGGGCGATATCCACTGCCCTGCCGAAGGTTCGCAGTGCGGACACGACGGTGTCCGAGAAATTCTTGCGAACGATACGAACAGCGGACGCGCCCGAGGTAGCCCGGGTCACCGGCGCCATGAGCGGCGGGCCCGGTCCGGGCGGTGTGGCTCGAATTTCACAATCGTCTCTCCGTGATCGGCAACACTGCCAACACGAAGCTATCGGTTACAACTAGTTACAGTAAAGCCGATCACGGTGTGAGGGTGGCCGCTTCGAGACCTGCGCGAAGGACGGCGATAAATCCAGCTAACGTGCATGTTTTTCTAAGTAAACGAGCATTCTAGAACCTGTTATCAGCACTGATCTGCTATCGCTATGACCCACATCACGTGTGGCCCGCCACAATGATTCGCCGTTACGGACTCGCCGCGAGAAAGACGAATCCGGCCAGCAACACCAGGTGAACACCGCCTTGCAAGGGAGTGGCGCGGCCCGGGACAACTGTCAGCACACCCGCGCCGACGGTCAACGCCAGCAACACCATCTGGGTGGCGCCGAGGCCGAGGGTCAGGGGCCCGTCGAGCCAGATCGACGCCAGGGCGATCGCCGGAATGGTGAGACCGATGCTGGCCATCGCCGAACCGAGTGCCAGATTCAGACTGACCTGCACCCGGTCCCCGCGGGCGGCGCGCACCGCGGCGATCGTTTCGGGCAGCAGCACCAGCAGGGCGATCACCACACCGACCGCCGAGCGCGGCAGTCCCGCGGCGGCGACCCCGCGCTCGATCGAGGGCGAGACCATCTTCGCGAGCCCGACCACACAGATCAGCGCGAGAACCATCAGCGCCAGCGACAGCGCGGCGGTGCGAGCGGCCGGACGGACATCGTGCTCGTCGATCTCGGTCTCCTCGACCGGGAGAAAGTCGTCGCGATGCCGCACGGTCTGCACCATGACGAACAATCCGTAGAGCAGCAGTGACATGACCGCCGCGAAGGCCAGTTGCGAGCCGGAGAACTCCGGGCCCGGCTTGCTGGTGGTGAAGGTCGGCAACACCAGGCTCAAGGTCGCCAGGGTCGCGACCGTGGCCAGGGCCGCGCCCGCACCTTCGGCGTTGAAGACCGCCACGCGCCGGCGCAACGCCCCGACCAGTAGTGACAGGCCGAAGATTCCGTTGCAGGTGATCATGACCGCGGCGAAGACGGTGTCGCGGGCGAGTGTCGAGGCATCCTGCCCACCGGAGACCATCAGGGTGACGATGAGCCCGACCTCGATCACCGTGACCGCGATCGCCAGCACCAGCGAGCCGAACGGCTCCCCCACGCGATGTGCCACCACCTCGGCATGCTGCACCGCCGCCAGAACCGCACCCGCGAGCGCCAGCGCCACGAGTACCGCCGCCGCTCCGGCGGGATGGGTGAACCATGCGATTGCCAGCACCACGGCGGCCAGGAGCGGAACAACGGTCGTCCAGTGTCGGGTCAACGCATACTTCATGATCACCATTGTCCCGGCGAATCGGACAAATCGACCAAAAGGAGAGATGCACCTCCATTCGCCCGAACGATGTAACGGCTACCAGAGGCCGGGGACGAGCCGTCTGGTGCGAGCGCGATAGTCCTCGTAGGAACGGCCGAGGGTTTCGACCATCGCCGCCTCTTCCACCTCGATCCGGCGCAGAAACGCCAAGGTGGGCACGACGATCAGGAGCAGCAGCGAGATCCAGTTCCCCGCCGCGACACCGAAACCCGTGGTGAGCAACAGAACTCCGGTGTAGGAGGGGTGGCGCACCCAGTGGTACGGCCCGCGATCGACGACGGCCTGATCGGTGTCGACCTCGACGGTGGTGCGAAATGCCGCGCCCAGCACCGCGATAGCCCAGATTCGCACACCGAGCCCCGCGACCATCAGCGCGACTCCGGCGATCTGCCAGACGACCTCGTGACGAGTGGTGAAGCGCAGATCGCTGTCGGCCGGCAGCACGATCGACACCACATTCGCCACCCCGATCGCTACGGCGACGACAATCATGATGGTGGTACGGGTTCCGCGGTCACGGGCGGTGGATCCCTTGCTGCGCAACCGATCCCGAAGCGCCAGTCCGATCTCGAAGATCAACCAGATCCACGTCGTCACCACGGCGGCATTCACGACGACCCTCCCACGACCTCGCGGCGGACCGGATACCCGCCGATAGGAAACAAACCACCGCGGCCACGTCCGGCACATCGGGAAGGTCCCGGAGATCTCCCCCGATTCAGTCCAGGAGTTTGCCCAGAATCGGAAGCGACGCCGCCAATTGCCGCTGTTCGGCGGGCGTCAGACGAGCGGCGATCAGTTCGGCCAGGTGGCCGTACCCGGCCTCGCGCCGTTCCGACAGCAGCTCCAGCCCGGCATCGGTGATGTGCAACCGCTTGCGCCGCTGATCGTCCAGATCGGGGGTGCGCCTCAGCAGCCCCCGGCCTTCCAGGGCGGAAACCGCCACCGCGACGGTTTGATGCCGGACCTTGTCGGCCCGCGCCAGATCGGCCACCGTGGCCGGCCCCTCGCGGTCGAGCCGCTTCAGAATCGACAACTGCGACAACGAGATACGGCGCGCCGGCGAGGCCGAGCGCATGCGCCGCACGAGTGCGCCGACCACACTTTGCAGCTCCTCGGCGATCGCCTCCCGAGCGTTTGTCACGTCGTCCATGATCGACTAATCTACAGTAGAACTGCGCAGTATTACTGTATTAATCCGACGGCGAACGGGCATGCCGCGCGGAGGGAAGCCGATGACCGCCGAACTGATTCCGGGCGAGCCGACCCACGACGGCCGCAAGCGAAGCTTTCATCTGCGGCCACCCCGGGAACCGGACAGTCCGCTGATCGTCGCGTTGCACGGGAATATGGGACCGGAGACCGGAGGCGGCGGCCTGCTCATGCACGACTGGACCCGATTCGCCGATCACGCCGAGGACTGGGGCGTCGGTGTCGTCTATCCCGACGGCTGCTACGGCAGTTGGGCCGACGGCCGCGGCGTCACGGCCGCGGAGGAGCACGGGGTCGATGATGTGGGATTCCTACGCAGCCTGATCGACTGGTGCGCGCACACCTACGCGACCGCGGCCGATCGAACGCTCATGACCGGAATATCCAACGGCGCCTTCATGTCTCATCGGCTCGCGCTCGAATGCAGCGAACGGGTCGCCGCCTTCGCCGCGGTGGCCGGGGCGCTGCCCGCCAACCTGACCGCGGTGCGGCCGACCCATGCGGTGTCGGCGATGCTGATCAACGGCGATGCCGATCCCCTGGTCCCGCTGGGCGGCGGCCACTCCCGCCACCGCGGGCCGAACGGTGAACCGCGCGGGCGGATTCTCGGCGCCGCCGCGACCGCCGACCACTGGGCGAGGCTCGACCGGTGCCCGGGCGACCGAACCACCGTCACGACCGCCGGCTCGCGCCGCGTCACCACCGCCCACGGCATCGCCGATACCGCCGTCACGGCATGGACGGTGTTCGGCGGGGGCCACACCTGGCCGGGCGTCGCCGTGCCGGAGGAATGGGCCGGCACTCCCGGCGCGGCATCCACCCTGGAATTCGATGCCACGGTAGAAATCCATCACTTCGCCCGCCCGCTCCTGCGACCGGCAGCGCGGCGGCTACTTCCACCTCGGTCGGAGAAGGAGAACCGATGAGTATCCTCGGCAAGCTACTCGCCCATCACCGCGCCGGTGAATCGGAGCTGGCATGGAATCAGCCGAACCTGCTCGGCGACAACGTTTTTCGACTCACGAGTCCGGACTTCGAGCCGGAGACCACGCTCGACATCCGGCATGCCTCCCGCCGGATCGGTGGCGCCGACGAGTCTCCCGCCTTGAGCTGGAGCGGCGCGCCGGACACTGCGACGGGCTATCTGCTGGTCGTCGAGGATCCTGACGCTCCGATGCGAAAGCCGTTCGTCCACTGCGTCGCGCTCCTCGATCCGTCGGTGCGGAGCTTGTCCCGCAACGCGTTACGCGCCGATACCGACGAAGCTGGTGTGCGGGTACTGCGGTCCGGATTCGGCCGCGGGTACATGGGTCCCGCACCGATCAAGGGGCACGGACCGCACCGGTACGTCTTCGAGTTGTTCGCCCTGAACGCGCCCCTCACCACGGCCGCGGGGAAATCCGTCGAGAGTGCGAAACCCCGGGAGGTGCTGGCGGCCGCACAGGCCGAGGGCCGGGCGCGGATCGACGGATTCTACGAACGCCGCTGAGGCCCAGAGGCTCAGGACATGCCGTTCGGCCGATAGCTGCGCAGCGCCTGCCGCAGGACAGTCAGCCGCTGTTCGCGAAAGTCCGTGCGGCCCTGTTCGATCGCGTCCAGCACGTCGAGCGCGGGATCGGCACACGCCCAGAAGCGCAGCTTGTTCTCGATGACGGGCCCGAGATCCCGTGCGCGACACCGCTGGATCTCGCGCACGAACTCGTGCCCCGCCTCCGGATACAGGTAGCAGAGGTCGTAGTCGGGGTCACCGATCTCCACATCGCCGAAGTCGATCAGTCCGGTGATCGTGCCGCCGCTGATCAACAGATGATCCAGACTCATATCGGCATGGATGAGCGTCGGTTCGAAATCGAAGTTGGCGTCGTCGTCGAGATATCGCTGCCACGCCCCCGACAGCTCTGCGGCCTCGGCCGCGTCCAGCAACGGAAGCACCTCGGCACGAACGGACTTCAGATCCGCGGCGAAATCCCCCCGCAGATCGGTGACCTCGACACCGAAGTCCCGGGCGCGGTCCACCGGAAACGAGTGGATCCGTTCGATCAGTTCCGCGATCGTGCGTGCCGATTCGGCGCGCAGCAGTCCCCGCTCGGCCCAGTCCGTTTCGTCGAGCGATTCGCCCGGCACGAGCGGATACACGCAGAACTCCCCGGGCCCCAGCGGATTCGGCGCGGTGAACAGGAATTGCGGAATCGGCACCGGCAGCAGCGGGGCCAACTCCGGAAGCAGTCCGGCCTCGCGGGCGATCCCTTCCGCCCCGTGCGGATCCTGCGGCAGGCGCAGCACATAGGCATCCGCCGCCGAATCCAGCTGGAGCGCAACACTGTCCAAACCCGCGCCCAGCAGCCGCAGTGAACCGTCCGCCAACTCCGGCCGGGGTGAGTCCACGAGAGCGCCGCGCACCCGGGCCTGCCAATCGGGAGGAAGTTCCACGCTCGCGCGCATATCCATGTCCGCATCGTAGATCCGGTGTCCAGCGGTTATCGCCGCCCGGCGATCCGCGCGGCCGGGCGGGCGGGGTGGCGGCGGTCTAAGATCGGCGGCGTGCCGGAATCCGGGAGCTCAGTACCCGCCTCGGTCCAGGTGTGGCGGGCGCTGCAGCGGGTGTACGTCGACCTGCGCCCGGAACTGGATGCCGAACTGCGCCGGGGCCACGGCATGCCCGCCAGCTGGTACGACATGCTCGTCGAACTCGCGGGCACCACCCGTCTGCGGATGAGCGACCTCGGCGAGACCATGGTGCTCAGCCGCACCCGGGTGAGCCGGTTGGTCACCGAATTGGAGGCGCGCGGCCTGGTCACCCGCGAAACCAATCCCGCGGACGGCCGATCGGCATATGTCGCCATCACCGCGGCCGGGCGGCAGCGGTTGCACGAGGCCACTCCGCATCACCATGCGGTCGTCGATCAACATTTCGCCGGTCTGGCGGCCGACGAACTCGGCGCCCTCGCCACCGCCCTGCACAAGGTGCTCGCCGACGACCGGCCTTGAGCCGGGCGCGCACAATGGACCGATGCCCGCTCTCTCGACGGTTCTCGATCCGCTTCGGCACACCGCCGGCTATGCCCGTTACTTCCTGAACAAGAACGCGCGCGACCGCGAGGACGCGCAGGCGTTGCGCGAGCTCGAGGCCCGGCCGCTCACGCTGCCGGCCGGTCTGGAGATCGAATGGCTGGGCACCGCCGGATACCGGATGACCTACGAGGGCGTGACGCTGCTCGTCGATCCCTTCCTCACCCGGGTGCCGCTGTCGACGGTGGTACGCCGCCGCACCGCACTTCCCGATCCCGCATCGATCGTCCGCTTCCTGCCGGCCCTCGACAAGGTAGCGGGAATCGTTGTCGGACACGGTCATTGGGATCACGCCTTGGACGCCCCCGAGCTCGCGCGCCGCTTCGGCTGCGCGGTCTACGGCTCACGATCGGTGCGCAATCTCATGGATCTGCACGGGCTCGGCGGGCGCGGTGTGGAGGTGGAACCCTACCGCCGCTACGAACTCGGGCCGTTCACGGTGACCTTCGTGCCGAGCGTGCATTCGAAGATCCCCTTCGGCACCCGGATCCCGTCCCCCGGCGACACCAGTTGCGAATCCCTGGCCGCGCTGGCGCCGATGGCCTACGGCTGCGGACAGACCTGGGGTATCCACATCGCGGTGGCCGGTGTCGAGATCTATCACCAGGGCAGCGCCGACCTCGTCGACGAGGCGATCCGGCATCGCGACATCGACATCTTCCTCGCCGGGGTGGCCGGACGGTCGGTGACGCCGGACTACTGGCGCCGAATCCTGACCCGGCTACGCCCCGCCACCGTGGTACCCATGCACTACGACGATTTCCTCCGGCCGCTCGACGCGCCGATGGGCTTCACCATCGATATCGCCCTGGCCTCGGTGGCCGACGAGATCGGCGCCGTGAGTCGCGAGATCGACGTGGTCGCCCTGCCGGTGCTCAGTCCTCGCTCCCCCGGCGGCCGATGAGCAGATGAGCCGGAATCGGCTGCCGGTCGATCCGCCGGTGTTCGACCGCCAGCCCGGCTCGTTCCAGCGCCTCCGATACGTCGTCGACCGGCCGCAACCGGAAGCCGTGCGCGGTGAACGGCATCTTCGCCATCGCCGCCGGATCACCGATACCGACCACCACCCGCCCGCCCGGGCGCAGCACGCGCGCCAGCTCCGCGCAGGCCCGGTCCAGATCATCGATGAAATAGACGGTATTCACCGTGATCACCGCGTCCAGGCTCGCCGAGGCGAGCGGCAACTCGGTGAGTCCGCCCTCGACGATCCGCAGCCGGCCGGTGCCGATGTCGCGGGTGAAGCGTGCACGGGCCCGCGCCGACATATCCGGAGAGATCTCCACGCCGTGCACGGTCCCGGTGTCGCCGACCTCGCGCAGCAGGATCGACAGTCCCACGCCGCCGCCGAAACCGATATCGGCCGCGGCCTGCCCCGCACCCACCTCGGCCGCCTCGACCGCGGCATCGATGGCGAAGCGATTGGCCCGGTTCAGCATCCGCGCGACCACCTTGCCCAGCACCCCGTGCGGATTGCCCAGTTGCGCGGCGACCGTGGACATAGCGCGCGTGACAAGGGAATTCATGCCTCGCATGCTACCGATCCGGACCTCGCCGCACCGGCGGGCGCGGCTCGCCTGCGGCGCGGATCCACCGCCCGGCCCGGGCGACGGCCTACTCTGCATCCGTGGACGACTCCGACAATGTGGGGACCGGGAGCTGGAAGCATCCGCACGAACCGCACGGCGGAGGTTTCGCGTCCCGGCTGAACTGGTTGCGCGCCGGGGTCCTGGGCGCCAACGACGGCATCGTGTCGACCGCGGGCCTGGTGGTCGGCGTCGCCTCGGCCACCGCGGCCACCACGCCCATCCTCACCGCGGGTGTGGCCGGGCTCGTCGCGGGTGCGCTGTCGATGGCGGTCGGCGAATACGTCTCGGTGAGCACGCAGCGCGACAGCGAACGTGCCCTGCTGTCGCTGGAGAAGCGGGAGCTCGCCGAAGACCCCGATTACGAACTCACCGAGTTGACCGAGATCTATCGGCACAAAGGACTCTCGGAGGCGACCGCGCGGCAGGTCGCGCAGGAATTGACCGCCCACGATGCCTTCGCCGCGCACGCCGAGGCGGAATTGGGTCTGGACCCGAACGAGCTGACCAACCCGTGGCAGGCCGCCTTCTCCTCCGCGCTGGCGTTCACCTGCGGCGCCCTGTTGCCGCTGCTGGCGATTCTGCTGCCGCCGGCGAACTGGCGTATTCCGGTGACTTTCGGCGCGGTACTGCTGGCGCTGGCAGCGACCGGATCGCTGAGCGCACGCCTGGGCGGCAGCAATCGGCGCCGGGCCGTCCTTCGGGTGGTGATCGGTGGCGCGCTGGCCATGGCGGTGACCTACGGTATCGGGCAGATCCCCGGGGTTTCCAGCGGCTAGTCGCGGATTCGATTGTCGCGCACGATGATTCCCGCCGCTCGCGCGAAGGCGGGAGCCATCTCCATCAGCTGAGGTGTGCTGATGATCGCGCCCTTCAGCGTTCCGATATCGGCGATGAGGTCCAGTGCCGCCGCACCCCGCAGATCGACATCTTCGAAGGTGGCGCCGTGCAGGGCGACGCCTTCGAGCCGCGATCCGGGAAAATCGACCTTCCGGAGTGTGGCGGCGGAGAAGTCGGTGTCGCGGAAGACACATTCGGCGAAGGTCACGTTCCGCAGGGTGGCCGCACGGAAGTTCACCGATTCGAATTTGCAGCCCTCGAAACGGATACGGCGCAGCTGCGCGTCGACGGCGACCACCCCGGACCACGCGGAGTCGACGAATTCGGCATCCAGCCAACGGGTTTCGCAGGCATCGACTCCGATCCACCGCACCCCGCGCAGCCAGACGTCGTCGAACCGGCAGTGGTTCAGACTGCCGCCGCCGAGCACCACACCGGTCAGCGCCGACTCACTGAACCAGGAGCCGCCGGCCGACACCTCGTCGACAGAGGTGGCGTCGAGGTGGACCCGCTCGTACTCGGTATCGGGGGCGAGCGGTTCCAGCAGCGGCGTCAGATTCCGGGCATAGGGCAGGTCGGCGAGGTCGCGAGGCATTCCTGCACCCTAGACAGGCGCACCGACAGGTCTACGCCGGCTCAGTTCACGAATTCGTGGTCGGTGCGCACCCTCCCGTCGGGGTCGAAAGTCAGCACCTCGAGTCCGGCGCCGGCGACCGTGCCGTCCGCGCGTGCGCGCATCACCCAGGTCAGCGCCACGGCGGACCCGGCGTGCCGAACCGGCTCGCCCTCGGCTTCGAAGAAGTGCTCACCATCGGCGACGAACATCTCGTACGCCCGGGTGACGCGGGCGAACATCGCGTCGTAGCCGCGGACCTCGACCGCCGGGGCGGACACTCCGTACTGGCGGGCGGTATCGCGGATGCCCTCGGGCGGGTTGACCAGGATCTGATAGCCGTCCTCGGCCCAGACCTCGCGGATCAGCTCGCGGCGCCGGTCGGCATCGGGCTCGTTCCACTGGCCGATCCAGCGGTCGAGCAGATTCTTCAGTTCGATATCGGTGGGTTCGTAGCTCATGCCGCCGAGTCTGTCCGTCGGCGCGCACTCGCGCGATTCCCCACAGGGTATGGCGAAGCGCCCCGTCGGGGCCGACGATGATCCCATGACGACAGTCGCGCGACCGGGCCCCTTCGCACAGGAACTGCGACGCTGGCGAGGGCTGCGGCGGTGGAGCCAGCTCGATCTGGCCATCCGCGCCGACACCACGCAGCGCCATCTCAGTTATCTCGAACAGGGCCGTTCCCGGCCGGGTCGCGCCATCGTGCTACGGCTGGCCGAATCGCTGGAACTGTCGCTGCGCGAACGCAATGCGCTGCTGGCGACGGCCGGCTTCACACCCGCCTACGACGAATCCGGCGTCGACGCACCGCACTTGGCTCCGGTACGCGAGGCCCTGCGCACGATCCTGTCCGGCCATATGCCCTATCCGGCGCTGATCGCAGACCGCTATGGAAGCCTGATCGAGGCGAACGCCGCGTTCGACGTCTTCACCGACGGCTGCGCGCCCGAACTGCTCACCGCGCCGATCAATGTGCGCCGCTTGGCATTACATCCGGACGGCCTGGCGCCGCGGGTGGTCAACTTCGCCGAATGGGGCCGGCATGTCACCGAATCCATGCGGGCGCGCAACCGCACGTCACCGGATCCGCGCGCCGAGGAACTGGTCGCCGAATTCGAGAGCTATCTCCCGGAGACCGACCCCGGACCCGGCTACCTCGGCTTCGCGGTGCCGCTGCGACTGCGCAGCGAGGCCGGTGAATTGCGATTGATCACCACGCTCACCTCGTTCGCCACCGCCACCGACGTCTCGCTGGCGGAACTGCACCTCGAGGCCTTCCTGCCCGCCGACGAGCCCACCGCCGAAGTGCTCCGGCAGCGCGCCGGATGACCCGTCGCCGACGATCGGCGGGCGTCGGAGACTATTGCACCGGTTCGAAATCCACGCGGCCGTCTTCGGTCACCGCATAGATGCCCGAGGCCAGATCCAGCGCGACCACGGTGCGCGCCGCGGCCTCGGCGATATGAATGCGCGGCGGATCGGGCCGGTCCGCGTTCTCGGGATAGTAGGTTCCGGGACCGTAGAACTGGCCGTAGCGCAGGACGACGCCGCGGACGCCGAGCACCGCGTCCTCCAGGAACTGCTTGGCGGCCTGTCCCTCTCCGGTCATCTCCCACGCGACACTCTGGGCGAGAAAGCGTTTCGCGCCCGCCGCCTGTGCCGCGGCGAGCAGGTTGGCGGTGCCCTCGCGGCGCATCCGCGAATTCGCCGCCCGGCCGGCGGGCAGATCGGCGGGATCGTCGGGCAGGTCGGTGAGCTGATGCATCACCAGATCGGGCGCGAAATCGCGCACCGCCTGTTCCAGCGCCGCCGCGTCGTAGACATCGCACACGACGGGCCGGGCGCCGAAGCCGGTCAGCATCGACGCCTTCGACTCCGAGCGCGTCAGCCCGGCGACCTCGAATCCGGCCGAGACCAGCAGGGGTGTCAGTCTGGCGCCCAGTACTCCGGTAGCGCCCGCCACAAAGATCCGCACGACGGATCACGATAACCGCCCGGCGTCGGTCGGCCGGTTCGACACTCTTGACCGACCCTGGCCGTTGACCTACTGTCTACGTACACAAATAGTAGATATGGGGACCCAGAACCTGTCCCCACCCTCGAACGTCACGCCGTCTCGCGCGGGGCGCGAGCGACGGGGTACCCCTCATCGGCCCCGGTCGTCGCCGCCCACCGGCAGCCCGCCCCTCGGCGGTCGCGCGCGTCGCTCGTGACGATCCACCCCCGGGACGGCGCCGGCACGCCACCCCCGGGGGTGCTCGTCGTATGTACCCCACGACCCATCACGCAATGAAGACTCTTGCCGACGCCATACTCGCAGACGTATATTCGTAGACGAGTAAGGAGGTGCGGGCGATGCCAAAGAAGCGAAAGGTCGCCAACCTGCTGGCCCTGGCGGTCCTGGCGACGCTGATCGAACGTCCCATGCACCGGTACGAGATCGCGGCCCAGATGCGCGAACGCGGCAAGGACCGCGATATGGACATCAAATGGGGGTCGCTCTACACGGTCGTACAGAACCTCGAGAAGCACGGGTTCGTCGAGGTCATCGGCAGCGAACGCGACGGCGCCCGGCCCGAGCGGACGATCTACCGGCTCACCGACGCCGGCCGCGCCGAGGCCGAGGACTGGATCCGCGAACTGATCTCGACCCCCGAACCCGAACCGCATCGGTTCGTGGCCGGCCTGTCCGTGGTGGCCCTGCTGCCGCCGGACGAGGTGATCCCGCTGCTCGACGAACGCACCCGGCTGCTCGCCGCGGAGATCGCCGTGCGGCGCCGCGAAATCGAAGAGCAGACGCAATTTCTGCCCCGGCTCTTCCTGGTCGAGGCCGAATTCGGCGTGGCGATGCTCGAGGCCGAGGCGGCGTGGGTCGCCGGACTGCGCACCGAACTCGCCGCCGGCACATTCCCCGATATCGATTTCTGGCGGCGTGCCCACTCGGAGCAGATTCCGCCCGCCGAGATCGCCGCGATGGTGGAAGGAGGGACGTTCCGACAGCCGACCGCCGACTGAAATCCAGGACGAAAAACCACGATACGAACCGGGCCCGGCGAAGTGCGGCAACACCGCGCCGAGCCCGATCCACCTACCTCTCGAACCGCATTCACGCAGGCGAACCCAGCCCGAGTATGGCAACTTCAGGATAACTGGGCGGCGCGTGCGCGGATCGGATCGGGTTCATCCACTCGAGGAGAATTCCCATGTCCGCAGTTACATCCGCCCTCGTCATCGGGGGCGGCGTCGCCGGCCCCGTCGCCGCCACCGCCCTGCGCGCGGCCGGGATCGAGGCCACCGTCTACGAGGCCTATCCGGGACCGGCCTACAACATCGGCAGCGCCCTGGGGTTCGCCCCCAACGGCCTGGCGGCCCTGGACGTCATCGGCGCCGGCGATGCCGTGCGCGCGATCGCACTGCCGATCCGTCGCATGGTGATGTCGTTGGGCCACAAGGACATCGAGTTGCCCACCGCCGCCGGCCTGGAACCGCTGCACGCGATCGATCGCAGCGATCTGCACCAGGTGCTGCACGATCACGCCGTCGAGGCCGGTGTGGCCGTCGAATATTCCAAGCGCCTGGTCGGCGTCGAGGAACATCGTGACGGTGTGACCGCTCGGTTCGCCGATGGATCCACCGCCACCGCCGACATCGTCGTCGGCGCCGACGGCATCAAATCGCGCGTGCGCACGCTCATCGATCCGAACGCCCCGGGGGCCGACTACACCGGCATGCTCGGGTTCGGCGCCTACACCGAATGCTCGGCTCCGGTCCCCCCGGAGACCATGGTGTTCGCCTACGGACGCAACGCCTACTACCTGTACTGGCCCATGCCGGACGGCCGGATCGCCTGGGGCGCGAATCTGCCGCAGAAGCAATATCTTTCGCTGACCGAGGCTCGCGAGGTTCCGGCCGAACAGTGGTTGCGGACACTGCGCGAGGTCTACGCCGAGGACACCCCCGGCGCCGAGCTGGTGCGCAACACGCCGCCGGAAGAGCTGGTCGTCACCGGCGGCCTGCACATCATGCCGCCGGTGCCGCACTGGTATCGCGACCGTATGGTCCTGGTCGGCGACGCGGTGCACGCGCCGTCCAACAGCACCGGCCAGGGAGCGTCGCTGGCCATCGAGAGCGCCGTGCAGCTGGCTCGATGCCTGCGCGATTTCGATTCGCCGGCAACCGCTTTCGCCGCCTACGAACGGATCCGCCGTCCCCGGGTGGAGAAGGTCGCGGCCCGCGGCGCCAAGATCAACCAGTCGAAGACCGTCGGCCCGGTGATGCGCCGGATGATGCCGCTGGTCATGCCGCTGGCGACCAAACTCTTCAAGATGGAAGAGGTCATGGCGCGCGAGCAGAGCTACACCATCGACTGGGACGCACCGGTCGACGAGCGCGCCGAACTCGCCGTCGCGTGAGCGTATCGCCGTGTAGTTCAGAATAATCGGACGCGGTGCTGCGGCCGGCGGTGAATCACACCGTCAGCCGCAGCGCCTCCGGTCGTTCCACTTCCTCCAGCAGTTTCGCCGCGATGTTGTCCAGCGCCCGGTCGAAGAGTGCGCGATCATCCGGGTCGGCGCAATCCCAATCGTCGAGATAGCGGCACAGCCACTTGCGCCAGGCGGCGAGAATGCGGTCGTACTCCGCCTGGCCACTCGCGGTCAATTCCATTCGGTCGCCGTCCACTTCGATGTATCCGGATCGTACGGCCTTGTCGTACACCGGTTCCAGCACTTCCGGCGGCATCCAGTGCGCACGGGCCACGGCTGCCAGATCTGCCGATCCACGGGCGCGCTGCAACATCTTCACCTGCCCGATGGCCCAGGCCTGATCCCGGCCGAGCGGACTGTCGGCGGCCGCCAGGATCCGCGGATCGGGCAGCTCGTCGTCGCGCAGTCTGCGCAGCACGTTCGCCAGTGAATGTTCCAGGCGGACAGCGCGATCCGGGGAATCGGGCACGGAGAAGCCGCCGCCCACATCGGCCGCCTCCGCACGGACGCTGTCGCGCAGCGGCACCTGTTTGAGGAACCACGCCACGACGAAGCCGACCACGGCCACCGGCACCACCCAGCGGAAGACGTAATCGATGGTGTCGGCATAGGCGTCGATGATCGGAATCGCCTGCGCGTACGGAAGCTGGTGCAGCAGTTGCGGACTCTGCGCCACCGCGGGCGGCACCCCGGGCACCTCGGTGAGCGCCTGACGCAGATTCGGTTCCAGCTGATTGCTGTAGAGCGTGCCGAAGATCGCGGTGCCGAAAGTCGATCCGACGGTCCGGAAGAAGGTGACACCCGAGGTGGCGGTGCCCAGGTCCTGGTACGGGACGGTGTTCTGCACGACGATCGTGAGCACCTGCATCGCCAGGCCGATACCCAGACCCAGGATCAGCATGTACAGCGATTGCAGCCAGAAGCCCGTGGTCCGGCCCATGGTCGACATCAGATAGAGCCCCACCGCCATGACCGCGGTACCGGCGACCGGGAAGTACTTGTAGTAGCCGGTCCGGCCGACCACCTGCCCGGAGATGATCGAGGTGGTGAACAGGCCGACCACCAACGGCAACGTGCGCAGTCCGGAGGCAGTGGCCGACACACCGTTGACGTACTGCAGATAGGCCGGCAGATAGGTCATCGCGCCGAGCATCGCGAACCCCACGATGAAGCTGAGGATCGAGCAGACGGTGAAGACGTTGCTGCGGAACAGATGCATCGGCAGCATCGGCTCGGCCGCGCGTGTCTCGACGAAGACGAACGCGGCCAGCAGCACCACCGCGGCCGCGAACAGTCCGATGATCGTCGCCGAACCCCACGGATATTCCTGACCACCCCATTCCAGTCCCAGGATCAGACAGCTGACACCGATCGCGACCAGCGCGATGCCGGCATAGTCGACCACCGGCCGCACCGCCGCGCGGATCGACGGAATCGCCCGCGCCGCAACGGCGATCATCAGAATCGCCAGCGGCACGTTCACGTAGAAGCACCAGCGCCAGCTGGCATGGTCGGTGAACAGCCCGCCCAGCGTCGGGCCGACCACGGTGGTGATGCCGAAGACCGCGCCCAGCGCACCCTGATATTTGCCCCGGTCACGCAGCGGGATCACATCGGCGATCAGCGCCATCGAGGTCACCATCAGCCCGCCCGCGCCGACGCCCTGGATACCGCGCGCGACGATCAGCAACGTCATGCCGTGGGCGAGCCCCGCCACCATGGAGCCGATGATGAAGATCAGGCCACTGAGCTGGAAGATCAGTTTGCGGCCGAACAGGTCACCGAATTTGCCGGCCAGCGCGGTGGCGACCGCCTCGGCCAGCAGATATGCCGTCACCACCCAGGCCATATGCCCGGCGCCGCCCAGATCGGCGACGATGGTGGGCAACGCCGTCGACACGATGGTCTGATCCAACGCGGCCATCAACATCCCCAGCACCACGGTGATGAAGACGACGTTGGCGCGGGTATGACTCACGGGTGCGGGCGATTCGGCGACTGCGGCAACACCGGACATTAGCTCAGTATGTGCCCTGAGCCCGATTCGGTCGGCGCAACACGGCAATAGGCCAGCTCGCTCGCCGACACCGCAAATCTCCGGCACTCAAATCGAGTGCGCGGAGACCACGATCGATACCCTGAGGACACTGTGACACAACCCTACCGCCGGAACTTACTCTGGAGTAAGGTCAGGCGGTGAGGATGCGACGAGGCTCCTTCCCCAACGGTAAACAGTGAGGTCTCACCATGGCGTGGAATCCCAGCGAGATCCCGGCGCAGCACGGACGCACGTTCGTGATCACCGGGGCCAACGGCGGTATCGGCAAGCACACCACCCGGGCCCTGGCCGCCAAGGGGGCGACCGTGATCATGGCCTGCCGCAATACCTCGACCGCACAGCAGGTCGCCGAGGGTATCGAGGGAGACGTCCGGGTATCCGCACTGGATCTGGCCGACCTCGCATCGATTCGCGAATTCGCCGAGCGCACCGGGGAATTCGATGTGCTGATCAACAACGCGGGACTGATGAACATCCCCTTCTCGCGCACCGCGGACGGGTTCGAAACCCAGTGGGGGGTCAACCATCTCGGGCACTTCGCGCTGACCGGACTGCTGCTGGACCGCATCGGCGACCGGGTGATCAGCCTCGCCAGCATCGCGCACCGGCAGACCCCGAAGCTGTGGATCGACGACCTCAACTACGAGAACCGCCGCTACCAGCGCAACCTCGCCTACGCCCAGTCGAAGTTGTCGAATCTGATGTTCGCCCGGGAACTACAGCGACGCCTGGCCGAATCGGGATCAGCCATCCGGTCCTACGCCGTACATCCCGGTGTCTCGCCCACCGATCTGTTCACCCGCACCGAGACCCCGCTCGACAAGGTCGCCAAACCCTTCATCGCCCTGGCCGGCCACTCGCCGCGCAAGGCCGCCGAGTCGAGCCTGTTCGCGGCCACCGTGCCGGACGCCGATCCGAACACCTACTGGGGGCCGACGCTGCTGTTCGGTTCGCGCGGTCCGGTCCGGCCGTCGCCGTCGAGCGCGCTGTCGAAGAACACCGATCTGCAGCGGCGGCTGTGGGAGGAATCCGAGCGGCTGACCGGCGTCACCTACAAATTCTGACCAGCGGTGATCGCCGGGCACCTCACACTACGGGCCGTGTAGTAGACCGGGTACCGTGGTACGCGTGTCCGCACCACATCGTCGCCCGGCTCTGATCATCTTGGTGGTCGTGGCCGCGCTGGCCTGCCTGGGGCTGGGCTGGTGGCAGTGGGGACGGTTCGAATCCTCGTCCGGAACCGCGCAGAACCTCGGCTACGCGCTGCAATGGCCGCTGTTCGCCGGATTCGTGGTCTTCGCCTACTTCCGGTTCGTGCGACTCGAGCGCGATACCGCCGCCCAGCACACCGAGGCACCGGAGACCACCGAGCCATCGAGCCCGGCCGAATCCGCGACCCCGGCCCGGCGGAGGATCGAACGGGCTGCCCCGCGCG
This sequence comes from Nocardia aobensis NBRC 100429, assembly GCF_000308375.1. Taxonomy (GTDB): domain Bacteria; phylum Actinomycetota; class Actinomycetes; order Mycobacteriales; family Mycobacteriaceae; genus Nocardia; species Nocardia aobensis. The sequence goes on along the minus strand of NZ_BAFQ01000050.1, from coordinate 7,446 downwards.
AGATCCCGGCCGGGATCCTGCCGGAACGGCCGACCGCCGCCCGCGACGATGACCCGGTGCTGGCCGAATACAACAAATATCTTGCCGATCTGCACGCACAGGATGTGCGCGAGCGGATGCACGCCGTGGGGCTCGACGGCCCCGACACCGAGAGGAGAGCCGGTTGAGCGCCGACCACCCCACCACCCCGGCCGCCACCACCACACCGGCACCGGCCGCCACGCCGGCCCCCGCGGCCCGCGACACCGGCCGCATCCGCTCGGCGCTGACCCGCTACCGCGTGCTCGCCTACATCACCGGTGTCTGGCTGCTGCTGTTGTGCGCGGAGATGGTGTACAAGTACCTGCTGCTCGACGACAGCAGCAAGGCGCCGCACTGGCTCTTCTACGTCGGCCAGATCCACGGCATCTTCTACATGCTGTACCTGGTGTTCACCATCGACCTGGGCATCAAGACGCGGTGGAAGCCGCTCACGCTGGTGATCACCGCCCTGGCCGGCACCATCCCGTTCCTGTCCTTCGTCTGCGAGCACTACCGCACCCGGCAAATCCGCCTCTCCGGGGTTTTGGGCCAGACCTAGGCGCGGGGAGACGCGCGTTGGCGGCTGGCGGTCAGGCCGGTAGCCAGTCAGCCCGTACCCGGTGAGTTACCCATGTGCTCACCAAATCAGCCGTAACTGAGATTTGTTCGAACGGATTCCCGCGCACGCGGTCAGGGTTGCGCGGGAGTCATGTTTCAGGACTTCGCCAGGTCGGCCAGTGCGGGTAGCAGGGCGCGCAAGGCCCGGCCGCGGTGTGATGCGGCGTCCTTGTCCGCCGGGGTGAGCTGGGCCGCCGAGACCGTTCCGCCGTCCGGGACGAACAGCGGGTCGTAGCCGAAACCGCCGTCGCCGACCGGCTTTCGCGCGATCGTGCCCGGCCATTCGCCGATCGTGACGACCTCGCGGCCGTCGGCGACCAGGGCGCAGGCCGAGACGAAGCGGGCGCCGCGGCGGTCGTCGGGGACGTCACCCAGCTGGGCGAGCAGCAGGTCGTTGTTCGCCGCATCGTCACCGTGGCGACCCGACCAGCGCGCGGACAGCACGCCGGGCATACCGTTGAGGGCGTCGACGGCGAGGCCGGAATCGTCTGCCACACAAGGCAATCCGGTCGCCGCCGCGCCGTCGCGCGCCTTGGCGAGAGCGTTCTCCTCGAAGGTCGCGCCCGTTTCCGGGGCCTCCGGGAACGGCGGCACCTCGTCCAGGCCGACGATCTCGAGACCCGCGACTCCCGCCTCGTCGAGGATGCGGCGCAATTCGCCGAGCTTCTTGGCGTTGCGGCTGGCCACCAGTACCCGGCGCGCCATTACTTCCTCTTCTCGCCCGGCTCGGGCAGCTGCCCCGGATACGGCAGCGCGAGCGCCTGCTTCTGCACCTCGAACAGCTGCTCGCAGCCGGCCAGTGCCGAATCCAGCAGCTTGTCCAGGGTGGAGCGCGGGAAGGTGGCGCCCTCGCCGGTGCCCTGGATCTCGACCAGGGTGCCGGTGTCGGTCGCGACCACGTTCATATCGACCTCGGCGCGCGAATCCTCCTCGTACGGCAGGTCCAGGCGCACCCGCCCGTCGACCACGCCGACGCTGACCGCGGCGATCATGCACGAGATCGGCTGCGGGTCGGCCAGGCGGCCGGCGGCGCCCAGGTAGGTGATCGCGTCCGACAGCGCCACGTAGGCGCCGGTGATCGCGGCGGTGCGGGTGCCGCCGTCGGCCTGCAGGACGTCGCAGTCGAGGGCGATGGTGTTCTCGCCGATCGCGGCCAGGTCGATGCACGCCCGCAGCGACCGGCCGACCAGACGGCTGATTTCCTGGGTGCGCCCGCCGACCCTGCCCTTCACCGACTCGCGCCCGCTGCGGGTGTGGGTGGCGGCCGGTAGCATCGCGTATTCGGCTGTGAGCCAGCCCAATCCGGAATCACGCCGCCACGGGGGCACCCCCTCGGTGACGCTCGCGGTGCACATCACCCGCGTCTGACCGAATTCGACCAGTACCGAACCCGCCGGATGCGTGGTGAATCCCCGGGTGATCCTTACCTCGCGGAGTTCGTCGTCCGCTCTGCCATCGGCTCGTCTAGACACAACGCCAGCCTAAGGGATGGGTACGACGCCTCCGCCCCGGCGGGGTGGGTGCTCAGATTTCGATGACCTCACCCGGCGAGACCGCGTGCACGGGACCGCTGAACTGCTCCTTGGCCTCCGCGATGACGTCCTCGCGCGAGGTCCACGGCGGAATGTGGGTGAGCAGCAGTTCGCCGACACCCGCACGGGCGGCGATCATTCCGGCCTCGGTACCCGAAAGGTGAATGCCCGGTGGGCGATTGGCCGGATCGTGGGTCCACGAGGCCTCCGAGAGCAGCACGTCGGCGCCCTCCGCGAGTTCGAACACCGCGGGGCACAAGGCGGTATCACCGGTGTAGACCAGGGTGCGGCCGGCGGCGGTGGTGATGCGCAGGCCGTAGGACTCCGGCGGGTGGTACATCCGGCGGGCGACCACCGTATGGCCGGGACCGAAACGCACCTCGGCGCCCTCCTGCCAGGGGCGCATATCGATCACGTCGGACCAGTCGTCGCATTCGCCGCCGATCTCGGCCGAGGCGTTACCGATCCGCAGCGCCGAATCCGAGGGACCCTGCACGATGGCCTTCCCCGTCGGCGGGTTCGGGTGATATCGCCGCCACACCAGCAATCCGGGCAGGTCCAGGCAGTGATCGGCGTGCAGATGGGTGAGGAAGATGTCGACCTCGCCAGGGTCCAGGTAGCGCTGCAACGCGCCCAGCACGCCGGGACCGAAATCGATCACGGTGGGGGTCATATCCGGACCGGTCAGCAAATAGCCCGACGCAGGGGAATCCGGGCCGGACACACTGCCCGAACACCCGAGGACGGTGAGTCGCATTCCCCCATGCTGCCACGCTGCATTCTCACTCAACTGGGGATCCCCCAAATCGCCGGCCGAGTGCCGCAGTCACCCCGACGATGCGAGGCGGCCGGCACTCTCCTCGCGACGATGACGACGTTCATTCGATGAGAGTACCCAGCCGGCCAGCAGTCCACCCAACGCACCGAAAAGATGTCCTTGCCAAGAGATTCCGGCCTGGCCGGGCAGCACACCCCACAGAATCGAGCCGTACACCAACCCCACGACGACACCCACCAGGATCTGCCACAGGTGGCGGGTGAACAGGCCGCGCGAGATCAGATAGGTGAGCCAGCCGAACACCAGCACCGAGGCGCCGATGTGCACCGAACCACTCGCCCCGGTGAGCCAGGTGCCGACCCCCGCCACGACCCAGACGATCGCGGTGGCGGCCAGTCCGCGACCGATCCCGGTGAGCAGCGTCAGCAGGCCCAGCACGATCACCGGCAGGGTGTTGCCGATCAGATGCGCCCAGTTCGCGTGCAGTACGGGAGCGAAGACGATGCCCTCCAGCCCCGCGGCCGTCCGGGGTCGCACCCCCGCACCGTCGAGGTCGTGATGCGAGACGGTGTCGACGCCCTCGACCGCGTACAACAACGCCACGAACGTGAGAGTCATCGCAATTGCCCGCTGCCACAACAACTTCAGCGCGGCGGTACGTCCGGGCTCCGACGCCGACGCCGGCGCCGAGGAGGTGGGCCGGGGCGACGGAAACTGCGAACCGGACGGTACGGAACCAGCGGGCGTTCCCGCGGACTTCTGCAGTTCGGCCCGCAGCGCGGCAATCCGATCCGGGTCGAACGACGGACCCATCTGCTCGGCCACCGCCATCACCTCCTCGCGAGACCGGCCGTCCGGTCGCTCGCCCTCAACGGTACCGCTGCGGCCAGGACCGGCACTCGGCCGCGGGACGACCGGCCCGCCGGAAGCACTAGGCCCAGAGCTGACCTTCGAGACGTTCCTCGGCTTCCTCCAGCGTGCCGTCGTACGCGCCGGTCGACAGGTATTTCCAGCCGCCGTCGGCCACCACGAACGCGATATCGGCCCGCTTACCCGCGCGCAACGCCTTGTTGCCCACCCCGAGGGCGGCGTGCAGGATCGCGCCGGTGGAGATACCGGCGAAAATGCCTTCCTCCAGCACCAGCTCCCGCGTGCGCCGTACCGCGTCGTAGGGCCCCACCGAGAACCGCGAGGTCAGCACCGATTCGTCGTAGAGTTCCGGAATGAAGCCCTCATCGATGTTGCGCAGCCCGTAGACCAGTTCGCCGTAGCGCGGCTCGGCGGCCACGATATCGATCTCCGCGACGTTCTCCCGCAGGTAGCGGCCGGTCCCCATCAGGGTCCCGGTGGTGCCGAGCCCAGCGACGAAGTGGGTGATCTCCGGCAGGTCCGCCAAGATCTCCGGGCCGGTGCCCTGATAGTGCGCATCGGCATTGGCCGGATTACCGTACTGGTACAGCATCACCCAGTCGGGATGTTCGGCGGCGATCTGCTTGGCCTTCGCGACGGCCTGGTTGGAGCCGCCGGCGGCCGGGGAGTCGATGATCTCGGCGCCGAACATGGTCAGCAACTGCCGCCGCTCGACCGAGGTGTTCTCCGGCATCACACAGACCAGGCGATACCCCTTGAGTTTGGCGGCCATGGCCAGCGAGATGCCGGTGTTGCCACTGGTCGGCTCCAGGATCGTGCAGCCGGGCCGCAGCGTGCCGTCGGTCTCGGCCTGCTCGATCATGCGCAGGGCCGGACGGTCCTTGATCGACCCGGTCGGGTTGCGGTCCTCCAGTTTGGCCCACAACCGGACGTGGTCGTCACCATCCCATCGGGGCGACAGCGTCTTCAGACCCACCAGCGGGGTGTTGCCGAGGGTCTCGATCAGCGATTCGTAGCGTGCCACGGAAATCAGCGGCCGAGCGCGCCGCCGGCGACGGTGCTGTCCAGGCCGCCTCCGGCGACGGCAGGCAGGATGGTCACCGAGCCGTCGGCCGGAACCTCGGCCTCCAGCCCACCGGCGAAGCGCACGTCCTCGTCGTCGACGTAGATGTTGACGTAGCGGTTGAGCTTGCCGTCGGACAGCAGGCGCTGCTCGAGTCCGGGGTAGTTGGCCTCGAGGTCGCCGATCACCTCGGCGAGGGTGGAACCGGTCGCCTGGACCCGCTTCTCACCTCCGGTGAGGGTGCGCATGATGGTCGGGATGGACACGGTTACCGACATGGGTGCTCCTGTTTCTTCTGGTCGCCTGGTTCGCGGACGCGTCGGGCTCAGGCCGGGGGGTACTCGGTCACGATCTTGACCGGTTCCTCGGTGACCACACCGTCGAGGATCCGGTAGCTGCGCAGTTCGTGCTCCTGCGGGTCGCGGGTGGACACCAGCACGTAGTGGGCGTTGGGCTCGGAGGCGTACGAGATGTCCGTCCGGCTGGGATAGGCCTCCGTGGCGGTGTGCGAGTGGTAGATCACCACCGGCTCCTCGTCACGGTCGTCCATCTCCCGCCAGACCCGCAACTGCTCGCCGGAGTCGAACCGGTAGAAGGTGGGCGAGCGCTCGGCGTTGACCATGGCCACGAAACGCTCGGGGCGGTCGGAGCCCTCGGCGCCGGCGATCACACCGCAGGCCTCGTCGGGATGATCGGCGCGGGCGTGCGCCACCATCGCATCCACGAGATCGGCCCTGATCACCAGCACAGTTCGAATCCTTCCGCTCACGCCCGCGACGCGCCCGGCCCGCGCGGGTCGTATCGCTGCCGTCAACGGCCGAGGATATTCGGCTATTCCCACCCACCGCACGGGCGGGCCTGATATAGCGCATCACACGGCACGGAATGCCTCGATCGGGGCAGGCCGGGGCTCAGCCGAACAACTCGCGGTAGGTCGGGATGCCGGCCACCGGGTTCGCCCGCAGGATCGCGTCCACGATCGCCCGCTCCACACAGACCGCGGCCGCGGTGCACAGTTCGTCGAGCAGCAACAGATCCGCCGGAAACGCGGGTGGCAGTGGAATATTCGACTCCGCGGTGATCGTGCCGGTGGCCAGCGCGAACAGCGTGTCGCCGTCGAGCGGGGAATGGGCGGGCCGGATCGCCCGAGCCAGCCCGTCGTGCGCGGTGACCGCGAGCCGGCGACAGCCCGCCGGATCCAGCGCGGCATCGGTGGCGACGACACCGATGGTGGTGTTGAGCACCGTCCCCTTCACCGGCAGCGCATTGGCACGGGCCAGGGCTTCGGCGGTGGCCGGTGCCAGACCGAAATGCTCCGGTCCGTCGGTACCCGCACCCCACGGCAGGCCGGTACGCGGATCGAATACCGAACCCACCGGATTGGCGACCACCAGCGCCCCGACGGTGTGGCCGGCGGCCGGTCCCGCGGTGAAACGCACACTGGCCGTACCGATTCCGCCCTTGATGGAACCGGCCCGCGCACCGACGCCGGCCCCCACACTGCCACGCTCGAAAGTCTCGCTCGCCGATCGCGTTGCGCGATAACCGAATTCCGGGGTCGGCCGGATACCCCACGCTCCCACCGGGAGATCGAAGATCACCGCGCCGGAAACGATCGGCACCACCCGCGAGGGATCGGCCGGATCCATCGGAATGCCCTCGCCGTCCTCCTCCAGCCGGCGCATCACCCCGTCGGCGGCCGCCAGCCCGTAGGCGCTGCCGCCGGTGAGCAGCACCGCGTTCACCTGCCGCACCGTCTGTCCGGGATCGAGCAGATCGGTCTCACGGGTGCCCGGTCCCCCGCCCCGCACATCGACCGACGCGGTGGCTCCGCCCGGCACGCGCACCACGGTGCAGCCGGTCGCGGCGCCGGAGCCGAGCGTCGCGTCCGGATCGAGTTCGTGGTGGTGGCCGACGAGCACACCCGCCACATCGGTGATCGAATCCCGAGGTCCCGGCACCGAAGTCACATGTCCTCCTGCAGAGGTGGGCCTGCGCGAGCGCGCGCGGAGTCAGGGAGCGAGGGCGTGCAGCAGCGAATCCTGCATCCAGGTGAGCCAGTGGTAGACGTCCAGGTGCGGGGCGCGCGGATCATCGGGATCGAGCTGGTCGGGCGTGTCGGCGTCGATGCCCAGTGCGGTGCCCAGCGCCAGCCGCACGTCGTTGAGGGCGTTCAGCCAGGCGTCGGCCTGTTCGGGGGTGAGCACGATCTTGCCGCCGCGCTCGGGCAGGGTTTCCAGGACCACCGTGCCGGCGGCCACCTTCGCGTCGATGATCTCGGGTTCGTGCAGACTGCGCAGGGCGCTGTTGAGATCGGCGCGGTCGGCGTCCGGAGAACCGGGTTCCTTGCGATGGAAGTCGGGCAGCAGCCGCGCCAGTCGCGGATCGTCCGGGGGAACGCTGTTGCCGGTGCGAAGTCCGGTCAGCTCCGCGAGATCGTCCTCGGGGGTGGATCGGGCCCGATCGGTGAGCAGTCCGGTTACCGCCCCCACCAGCGAACGCAGGACGTCCGCCTCCCGGGGGTCCATCTCCGACCGCAGCTTGAGCCCGCTCAGCGAGTTCTT
>NZ_BAFQ01000051.1 GCF_000308375.1 Nocardia aobensis NBRC 100429 | reverse complement strand
CACGACGCGGGCCCGGGCCTGTTCCTCGTCTACGCCGTCTGTGGAATCTTCGTCTTCTTCATCCTGCGAGCGCTCGGCGAGCTGGTGCTGCATCGCCCCTCCTCGGGATCGTTCGTCTCCTACGCGCGCGAGTTCTACGGCGAGAAACTGGCCTTCGGCGTCGGCTGGATGTACTTCTTCCACTGGTGTATGACCGGGATCGTAGACATCACCGCGATCGCGACATATGTCCACTATTGGGGAGGGACTCGCAGCATTCCGCAGTGGCTCATCGCGTTGGTCGCGCTGGCGATCGTGGTGAGCATCAACCTGATCTCGGTGCGCTGGTTCGGTGAGCTCGAGTTCTGGGCGGCGTTGATCAAGGTGATCGCGCTGGTCGCCTTCCTGATCGTGGGTGTGGTCATCCTCGGTGGCCGCTTCGAGCTGGACGGCCAGACCACCGGTCCGAGCCTGCTGTCCGCGCACGGCGGTCTGTTCCCGACCGGGCTCCTGCCGCTCGTCACCGTCACCACGGGCGTCGTCTTCGCCTACGCGGCAGTCGAATTGATCGGCACCGCCGCGGGTGAGGCCGAGAACCCGGAGAAGATCATGCCGCGCGCGATCAATTCGGTGATCGCCCGGATCGCGCTGTTCTACGTCGGTTCGCTCGTCCTGCTCGGACTGCTGTTGCCCTACAGCGACTTCCACGCCGGCGAGAGCCCGTTCGTCACCTTCTTCTCCAAACTCGGGGTGAACGGCGCCGGGTCCATCATGAACCTGGTCGTGCTGACCGCCGCGTTCTCCAGCCTGAACGCCGGGTTGTACTCCACGGGCCGGATTCTGCGCTCGATGGCGATGAACGGCAGCGCGCCGAAGCTGGCCTCGCGCATGTCGAGTTCCGGTGTGCCGTACGTCGGAATCCTCGCCACCGGCTGTATCGCGCTGATCGGTGTGGGACTCAACGCGATGGTGCCGGACAAGGCGTTCGAAATCGTGTTGAACATGTCGGCCCTGGGCACGATCTTCGCGTGGACGGCGATCATCCTGTGCCAGTTGCAGTTGTGGCGCTGGTCGCGCATCGGCAAGGCGGAGCGTCCGTCGTTCCGGTTGATCGGCGCCCCGTACACCAGCATCGCGACCCTGGTGTTCCTGGCGGCGGTGGTGGTCCTGATGGCCGCCAGCGACGACGACGTGCAGCGCTTCGCCGTGCTGGCCATGGTGTGCGTCATGTTGCCGGCGCTGGTCGCGGGCTGGTTCCTGGCCCGCCGCAAGGTGCTGGCGATGGCCACCGAACGCCTCGGCTACACCGGCCAGTTCCCGGTGCTGGCGGAACGTCCGCTACAGAACGAGGCGGCCGAGTCGGCAGCCGAACCCGGGGAGCCGGGATCAGCGCCCGACGCCGAGAAGTAGCCGCGCCCTCCGCCCCGGTACCACCGGGGCGGAGCTGTTCCCGGCGTTGGGAAGTTCGGGGACGCGGGACCGTGGCCGGGGAACGAGAATGAGGCCCCGGTTCATCAGCGGCCTCGGGAGGTTTCTCATGCCGGAGCGACCCGATACGCCCCTTCCACATCCGTGGGCGAATCGCCGCATCCGCCGCAGTGAGGTGCGCGGACCGGATGCGCATCCGTGGGCGACGCGGCGCAACGGTGGGGGAGAACCCTCGCAACGACTGCGCGTCGCGATGGAATCTCCGGGCGAACCGTCCGTGCGGCACCTCCTCGGCGAGCCGGTCGGAAACGCTGGTTCGGCAACGGGTTTCGCGCCGGAGCCGCCCTCCGGCCCGGTGACCGCGGATGTCGAGGTCGATACGCTCGGCTCCGAGGCCGGCTCCGGGCGCAGCGCGCGCTCGCGGCCGAGTCCACGCCGGTTGGGCGCCGGCCTGGTGGAGATGCCGCGGGTGGTCTCGGTGGATCCGCGCGCCGCGGTACTGGACGACCCGGAAGTGCCCGAGGAGAAGCGATTCTGCTGGAAATGCAACTCGCCGGTCGGGCGCGCGAGCGACGCGGGCGCCGGGCAGGTGGCGGGGGACTGCGGAAAATGCGGTTCCCCCTACAGCTTCCGGCCGATTCTGCAACCGGGTGAGGTCGTCGCCGGACAGTACGAGGTGCAGGGCTGTCTGGCGCACGGTGGTCTGGGCTGGATCTATCTCGCCGTCGACCGCAATGTCAGCGATCGCTGGGTGGTACTGAAGGGTTTGCAGAATCCGCAGGATTTCGAGGCGCACGTGGTCGCGTTGGCGGAGCGGCAGTTCCTGTCGGAGGTCGCCTATCCCGGCATCGTGAAGATCTACAACTTCGTCAAGCACCGCGGCCCGGGCCGTGATGTCGCCGACGGCTACATCGTGATGGAGTACGTCGGCGGCCAGTCGCTCAAGCGCGTACTCGATCAGCGCGCGCCGCAGCGTATTCCGGTGGCGGAGGCGATCGCGTACGTGATGGAGGTGCTGCCGGCGCTGGACTATCTGCATTCGTTCGGATTGTCCTACAACGATCTCAAACCCGACAACATCATGGTCAGCGAGGACGAGGTCAAACTGATCGACCTGGGCGCGGTGGCGGCCATGGAGTCGTTCGGAAGTATCTACGGCACACCGGGATTCCAGGCGCCCGAGATCACCGAGACCGGGCCCACCGTCGCCTCCGACATCTACACCGTCGGCCGCACGCTGGCGGCACTGGTGATGCATTTGCCTCGCGACGAGCGCGGCCATCAGCTACCGGAAATGCCGGAGCCTCAGGCGCATCCGCTGCTGGTTCGCTATCCGTCGCTGTATCGCCTGCTGTGCCGCGCCACCGATCCCGACCCGGCCCGCCGATTCCCCTCCACCTATTCGATGTACTGCCAGCTCACCGGCGTGCTCCGGATGGTGCTGGCCACCGACACCGATCGGGAACATCCCCAGGCGTCGGTCGAATTCGGTTCCATGCGCGGCGATTTCGGCATCGAGACCCTGATCGGCCAGACCGACGGCATCGTCGACGGCCGCCACCGGATGCCGACCCTCGATGCGGGGGCGGTGGTGGCCGCCTTGCCGGTTCCTCTGATGGACAGCACCGATCCCAGTGCCGAACTGATGTCGACGCTGCTGCACGGAGATCCGCGGCATGCGCTGGATACGTTGCGGCGCATCCGTGATCGGATCGCCTCCGGCGTCCTCGCCGACACCGGCTCCTTCGAACTCGAGGGCGCCCTCACCGCGGTGCGCGCCCATCTGGATCTGGGGGAGGTGGAGCCGGCGCGAGCCCTGTTGCGGGAGTTGATGATCGACTACGACACCGACTGGCGGCTGACCTGGTACCGCGGTATCGCCGATCTGCTCGACGGCGCCTTCGAGCACGCCTACACCCAGTTCGACACCGTGCACGCCATGCTGCCCGGGGAGATCGCCCCGGCTCTCGCGCTGGCGGCCACCGCCGAACTGGTCCTGCAACATCTCGAACTGCCGGCCGATCCGGATCGCTGGCACCGGGCCGCGATCGACTTCTACCGCACCGTCTGGCGCACCAACCACGGTGTGGTCAGCGCCGCGTTCGGACTGGCGCGGCGACTGGCCGCCGACGGCGAACTGCTCGACGCCGTCGCGGTACTCGACCGGGTGCCGGTGACCTCGCGGCACTACGCGCTCGCTCATATGACCGGTGGACTGCTGCTCGTGTCCCGGCCGGTGGCGGAGGTGACCGAGGAGGACCTCGCCGCGGCCGCACTGCGCCTGGAAGCCCTGCCGGAGGAGCCCCGGGCACTGCAGTTACAGGTCGTCGTGGTGGGTGCGGCACTGGAATGGCTGCGCGCGGGCGGGCAGCCGCGCCGGTCCGACGCGACCCTGCTCGGCTTCGCGCTCACCGAATCCGGTTTGCAGCTGGGCCTCGAGACCTCGCTGCGCGCGCTCGCCCGCACGGCGCCGGGCCGGCTGCATCGCTACCGGCTCGTCGATCTGGCCAATCAGGTGCGTCCGCGCACCCGATGGTGAACCGGCTCAGGCGACTCCGCGCACGCGCCAGAGCACGACGGCCACCGGCGCCGCGGCGATCAGCAACAGCCACAGCCAGTTTCCGGCCGCCCACGCCGACACCACGGCGAAGACCGTGATGGCACCGGCCAGAACGGCCAGGGAGGGGAGCGGATTGGCGGGCGCGGGTGCGGCGGGCGGATCGGGGGTGACGACGGGCAGATCGGTGAACAGGGCCGCCAGCTCGACGCGGGTATCGGCCCGGGTCGCCAGTGCGGTGCGCTCGTCGAATTCGGGCAGGGTCAATCTGCCGGCGCCCAGTTGCTGTGACAATTCCTGCAGTGCGCGCTCTCGCTCGGCGGCGCTGGGGCGCGCGTCCGCCATATCGTCCATGCACAGCAGAATAGGTCGGCTACGCCCGCGGATCGCAATCGAACCGCCAAAGATGGGAACCGGCATGCCGCCGCACGGTTTCGATCCGCGCATGTTTCGGTGTGGTTTCCTTGATGTATGACGACCCGGACCGAGTACACCATCGACGAGCTCGCGCGTGAGGCGGGGACCACCGTGCGCAGCCTGCGGGTGTACCACGAGCGCGGTGTGCTTCCGCCGCCGCAGGTCAAGGGTCGTACCGGTTTCTACAGCGCCGAACACCTCAACCGGGTGCGGACGATCAGCCGGTTGCTCGACCGTGGCATCAAGCTCAACGGCATCAAGGAACTGCTCAACGCCTGGGATCGCGGTGACGATCTCGGCGACATCCTCGGCGTCGCGGAACCCGATGTGTCGTCGGGCGCCGAATCACCGGCCGGTGCGACGATCGCCGCGACCGATCTGGCGCAGCGATTGCAGGAGGTACCCAACGGGCTGGCGCGGGTGGTCGCGCTCGGCCTCTACGAACCGGTCGACGCCAGCACCTACCGCGCTGCCGACCCGATGTTGCTGCAGGCCGCCGACCGGCTGTCCGCCGCGGGCGTGCCGGAGCCGGAGATCATCGCCGAGTTCGAGCGGCTGGCGACCGAATGCGACCGGATCGCGCGTCGCTTCGCGGACCTCTTCCAGCGCACGGTGTGGACCGGCTTCCAGGACTCCGCGGGCACACCCGCGGACGTGGCCGGGCTGGCCGCGGGCTCGGAGGTGATCCGGACCGTCCCGGCGCAGGCGGGCGCCGAACTGATCGGCCGTTTCGTGGCCCGGTATCTCGATCAGGACAGCGCGCTGAACGAAGCGCTCGCCGACTCCTGAGCGTTCGTCGCGACAATCTCTACCCCCAACGGTGGGAAGATTTCGCGATATAACGTGCCGTTGTCTAACGGTACATTATCGGTGTGGCCGATACTTCTGACCATCAGCGTCGGAAGTGCACGATTGAACGGAGACACACCGATGACCGCAGCCACCTTTGCCCGCACCACCCGAGCCCTGCTGCTGGCCGCGACCGTCGCGGGCGCCGCCGTCGTGGGCCTGTCCGCCGGTCCGGCCGCGGCGCAGGCGCCCGGTCCGTACTGTCTGTGGGCCGGCGCCGCCTTCGCCCCGGGGGCCCAGGTGCATGCCGGCGGCTGGGCATTCAGTTGCCGCAGTGACCTTTTCGGCGCCGCCCGGTGGAATGCGGACGGTCCGTCCCACCGCGCCGACACCGTGGCCAATCCGGGCGCGCTCGGTAACCCGGCCGGTCGCTTCAGTCCCGGCGCGCGCCAGCCGGGCACCTCCTACAACGACTACTGCGTGGGCGATCAGCTGATCGCGGGAACCGAGGATGTGTACGAGGCGGTTCCGGCCTCGGGCGGTCTCTACTGGCGCGCGGCCGGGCCGATCTCCCAGTGGCGTTTCGAGGGCGCGGGCCCGGCGCCGACCTGGCGCTCGTCGAGCCTGTGCCGCGACGGCGAACTGCTCTGATCCGCAACTAGGTATCGGGCGCGACCTACTTAAGTAGGTGCGCCCGAACATTACCGATGCGCGCCGCCCCCACCCGGGGGAACAATCATTCGTCGGCAGGTAACGGCAGATGGGTGAGCGATGGCAGGCGTGACACTGTGGATGCAGATGTCGCTCGACGGATACGCGGAGGGGCCCGACCAGGAAATTCACTGGCCGGTAGTGGACGAAGAGCTGTGTGAGTCCTTCCTGGACGAACTGCGGGCGGCGGAGGTTTTCGTCTACGGGCGCAAGACATTCGAGATCATGGCCGCGTTCTGGCCCTATGCCGATGCCGATCCGGCCATCTCGCCGTTCTACGTCGAATTCGCGCGCTGCTGGAAGCGCACCCCGAAACTGGTCTTCTCCCACACGCTGCGCGATCCGGGCTGGAACACCCGGGTGGTCGGTGCGGATCCGATCGCCGAGATCGGCGCGCTGCGGGCGGCCTCCACCGGACCCGTCGTGGTCTTCGGCGGCGCCCAGACCGCCTCGTACTTCCTCGAACACGATCTCGTCGACGAATACCGGCTGTTCGTGCATCCGCTGCTGCTCGGCGGGGGTGTGCCGTTGTTCCCGAAACCGCTGGACACGGCGGGACTGCAGCTGGTGGACATCATGACCTTCGACAGTGCGGTCGTGCAGATGCATTATCAGCAGGCCACGCCGGTCGCGCGAATGGGGTAGCCGCAGATCGCGGTATCGAATCCGGACACGCGACGGGGGCACGGTGGGCTAACTTGTTCCTACTATGTTCCAGCGATCGCGTATCGGTGTACTGCCCGCCACCAGCAGTGAGTTCGTGGGCAGGTCCGCGCAGCGAGAGCGGATAGCGGCGCTGATCGCCCGTGGCGCGCGGCTGATCACCCTGACCGGTCCCGGCGGCATCGGCAAGACCAGGCTGGCCATCGAAACGCTGCGCCGCGATGTCGAACTACCCACGCGCTGGCTGGCGCTGGCGGAACTGGACGCCGAGACGGCGATCGCCGAACTCCGCGATCTCGCGCCCCGGCCGGACGGCGCCCCGCACGTCCTGGTCCTCGACAGCTGCGATCGCCTCGTGACCGCCCTCGCGACCGAGCTCGCGGACCTGCTCGAAGCCGACCCTGCCCTGACCGTCGTCGCCACCAGTCGCGAGCCGATCGGCTGGATCGACGAACAACTCGTTCAGGTGCCGTCGCTCGATCCCGCACAGGCATTGCGGCTGTTGCGCATTCGCATGGAGCTCACCGGCCGCACCGCCGGCGGTGCGGACGACGATATCCTCCGGCGGATCTGTGCCCATATGAGCCACAATCCGTTCGGCCTGCGGCTCGCCGCGATCAGATTGCGGCACAACCCGCCCACCACCGTGTTGCACGAGGTGAGCGGCGATGCCTACGACCGCCGTCTGCAGTGGTCCGACAGTGCCCGGGTGGGGGTCGAAGCGCGCCACCGCGATATCGGCGCCAACATCGCGTGGTCCACGAGTCGCTGTACACCGACGGAATCGCTTCTGCTGCAACGCCTGTCGGTCTTTCCGGGTGGTTCCCCGGGCGGCGGAGCCGATCGGGAGGCGATCGTGGCGCTCTGCGCCGACGACGCCTTGCCGGCGGCGTCGATCGAATCGGCACTGGATCGGCTGGTGGAACGTTCGCTGGTGATCGTGCGACTGACGGCCACCTCGGCGCGGTGGTATCTCACCGAATGTGTGCGCCTCGTCGCGCGCGCCGAACTGCATCGGCGTGATCCGGTCGAAGCCAATCGGCTCGCCGCCCGGCATCTGCAGCTGCGCCGGCTCGAGGTGCGCCGCGCCGAGGGGTCGGCACTGCCGCAGCAGCCGTGTGTCGCCACGGCGCAACCGCCGGTCGCCGCGGTGGCGGCGCCGCGGCCCGAGTCGGATCGCTGGGAGAGCCTGTCGCGGGCGGAACGTGAGGTGGCGGTGCTGGCGGCCGCCGGCTGGCCCAACAGTGCCATCGCCGTGCGCCGCCGCAGTTCGGTGCGCACGGTCGATGCGCAGGTGGCGATGGTCCGGCAGAAGTTGCAGATCACCTCTCGCGGGCAGATCGCCCGGCATCTGCCCGCCGAGGCCCGGGAACGGATGCGATCCGAGGCCCGGGCCCGGCGCGAGACGGCGCGGTCGTGACCACACCGTGGATATCCCAATTCGTCGGCCGGACCGCGGAACTGCGCGGCATCGCAGAACTGCTCGACCCCGGTGGGCCCCGGTTGATCACTCTGCTCGGGCCGGGTGGGATCGGTAAGACGACGCTGGCCACCGAGGCGTTGCGCCGGTCCCAGCGGCCCGGTCGCGATCAGGTGCTGTGGGTGCGGCTGGCGCGGCTGGAAACCGGCGCCGGCGTCGAGGCGGTCGCCGAGGAGATCGTGCGAACCGTCGCACCGACCGATCCCACCGGCCGCAGCGCCGAGGACTGCCTGCTCGACGCCTTCGGCTCGCTCGGCCCCGCTCGCACCATCCTGGTTCTCGACAACTGTGAACACGTCCTGCATCCGGTGGCGCGGCTGATCGTCGAGTTGCTGAGTGTGAATCCGGATGTCACCGTCGTGGCCACCAGCCGGGAACCGATCGGCTGGACCGACGAGCGGTTGGTGCCGGTGCCGCCACTCACCAACGACCATGCGCTGGAACTGTTCCGGCGGCGCGCCGAACTGACCGGCCGGCCGATCGGCGCGGAGCCCGCCACTCTGGAACTGGCCGCCCGGATCTGCCGGCACGTGGACAACAATCCGCTGTTCATCCGGCTCGCCGCGGCCCGGCTGCGCTACCGTCCGGTCGCCGAGGTGTTGCGCGATCTCACCGGCACCGACTCCGACGCGTGGATGAGCTGGTCTTCGGGCGTGCGCGCCGGCGCCGACGAGCGTCATCGCAACGTCGGCGACGTGATCGCCTGGTCGTACGGGCTGTGCACCGACGCCGAACGCCTGCTGCTGGAGCGGATGTCGGTCTTCGCCGCCGGATTCGACCCCGGTGACGAGGAAACCCGCAGCGGCGGAATCGAATACAGCGCGGTGGCGCAGGTCTGCGCCGACGAGGCGTTGCCGGAGCCGGTCATCGCCGCCACGCTGGAGCGACTGGTGGAACGGTCGCTGGTGTCGACCCGCATGACGGCCACCTCGGTGCGCTATTTCCTGCCCGAGAGCGTGCGGGCGTTCGCCCGCGCCCGGCTGCAGGAGCGGCCGGACGGTTCGGCCGCACCGTCGGGGGTGCCTGCCCGCCATCGCCGCTACTTCCGTGACAAAGTCGTTGCCGGACAGGCGATGTGGTACGGGCCGGACGAGATGGAGTGGATCGACTGGGTCCGTGCGGCCTGGAACGACGTGCTGCTCGCGGTGGAGACCAGCCTCGCCGATCCGGACGAGGCCGTGATCGGACTCGAGATCGCCACCGTGGTGATGGCGTTGCGGGTGCCGTTTCTCACCGGCACCAACCGCGCGGTCACCGGGCTCACGGAGCGCGCCCTCGCGGTGATCGGCGACGATCCGGCGTTGTCGTCGCTGCGGATCTCGGCCAAGGCCCTGATCGGCTGGATCGCGGTGTGGCAGGGCCGGTTCGACTACACCTCCCGGCTCCTCGACGAATGTGCCGCCGAATGTCTCACCGATCCGGTGCTGCGTGGGGAATGGCGCGAGCACACCGCCGACGATATCGGCCTGCCCGCCCAGGTCGAATTCACCTGGGGCCTGGAACTGTTCCTGGTTCGCCTGGACCTGCGTGCGATCGAGGTATTGTCGCGCGCCCGCCGGAAGTTCGCGGCCGTCGGCGATCGCGGCGGCACCCAGCGTAGTGATCTGTTCACCGTGCTCGCGGCCGCCAGCCTGGCGACCCCGGAGGTGGCCGGGCGGGTGGTGCGCCGCCACCTGTACGACGCGGCGAAAACGGATGCGCCGTGGGCGGTGTCCTGGGCCGAGTTCGCGGAACTGGTTGCCACCATCCGCCACGGCGACCCCGCGGACGCCGTACGCCGGGGCCGGGCGGCGGTGGCCGCGCATCTCGATCGCGGGGATACCTGGACCGCGGGCTGGATCATCCACTTCTGCACCGTCGCGCTGGCCACGATCCTGTCGCGGCGTATCGAATCCGGCGCGCGCCCGGGCGAACTCGCCGCCGCCGCGCGAGAGATCGCCTACCTGCAGGGCGGTACCGCCGCGTTGCATCGTTCGATGGGGATCGCCTCGGACCGGGTGCCGCTGGTGATGGAGGGATCGCTGGCCGCGCGTACAGCCGCCACCGCGGTGCTGGGCGCCCAGCGCTACGCCGCCGCGGTGCGTCGCGGTGGGCGGATGCGGCCGCAGGAGAACGAACTCCAGCGGTATTTCCTCGGACGGCTGGAGATCGTCGAGGACGCCGGGGACGGTCCGGACGACGCACGGTGGCAGGAACTGTCACCCGCCGAACGCGAGATCGCGATCCTGGTGGCCGCCGGGTGGACCAACAGTGCGGTCGCCGTGCGCCGCGGGACGTCGGTCCGCACGGTCGACGCCCAGGTCGCGACCATTCGCCGCAAACTCGCGGCCGCGGACCGCTCGGCGATCATCCATCGCATTCCGGGCGCATTGCGCGATCGCGTGCGAGCCGAATCACGGCAGCCACCGGGACGCCTGCGCCGAACCCTCTGAGCCCCAGCCGGTCAACTTCGACTGTCGCCCAAGGCTTTCAGCGCGCGGTCGACATCGTCGGAGTCGTTGTGGACGTGGAAGGACACCCGCAGCGCACCTGCTCGGGCCGTGGTGACCACCGCGGCCTCGGCCAGGGCGTCCGCGGCGGCCGCGGCGCCCGGAATGGACACGATCGGCGCTCGTCCGGGAACGGGTGTGAAGCCGAGGTCGTCCAGTCCGGCGCGGAAGCGGTCGGCCAGTGCCAGATCGTGGGCCTGGATCGCCGGAACGGTCAACTCCTCCAGCAGTTCCGCTCCGGCCAGCGCACCCACCACACCGAGCCAATCGGGCGTGGCGTCGAAGCGCCGTGCGGTGTCGGCAAGCCGTTGCGGCGCATACATTTCCGCCCAGCGGTCGGCGGCCGCGTACCAGCCCGGCGCATGCGGGCGCACCCGGTCGGCGATCTCCGGCCGGATCGCCAGCAGCCCGACACTGCGGGCGCCGAGCAGCCACTTGAAACTCGCGCACACCCAGATGTCGGCATCGGCGAATCGCAGCGGTAACCAGCCCGCGGCCTGCGAGACGTCGAACAGCAACAGCGCGTCGTGTGCCGTGGTGGCCGCGCGCAACCGCGCCGTGTCGACCGTCCGGCCGTCGGCGGACTGGACGAGACTGCACGCCACCAGTGCGGTATCCGGCCGTACCTCCTCGGCGAGTCGCTCCAGTTCCACCGTGCGCACCCGCAGATCCCCGCGGTAGCGGAACGGATTGGGCACGGAGGCGAAATCGCCTGCGGCGACCAGCACTTCGGAGCCGGGGGCCAGTGCCGCGGCGGCCGGTCCGATGAGGGCGGCGGCCGAATTGCCGATCGCCACATCGGCTGCCGTCGCGCCGTCGAGGAGGCGGGCGTAGGCGGCGCGCAGTCGATCCACCCGATCGTCGTAGCGCGAGGGTGCGCGATGTCCGCCGGCCCACCCGTCGAGGACAGCACGCACCGCGGTGAACGCGCGGGCCGGCGGAATGCCGTACGAGGCGGTGTCGAGATAGGTGGTGTCGACCGCGAATTCGTGGCCGGCCAGAGCGGGAACATACGCCGAGGAGGTCATGAGGCCATGGTCGCGAGCGAGTGGCCCGCCGGTCCATAGCCAGCCGGGGCTCGCTGGACCGCTCGAAGATGCCGAATCTCCCGCGGCCGGACGTGGCGGAGGCCGCTCGCCGCGACGTCAGCTGTCGTTCGCCGCGCCCACCTCCTCGGCCCGCAACCGCTGGGCGGCCGCGTGGTCGTGGGTCGGCACCACCGTCACCGTCGTGCGCGCCAGGTGCAGCCGGTGCAGGGTGCGGAAGGTCAGATCGCGATCGTCATCGGCGAAACCGCCCGGGTAGCTTGCCTTCTGGCGGACCTTGTCGATCTGCAGATGATGCCAGGCGGCATCACCGGCGAGCAGTACCCAGCCGCGCCGGGTGTGGGCGAGCACGCCGATACTGCCGGGGGTGTGCCCGGCCAGATCCACCAGCACCACGGACCCGTCACCGAACAGATCGTGGCTCGCGGTGAACGTCAGCACCGGCGGTCCGTCGAGGTCGTATTCGACCACCGGCCGCTCCCGCAGCGCATCGCGAACGCCGCCGACCGGCGCGACCGGACCGGTCGTGATCCACTGCTGCTCGACGCGATGCATGTGCACCGGCAGTCCGGGCAGATCCAGCAGACCGCACACATGGTCCCAATGCGCGTGCGTGGGCAGGGCGAAATCCAGCGGCCGGGGATCGTGCTCACGCAGCGAGTCGACGGTCGCCACGGTGGCGGCCGGTGGCCGCACCGCGACCCGCAGGACCGCGGGGAGCTGCGCGATCGCACGCCGCTCGGCATCCAGGCAGACGCCGGGATCGACCACGAACCGGGCCTGCGGATGCTCGACGACGAAGGCGGTCAGCGCGTTGTCGATCCGGCGCGGGGTGAACGTTCCCTCCACGACCGCCGCCGTCGGCACCGACCGCGGTGCCTGCGGCAGCGCGCGCACCGAGACGGTGCCCTGCGGCTCGGGCAGCCCGGCGTCGGAAATCGAGGCCAGGAAGCGCCGGTCGAGCCGCCGGGGCAGCATCAGCCCGCGTACGGAACCCGCTGCGACAGTGCAGCATTCGAGCACACTCGGTGTCTTCACCTGATCCGGCATGTCATCCGTCCCTTCTATGGGTGGTCGCGGACGACGGGATCGCCGCCACGTGTCGTGGCACGATAAAACTTAAGGTCGACATGAAGTAAAGGGGTGAGGCCCGCGATGGACGAGGGACTGAAGATCGGTGACGCCGCCGTGGCGGTCGGAGTCGAGGCGCATGTGCTGCGCCACTGGGAATCGGTCGGACTGCTGCACCCGGCGCGTAGCCCCTCCGGGCATCGCGCCTACGACGAGCAGACGCTCGACCGGGCCCGGCTGATCCGCACCCTGCAGCGCACCGGGTTGTCGCTGCGCCGGATCCGGGAGCTCGGCCTCTCCGGGCGCGACGAGCGGCTGGCCCTGATCGCCGACGAGCGGGCCCAGTTGCGCCGCCGCATCGACCTGTTCGAGGCCACCGATCGCTTCCTCGCCCACATCCTCGACTGCCGGCATCCGATCCTCTCCGAATGCCCCGACTGCTCCGGTTTCCTCGCCGCGTACGGCGATGAGCGAGACCGGCAGGAACTCGCGGATCGAGCCCCCTCGACGCTGTCCGCTCACTGAGGCAGGCGTGACCGGCTGCCGGGGCGCTGCCGCGCAGTCTTGTTGCGGTACATCGCGGTGTCGACCGCGTGCATGAGATCGTCGACCGCCTCGGGTTGCCGGGTGACCAGCGCGGTTCCGATCGACGCGCCCACCGTGATCGACCCACCGGCCACCTCCACCGGTTCGCCGAGCGCCGCCAGCAGCCGGGCCGACATGTCCACCAGTCGAGCCTCACCTGTGCACTGCTCGATCAGCACGATGAACTCGTCGCCGCCGATCCGTGCGGCCAGCCCGTCGGGCCCGGCGGCCGCTCCCAGCCGCTCGGCGACCGTGCGCAGCACGCGATCACCGATGGTGTGGCCGTAATCGTCGTTGATCTCCTTGAACCCGTCCAGGTCGAGATAGCACAGGCCGATGGGCGGCTCGGCCCGCGTGAGCCGGTCGAAGAACAGCAGCCGGTTGGCGAGCCCGGTCAGGTCGTCGTGATGGGCCTCGTACCAGAGCCGGTCGGCCAGCGCCTTGCGTTCGGTGATGTCGACGGCCACCCCGATGAGGAATCGCACGCTGCCGCGCGCGTCCCGAACCACCGACATGGACAGGTCGATATCGGAGTGATGGCCGTCGGGCCGGGTGAGCGAGGTCTCCATCCGGAACCGGTCCAGGCCGCCGGTCAGCAACTGCTGGAAGTGGGTGTAGGCCTCACCGATGTTGTCCTCGCCGAGCACCGCCGCCACCGACCGGCCGATGATCAGGTCGATCGGCACACCGAGCATCTCGGCGAAGGCGGCGTTCACGTCGCGGACCCTGCCGGTCTCGGCGTCGATGGTGCCGATTCCCACCGAGGCGCCGGCGAAGATGGCGCCGAACCGGGCCTCCGACAGCTGGCGCCGCGCCTGTTCCTCCCGGACCGCGGCCAGGGCGGCGCTCAGCGTGGTCTCCTGCTCGGCCAGGGCGGCGCCGCGCAGTGCCGCGGTGAATCCGGCGGCGAACTCTCCGGCCACGGTGACGGCGCGATCGCGCACGGTCTCGTAGTCGGGGTCGCCGGGCTCCGGGCAGATTTCGGCGACCATATCGCGGCAGATCACCGCGACCGATCGGCTCACCGCGGCATCGTCGCGATAGTTCGCGGCGACCAGCGACGAGGCGGCCAGCCGGGCCGCGTCGAGGCCTACGGCGCCGCGCAGCGCGCCCAGCAGTTCCTCACACAGGCCGGTGAGCAGGGCCTCGATCTCGGTTCGCGTCAGCGTCGGCGCGACCACTCCGTCGAGTGCGTCGGCCCACCGCGCCGCCAACTCCTGCGAACCCACCCTGCAACCCCTGCCTATCCCGTGGACCCCGTCACACCTTGTGCCCCACGCCGCCCAAACCGAGCGAGCGTCCCGGCGTTTCGTGCAGGTCACGCTCGGATTCCGGGCGCCACAGCGGTAGTTCGACGATGCCCGGTTCGACCGGTTCCCAGCCGGTGAACATATCGACGATCGATGCGCGGTCGCGAAAACGGATTCCGACGCCGCTGGTCGATTCCTCGTGAATCCGGGCGGCCGCCTCCGGCCGGTGTGCCGAGGACAGATGGGAGATCGCGATATAGCTGCTCGGCGCCACGGCTGCCCGCAACGCGGCGACCTGCTCGCGCGGACGTTCCTCGTCCTGCAGCAGATGCAACACGGCGACCAGCAGCAGACCGACGGGTCGATCGAAGTCGATCAAGCCGGTCTCACGGGCGCGGGTGAGCAGTTCCTCCGGCTTGCGCAGATCCGCCTCGATGGCGCCCGCGCGGTCGTTGCCGTGCAGGATGGTGGCCGCATGGGTGACCGCGACGGGGTCGATGTCGACGTAGAGAACCCGGATCGAGGGATCGATGTCCTGCGCGACCTCGTGCACGTTCCCGGCAGTGGGAATACCCGATCCGACATCGAGGAACTGCCGGATCCCGGAGTCGATCATGAATCGGACCGCTCGGCGCAGGAAGGCGCGGTTGCTCAGTGCCAGCCGCGGCAGATCCGGCACCAGCTTGCGCCCCTCCGCCGCGGCCCACCGGTCCACTTCGAAGTTGTGGGAACCGCCCAGCAGCGCGTCGTACATCCGGGCCGGGCTGGGCCGCTGCATATCCACGCCCTCGGGCGCCCACGCTGGCCTGTCCACTCGAATCCCCTCTTGCCGATCGAGAATCGGCCCGCCTGACCGCAGGGTCCGGGGCCGATCTTGTCGAAGCCCAACTGTACGCCCACGCCGGGCCGGTCGGCGGACACACATCGGCCGCTCAGACCAGATTGATCGAGTCGAGGACGCGGGCGCCGAGTTCGGCATCGCCGGTGATCGCGACGGCGCCCGCCCGCCACGGCAGCCGCCGGGTGCCCCACTGCGG
>NZ_BAFQ01000052.1 GCF_000308375.1 Nocardia aobensis NBRC 100429 | reverse complement strand
AAACTCGACCCCGAAACCACATACCAACACCAAAAAGTGAGTATTACCAGCACATTGACAGAAACTCTTAATCAGCGGGTTCGGGGTTCGAGTCCCTGATGGCGCACTCCACACGAAGACCCCTGACCTGGGATGCCGGTCAGGGGTCTTCTGTGTTCCCGACTCGAATGGTCGGCGAATTCCACTCGGCCGCAAAGAGATTCCGCGTGCGCCTTGCCACACCGCCCGCGGCCCGGTCGATCAGCCGATCGGTGGTGCCAGGTATTCCAGCGCGTAACCGGCGCCGGCGGGGGTTACGCGGGCGATGCCGGGTGAGTCGAGGTGGGCGCCGGCGACGAAGTGGTGTGGGCGGGTCAGTTGTTCGAGGAGGGCCGCTCGCGCGATGCGGGCCTGCGATTGGTTGCCGTCGAGCTCCCAGGACACGGCCGGCCGATCGAATTGGAGCGTGGGAACGTGCACGGTGTCGCCCCAGACGAGCAGGTGGGCGGCGCGGCTGGTGATGTCGTAGACGGTGTGACCGGGGGTGTGCCCCGGGGTCGGGATCGCCGTGGTCCAGTCGTTGATCGCGACCCGCTCCGATACGGGGACGACCCGGTCGCGCAGCGGCTCCAGCCGACCCGTGAACACCGACGTGTCGCCCGCGCCGATCCACACGCGTTCGAGCTCGGCGAACGCCTCCGAACCGTCCGGTGCGATCAGGCCGCTCACGTGGTCTTCGTGGTTGTGCGTGACGGCCACATCGGTGATCTGCGCGCGATCGATTCCCGCTTCGTCGAGCGCGTCGTAGATCAACCCCATGGTGGGGTCGTGCCAGGCGTTGGACGCGCCGGTGTCGATGAGCACCGATCGCGTGCCGTCGGTGACGAAGAAGGCGTTCACCGACAGCCGCAAGTTGTCGCCGACCAGCGGCACGACGGCCGGCAGCTGCTCGAGCGCGCACCCGTCCTCGTCGCGGAGCCGGGTCGGCGGCATATCGATGTAGCCGTCTCGCAACGAGATCACTTGCAGGTCATCGAATTCGAACGTGGCATGGTGCCGGCCACTCGAAACCAAACGCATCGAACCTCCAGATAGCGCATTGCGCAGTTCTTCGATAGAAGACAACCTCTCCTATCGAAGAAACATACACTGTGGGCGGCGAGATACCCATCGATCGAGGAGCACGGTGGTCGAGCAAGACGCAAACGTGACCGGACCACACCACGGTGACGACCTGGCCGGCGCGTTCGGCGGAAACGTGCGGCGACGCCGCGAGGAGGCGGGCCTGACGCTGGAGCAGTTGTCGACGCAGTCGTCGGTCAGCCGGGCGATGTTGTCCAAGGTCGAACGCGGCGAGAAGAGCCCGACCATCGGCGTCGCGTCCAGGATCGCGCACGCGCTCGACACGTCCCTCTCGGACCTGATCGGCGGGTCGGCTGCTGCCGCATCCGGCTCGGCCGTCGTCCTGCGCAAGAGCGATCGCCCCGTCTTCCGCGACCCGGAAACCGGCTTCGAACGGCATATGGTGTCCGCCGCCCCGGGCGCGGGAACCGGCGAGATGATCGTCCACCACCTCCCCGCACAGGTCTCCACCGGACTGCTGCCCGCGTATCCACCCGGCACCGAGAAACAACTCGTGGTGCTCGACGGCACCCTCACCGTCTTGATCGGCGGGATCAGCGAAACCCTCAACCCGGGGGACTCGCTGTTCTTCCGGGCCGACACGGACCACGGCTTCGCCAACCGGACGAACGCCGCCTGCGAATACATCATGGTGATCTCGCGCCGACCCTGATCGGCCGCCGACCGGAACCGGTCACCGGCCTGGGGCGTCCAAACAATCGTGGGGAGCATTATCGAGTTCATCGATGCGCGGTTACGCGAGGACGAACATGCGGCGCGGGCCGTCGACGGGGAACGGCGGGCGTGGCGGTTCGAGCGCGGTGATCGGAGCGTGCGGGCCGGCGCGCACGACGTGATCGTCGCCGGGAACGGGCCGGCGAATTCGCATATCGCGCGGCACGATCCGGAGCAGGTGCTGCGGGAGGTACTGGCCAAGCGGCTCATCGTCACGCTGGCACAGCTGCCGGACGGGCGCGGGCGAGAGGATCGGTTGTTACGGTGCGTCGCGCTGTGCTGGGCCGACCATGCCGACTATCGACCGGAGTGGATCCTCTAGTCCGGCGCGGCGGTGACGTGGTTAGGCTCGACGGCATCCGTTCGCGATCGGGAACCGATATGGCCGACTACGCACATACCGACCACGCCAGTAAGGGCCGCGCCGAGAAGGCACGACGGCTCGCGGCCTATCTATGGCAGCGCGGGGTCTCCGGCGCCGAACTCGCGACCGTCCCGGCGGCCACGCGCCGAAAACTCGCGCGCGCGGCCGATACCAATCCGCCGAGTACCGACGAGACCTGGACACTGGTCGCACAACTGCTCGACGAGAAGGATGCGTGGGCCACGCGTAACCCGAATCATCCTGCCGCACAACGTGTTCACACGGACGAGAAGATCCTGTGGATCAAACCGCCGGTGACGCCCTGGCTCGCCGACGACGCAAACCCGTCTCCCTGAACCCTGCGGGACCGCGCGCCCCCTTGACAGCAAGAAGTGAACTGGAGTTCACTTCTTGGGTGACCGACGACGCGCACCACTCCGGCACCCGGCCCGCGGCCTGGCGCGAGGACCTGACCAGCGGTGCGGACTCGCTGTTCGCCGACCGTCCGGAACCGGAGCAGGGCCCGGCCTACCGCACCCTCACCTACGAGGTGACCGGCCGCATCGCCCGCATCACGTTCGACCGGCCCGAGCACGGCAATGCCATCACCGCCGATACCCCGATCGAACTCGCGCACGCGGTCGAACGCGCAGACCTCGATCCGCGCGTGCGCGTGATGGTGGTCTCGGGCCGCGGCAAGGGATTCTGCGGCGGCTACGACCTCTCGATCTTCGCGGAGAACGGCCTGTCCCCCACCGTGTCGGCCCAGCCCACGACCGGAACCGTCCTCGATCCGGTGGTGCAGGCGCGCAACCACAACCCTTGGGGCACATGGGATCCCATGGTCGACTATCAGATGATGAGCCGGTTCAACCGCGGCTTCTCCAGCTTGCTGCACGCGAACAAGCCGACGGTCGCCAAACTGCACGGATTCGCCGTCGCGGGCGGCACCGATATCGCGCTGTTCTGCGATCAGATCATCTGCGCCGACGACACCAAGATCGGCTATCCCCCCACCCGGGTGTGGGGTATTCCGGCCGCGGGGATGTGGGCGCACCGGCTCGGCGATCAGAGGGCGAAGCGGTTGTTGTTCACCGGCGACTGCCTCAGCGGTAGACAGGCCGAAGAGTGGGGCCTGGCCGTGGAGTCCTGCCCCGCGGACGAGCTCGACGAACGCACCGAACAACTGCTGCAACGCATTTCGCGCATGCCGATCAATCAGCTGATCATGGCGAAACTCGCGCTCAACAGCTCACTGTTGGCTCAGGGCGTCGCCAATTCCGGGATGGTCAGCACCGTCTTCGACGGTATCTCCCGGCACACCCGCGAAGGGTATGCCTTCCAATTGCGTTCGGCCACTACCGGTTTCCGGGAGGCGGTCCGGGAACGCGACGAACCGTTCGGCGATTGGAAGCGAACGCAGTTCGAACGACCGCACGGCACCGACGAGACGTGAGCGTCCGGGTCGGACCTCACTCCGACGGATCGAGCCGGCCGACCTTCCCGGGTTCATCCGCGTCGCTCTCGGCCCGCGCACTGACCTTGTCCGACAGAGACCGCAGCGCCCGGGCCTCCACATCGCTCAACTGATCGACGAACAGCCGCCGCACCAATTCGACATGCCGGGGCGCGGCCTGTTCCAGTGCCCGGCGACCGGAATCGGTGAGACAGATCAGCCGGCCGCGCGCATCGTCGGCGGCCGGACTGCGCACCACCAGCCCCCGCTTGTCCATCCGCGCCAGATGCTTCGACAGCCGGCTCTTGTCCCAGCAGATCTGCGCGGCCAGGTCGCGGGCCCGCACACTCCCCTCGTGCGCGCCGGACAGCGCCACCAGAATCTCGTAATCGGAGACCGAGAGTCCGTCGCGGGCGAGCCCGGCGGCCATCGCGGCGTCGAGCCGCTGACGCAGCCGGATGTACGCAGACCAGGTCTGTTGCTCCTGTTCGTCCAGCCACCGCACCATGGGAATGATCCTACCGAGTTATTGGTTGACATGGACACCAACCGGCCTAGGAGGACATCATGCCCGCGATCACCGTCGACGACATCCTGGTGCTGCCGCGACTGCCCCGCCCGGAGCAGACCATGCGACAGCGGCCGGTCCGGACCGTGACCACCGCCCACAAACAACTCGAGGGCGCCGGATTCGAGGTGCGCCGGCCGTTCCCGAGCCTCGATGTGCGCACCGCCGACCCGTTCATCCTGCTCGACCACATGGGCCCGGTCGCCTACGAGCCCTACCAGGCCAAAGGCGCCCCGTGGCATCCGCACCGCGGTTTCGAAACCGTCACCTACATGATCGACGGAACCATGGTTCACCACGATTCCAACGGCGGCGGCGGAACGATCGCCGAGGGCGACACCCAGTGGATGACCGCCGGCTCGGGCATCCTGCACGACGAACTACCCGCCGAGGAACTGGTGATCTCGGGCGGCGTCTTCCACGGTGTGCAGCTGTGGGTCAACCTGCCGCGGTCGCTGAAGATGGCGGACCCGCGCTACCAGGATCTGCGCGCGAGCGAGCTGACACTGGTCACCTCCCACGACGGCGGCGCACTCGTCCGCATCATCGCCGGCAACGTCGGCGGATATGAAGGCCCCGGCTCGACCTACACGCCCATCGCCTACGCGCACGCCTCGATCAGTCCCGGCGCGCGGCTGGAAACGCCGTGGCCGCAGGAGTTCACCGCGATGGCCTACGTGCTGGCCGGCAGCGGCACCGTCGGCGACGAGGGCCGCGCCCTCACCGAGGGACAACTGGCGGTACTCGGCCACGGCGAGGCCGTCGCGCTGACCGCCGACGACCGCCAGGAGGGACCCACCGGTCAATTCGAGGTATTACTGCTGGGCGGCGCGCCGATTCGCGAACCGGTCGTGCAATACGGTCCGTTCGTGATGAATTCCAAACAGGAAATCATCGACGCGGTAACCGATTTCGAGGCCGGACGAATGGGACGTATTCCGGCGGAACATATGACGGGCCGCCGCCTGGGTGAATAAGCGGCTCTCGGCCGTGCGGTTGACAACGGCGGTCGCCATCAGAACAGTAGACTCGGCGGTTCCGGCCCTGCCACCGCGGGGAGTGCGGCCGGTCCGCCGTATCAACCGCAGCTGACATCGAGGAATACATGAACGTTCGCAGGCTAATCGTGACCGGCGCGGGCTTGATCACCCTCGCCGCCCCGATCGTCTCCACCGCCCCGTCCGCCCTGGCCGACGGTTTCATCCCCACCGGTTCCGCCGGTACCGGATCCTCCGGTATCGATGACGCCATCGGCGCCACCGGCTCGGCAGGGCTGACGCAGACGGGTTCGGCGGGAGGCACGTTCAAGAACTGTGACGAGGCCCGGGCGGCGGGTCGCGCCCCGCTGTTCCGTGGTGAGCCCGGCTATTCGCCGCACCTGGATCCCGACGGCACCGGTATGGCCTGCCCGACCGTCTGATCCGCGCGGTAATCGCCGCAGACGACAAAGAACCCGGTGTGACACTGTCACACCGGGTTCCGTCGTTTCTGCGGCGTCAGCGGCGGAAGATCTTGATCAGCACCAGCACGCCGACCAGAGCACCCGCGCCGATCAGGCTGTACTTCACCTTCGGCTCGTTCACCTTCGCCACCACGGCCTTCTTGGTGTTGTCGGCGATCCGCTGCGGGTCCGCCCGCACCGCGAGCTCGTCGAGTGTGCCCGCGAGCCGGTTGCGCGCGGCTTCGATCTCCCGCTCGATGTGCTCGGTATCCCTCGCCACATTGTCTCCTGTTGTCGTTCCGGTAGGTCGCTGGCCGTCGAGTCTATCCGCCGTCGCCGATGTCGCGTCCGTTGTCACATCGGTGGGCTACCGTGCTGGCATGACCGATACCAAAAAACTCGGCCCCGGCGACCCCGCGCCGGATTTCACGCTTCCCGACGCCGACGGTAAGCCGGTGTCGCTGGCGGACTACCGCGGCCGCAAGGTGATCGTCTACTTCTACCCGGCCGCGAGTACGCCCGGCTGCACCAAGCAGGCGTGCGACTTCCGCGACAACCTGGCCGAATTGAACGAGGCCGGCCTCGACGTCCTCGGCATTTCGCCCGACAAACCCGCGAAACTGGCGAAATTCCGGGACAACGAGAAGCTGACCTTCCCGCTGCTGTCCGATCCCGAGCGCGAAGTGCTCCAGGAATGGGGCGCCTACGGCGAGAAGACGATGTACGGAAAGCGCATCACCGGCGTCATCCGCTCCACCTTCCTCGTCGACGAGGAGGGCGTCGTCCAGGTGGCGCAGTACAACGTGCGCGCGACCGGGCATGTGGCGAAGTTGCGCCGCGACCTGTCGGTGTAGCGCGGACCGGGACGGACGAGACGAGGGGCCCGGGACGATCGTCCCGGGCCCCTCGTCGGCTCTTCGCGGCCTTCAGTCGCGCTGCGGCATCATCGCGACCATCCACCGCAGTGTCAGCCGCCAATGGTTGTCCCACCACTCGTTGAATTCGGCGGTGCCGAGCTGCGGCGGCGCCGACTCACCCGGAAACAGCAGCGAGCCGTTGGGTGCGCCGACAGGTTCGGTCGGTGCGGGAATCACCGACTTCGCCTGCGGCTCCGGTGAATCCGGTTGCGGCGCCTCCTTCGCCAGGCGCTTCGGCTCACTCGCCGGATCCGAACCGCGCACGCCCAGCCAGGACGATCCGTCCGGACCCCAGCCGGCGGAGGCCGGATCGGCGGTCGACGGATCCGGCGCGGCATGCCGCGGTCCCGACGACGGCTGGTCGGCAGGACCGTCGACCGGCAATTCCGGAATCGAATCCACTGCGGGCAGACCGGGTTCCGGGCGGGCGTGACGCGGACCCCGGCTCGGCTGCGCGTTGCGGGCGTCGGCGAGGCGGGTGGTGGCATCCGAACGCGGATGGTCGGTGAGCTCGTGCACGCCACCGATGGTCAGCCCCCCGGCCAGCACGCTCGCCGCGGCGACCACCGCGACCGAATTGCGTGACACCCGTGCGCGATCCCCCACGCCCGCGACGAAAGCCTCCGGCTGCACCACGAGCGCCGCACCGATCGCCGACCCGGCCGTCGCGACGGCACACGGGATCACCGGCGCGTTGAAGCCCGCCGACAACACCGCGGCGACTCCCGGATGCTCCGCGGCCGAGCCGATCGCGACGACCGCGCTGGGCCGCACGCCCGCCGCATCCAGCTGATCCCACGCGGCCGCGATACCCAGCCGCACCGAATCCTCGGAGACGAAACCGGCGGCAGTCGCCGTGGCCGCGACCACCCGGTCGCGATGCGGTGAAATCAGCGAGAAGCCTTGATATCCCGGCATCAGCTCGCAGGTCAGCAGATGGTCGAATTCGCTCGCCCAGGTCATCGCGCGGGCCAGCGCCAGATGCGCCGACTTGGCCGAGACCAGCGAGGCCTCGTACCACGGCCCGGACGCCAATCCGGTGACCACCGCCCGCCGGCCCGCCGCATCGCGGTAGGTGACCGCCGCCCCGGCGATCTCGTACTCCGCCTCGACCTCCGCGGCGAGTCCGTCCAGCAGCGATTCGATCAGTCCGGGCAGTCCGGCCGGCGCCGTGGCGCCGAGTTCGGCCACGTGGTGCGCGAGCACCCGGTCGGTCAGTTTTGCGCTTCCGTCGCGCAGGGCCACCGCGTCCACGCAGTCGCGGGCGATCGAAGCTCCGAGAGTCACCACAGGTCGAACCACCACAGATCAAGCCTTCCGTGTGCAGGAACCGCCCCGGAGAAGCTGCGCCGAGCAGCGGTTCAGCGCCGCAGCGGGAACGATCGACAATCGCCACGCCCCCGCTGATGTAGATCTACTCGGTATGTGTTCGTCACCACATTCGGCGTGGATGGGTTATGAATCGGACCGAATCGCGGGTACGGAAGTCGGCACCGTGTGTCATCCGCGTGTCGCTACCGCTAGCCTGGTGTATGTGGTGGAAGCGCGCACGGCACCGAGGTCGAACCGGCGTCCTGATCCGGCGTTGGAGCTGCAGGACGACCCACAGGAGTTGATGCCGCGCCGGCGGCCCACCCAGGAACGCAGCAAGCGCAAATTCGATGCGCTGCTGCAATCGTCGCGCGAACTACTGGTCGAGGTCGGATTCGAATCGTTCACCTGCGAGGAGGTCGCCGCCCGCGCCGAGGTGCCGATCGGCACGCTGTATCAGTTCTTCGCCAACAAATACGTCATCGTCTGCGAATTGAATCGCCAAGACCTGGTGGCCGTTTCCCAGGAGCTCGCCGACTTCCACGGCGAAATTCCGTCGATGGACTGGCTGCGGCATATGAACAAGCTCGTCGACCACCTCGCGGAACTGTGGATGACCGATCCGTCGCGGCGCGAGGTGTGGCTGGCCATGCAGTCGACCCCGTCGACCCGCGCCACCGGCGCCATCCACGAGAAGGAATTCGCCGAGGCGGTCCAGCAGATGCTGCGGCCGCTGATGCCGCGCACCCCGCGCGGGCGCCGCTCGATGATGGCGCAGGTGCTGGTGCACGTGGTGTATTCGATGCTGAACTTCTCGGTACAGGACGGCCTCAGCCACGAAGCGGCCGTGGCCGAACTCAAGCGGCTCATGGTCGCGTACCTGTTGATCGCGGAGAAGGAATCGCGCACCGGACAACGCGATACGACGGCCTGATCGCGCCCGACTCGCACCGGTCGCCGACAGGACTTTCCGTCGCTCCGACGAAGGGCGGAACCGGCGACGTGTGAGCGAGACGTCGCCGGTTCCGGCCTTCGCAGGAGCGACGGGCCGACTCGGGCCACTGAAGCCCGTACCGCCTCAGGGATTTTCGATCAGATCGGCCAATTCGCCCGGATCCTCGAGAACGACCATCGCGGCGGCCGTATCGCCGTCATGCGTGATCGACAGGTGCACCCGCACCCGCGGCAGGAATTCCGCCGCCAGTCCGTGCAGTTTGATGCTGGGCCGGCCCCAGGCGTCGTTCACCACTTCGATGAGCGGATACGGGTTGTCACCGATCTGCGGGCGGCGGGCGAACCGGGAGGTGGCCCATGCTTTGAGCACGGCCTCCTTGGCCGCCCACCGCGCCGCGAAGCTGCGGGCCGGATCGGTGCCCTTGCTCTGACAGTAACGCCGCTCACCCGCGGTGAAACTCTCCCGGAGCATGGTGGTTCCGGCCCGTTCGAGCTGTTCGGCGAAATCGGAGATGGTCACCAGATCCAGGCCGATACCGAGGATGGTCATGAATCCGCAGCCTACGGATTCGGCGAGCCATCATCGGTATCGGCGGATCGTTACCCGGGAGTTGTTACTTCCCGGGCCCGATCTCCTTACTTCTCGGCCTCCCGGTTACCGGCCAGTTCGCCTGTGCCGCAGGAACCGTGGGCCAGATACAGCCCCTCCGCACCCAGGCGGGCCTCCGCCGAGAGCAGCACGTCGGCCTCGAGCTGACGGATCTGCTTGGCGGGAGTGCCGTCGCCGCCGAGACGGCGGTCGGCGGGCCGCTCGTAGAGCGGTTCACCACCGCACATCGCCTCGACCAGCCGCTGACGGCCGGCCAGGCGGCGTTCCTCGGCGCGGCGCAGGTAGTCGTCGCGGCGCTGCGGATCGAGCGCCGCGACGAAGGCCTGCGGATGCACGACCGCCAGCAGGCCGGACACGTGCCCGAACCCGAGCGAGGTCACCATTCCGGCCTTGAGCGCGAACCGATCCCCGAACCGCAGCGGCTGCCGCGGCCACACCAGATGCGGATACTCGGCCATCTTCTCGTCGACGCAGTCGAGGCTGCGGTTCGGCGGAATCACGCCCTGCTCCAGCACCTGGCACAGCCCGATCAGCTGGAAGGCGGCCGCACCGCCCTTGGCATGACCGGTCAGCGACTTCTGCGAAATCACGAACATCGGTGCGCCTTCGGAACGGCCCAGCGCGCCGGCCAGCCGCTCGTGCAGCTCCGATTCGTTGGGATCGTTGGCGGCGGTGGAGGTGTCGTGCTTGGAGATCACCGCGATCTCGTCCGGAGTCACGCCGAGCTTGCGCAGTTCGGCGGCCAGCCGCGATTCCGCACCGCCGCGGCCCGCGCCGAGCGCGCCCAGTCCGGGGGCCGGGATCGAGGTGTGCACGCCGTCGGCGAAGGACTGCGCGAACGCGACCACGCCGAGGACCGGCAGGCCGAACTCCGCGGCGATGTCACCGCGGGCCAGCAGAACCGTTCCGCCACCCTGGGATTCGACGAACCCACCGCGGCGGCGGTCGTTGGCCCGGGAGAAGTAGCGGTCGCTGATGCCCTTGGCGCTCATGGCCGCCGAATCCGCGGTCGCCGACATGTCACCGAACCCGACGATGCCCTCGATACCGAGATCGTCGTAACCGCCGGCGACCACGACCTCGGCCTTGCCGAGACGGATCTTGTCGACACCCTCCTCGACCGATACCGCCGCGGTCGCACACGCCGCGACCGGGTGGATCATGCCGCCGTAGCTGCCGACGTAGGACTGAACCACATGCGCCAGTGCGACGTTCGGCAACGCCTCCTGGAGGATGTCGTTGGCCCGCGGCTCACCGAGCAGGTTGTCGATGTAGAGCGAGCGCATCGACGACATACCGCCCATACCGGTGCCCTGGGTGTTGGTCACCATCGCCGGGTGCACCCAGCTCATCAGCTCGGCGGGACTGAAGCCGCTGGACAGGAACGCGTCCACGGTGCAGACGATGTTCCACAGCGCCACGCGGTCCACCGAACTCGCCATATCCGGCGAGATGCCCCAGCGGGTCGGATCCCAGCCCTCGGGGATCTGGCCGCCGACGGTGCGCGACAGCTTCGCCTTGCGCGGCACCCGAATCTCGGTGCCCGCCTGGCGAATCACCTGCCAGTCGCTGGAATCGGCGACGGGGCTGATCACGGTGTGCTCGGGGTCGGCGGCGTAGAACG
The DNA here is from genome assembly GCF_000308375.1 of Nocardia aobensis NBRC 100429. GTDB lineage: Bacteria > Actinomycetota > Actinomycetes > Mycobacteriales > Mycobacteriaceae > Nocardia > Nocardia aobensis. The sequence continues at coordinate 55,408 of NZ_BAFQ01000052.1, read as the reverse complement.
CGCGAGCCTCTGCCTCGCTGTTGACCACGAAGCTCAGATCCCGGTCGAGGAAGACGGAGGTGAGCAGCGGCGCGGCGTTGTCGATCATGGAACCGTCGTCGCCGTAGCGGCGGATGCCGCAGCGCTGTACGACGGCGTCGTGGTAGCGCTCGGCCAGCTCCGATTCCTCGACGTAGTCGCCGCTTTCGACGTCGTACCAGCCCGGCTTCGGGTCGTTCTCCCAGGTGACCAGACCGGTGGTCCACGCCAGTTCCAGGACGCCGGCCGCGGACAGTTCGTCGGCGACCTCCATCTCGAAGCGCGTGCGCGCGGAGCCGTAGGGCCCGAGCTCACCGGCGCCGATGATCACGACCATATCGGCGAGATCGGCGGTGACGGAACCCCATTCGGGAGTCGGCAGGGCCGAGGTGAGCGTCGGCGGCACCGGCAGCGCCGGGACCGTCGCGCGCTCGTCATCGGCGACGGCCTCCGGCTCGCGCTCGACATCGTCGGCCAGCGCGGACAGATCCAGCTTCGCTCCGGCCAGGCCACCGGTGAGGTCGATCTGCTGCGGGCCGGTGGCGGTGACGGCGCGAGCCCGCGACGTGCACCACTTGAGCAGTTCGTCGGCCATCTCCTGCGTGGACCAGGTGTGCACGCCGGCCTTCTCCACGGCCGCGACCAGCGGATCGTTATGACCCATCAGGCCGGTGCCGCGCACCCAGCCGATCATCGCGTGCACCATGGTGACCCGCTGCGCCCACGACTTCTCCACCCGCCACTTGGCGATCACCGCGTCCAGCGCGGCCTTCGACTCGCCGTAGGCGCCGTCGCCGCCGAACATGCCGCGGTTGGGCGAACCCGGAAGCACCACATGCAGTTTCGCGTCGACGTCGTGGTCGGCGCCGAGGGCGGACAGACCGCCGATCAGGCGCTCCACCGACCACAGCAGGACCCGCATCTCCATTTCGGCGCGCGCGCCGGCATCGGCCAGATCACCGGCCACCCGCGGGGCGGCGAACGGCAGCAGCAGCGTCGGGGTCATCGCGGGCTTCACGAGCACCTTCGCGCCACCGGCGTTGTCGGTCTGCTCGTTGCCGACCCAGTCGATCAGTGCGTCGATATCGGAGTAGGAGGCCATATTCGCCGGCACCACCCACAGCGCGGCTCCCGCACGAGCGTGGTCGCGGTAGAGCTGCTTGTAGAAGGCGAGGCGGTCGTCGTCGAGCTTGGACGTGGTGAGGATGACGGTCGCACCACCGGCGAGCAGCCGGCCCGCGATCGAGGCCGCGATGGACCCCTTGCTCGCGCCCGTGATCACCGCGGTGTCGGCGGACCAGACACCCTCGTCGGTGCTCAGGGCCACCTCGGCGATCCGCTCATAGGTACGTGCCAGCACCGAACGCGCCTCGCCCATAGCGAGTTTGCGCCACCACTGCGCCTGTGCCGCAACGGCCTTACCGGCTCCGACGAAGCTGTCGACCGTGTCCTCGCCCGAACCACCCAGCCACAGGGTGGCCAGATCCTCGCGGGCGGTGGCCCAGCGGTCGTCGATCAGCACCGCCTTGCGCGCGTCGAAGGCCGGAGCCACCAAACGCGGCCAGTCCGAACCCAATTCGGCCGAAACCAGGTCGACCAGCGATTCGTCGCTCGCCTCCGGCGCCGACACGTGGTCGGTGAGGCCCAGCTGCTCGAGCACGACCCGGGCGGCGGTCGCCAGCACACCGTCGCGCCCGGTGATCTGCTCGGTGAATTCACCGAGGGCGGCCGCGTCGACCGTGGCGCCACCGCCACCACCGGCGGCCGGCAGCGCGACGCTGATTCCGCGGCGCGCGGCGACGGCCTGCACGGCGGCGTCGATCGCGGCATCCACCGAAGCGCCGTCGCTCAACGCACCGGAGACCAGTCCACCGAGATCCCCGCCGCGCACGCTGGCGCCCTCGCGGGTGCCCAGCGACACCTCGGCGGTGACGTGGTGGGCCCAGCCGTCGCCGAGCTGCCACACCTTCTTCACCCGATCGGCGATCGCCGCCGGGCGCTTACCCGAGGGTCCGAACACCTTGCGCAGGTGGTCGCCGATGGCGTCGGACAGCACCGAACCGAACGGCTTGTAGGTGCGGGCCAGCCGGTCGACGGTCGCCGACAGCGCGCCCATATCGGCATCGGCGGCACCGTCGATCGCGCCCAGCGACAGCTCCGAGCCGAGGTCGACCAGCAGCTGGTTGCGTCGCGAGGACACACCGTCGCACAGCGCCTCGATGGTGTCCACGGGACCGATCTGGTCCAGCCGCAGCTTGGTCCACAACGCGATCAGCACGCGGGTGGCGTCGGCGGCGGTGAAGGTGATGTCGTCGGGGCGGGGACCACCGGAGGCGGCGACCGGAGCCGGCGCCGGGGCGGCCGCGGCGGCCGTCGCGGCCGGAACCGCCTCGGCCACAGTCTCTTCCGGCTCGTCCACCGGAGCCGGATCGGTATCGGTGGAGTACACCACGCCGGCCTCGCGCTCGATGTTGAGCACCTCGACCTTGGTGGCGGAGTACTGCGGCAACTTCAGGGTGTTGCCCGCCAGGTTCGCCACGGTCGGCGTCGCCGCCAGGCCGATCTCGACGAACCGCTCCACACCGAGGCCACCGCGTCCGGTGTCGGAGAACAGCAGATCCTGGGTCTCGATCCACCGCACCGGGCTGGCGAACTGCCAGGCCAGCAGCTCGATCAGCACCACCCGGCACAGTTCCTCCGGACGCGCGGCCCACGACTCGAAGTCGTCGAGCACCGCACGCAGCGGCTCCGACGGCACGTAGCCGGCGATCTCGGCGATGAAGTCGCGCTCCAGCGAGAACGGCCGCGGCACCAGGTTCGGAATGTAGCGTCCGGCAAGGACTTCCGGATGCAGATTCTCCGGCAGCAGCTCCTCGAGCTTGTTGCGGAACTCCGGCACACCCTTGCGCAGCACCGTCGAGTGGAACGGCACGTCGATACCCGGCACCAGGACGAAGGCACGCTTGCCGCCGAATTCGGCACGGCGACGCTCGATTTCGGCTTCCAGCTCCTCGAGCCCGGCGACCGTACCCGCGATCGCGTACTGCGAACCGCGCAGGTTCAGGTTCACCACCTCGAGGAATTCTCCGACACGCTCACCGACGCCGGCGACGAAGTCGATCACCTCGGCGTCGGGCAGCCCGATCTGCGACGGCCGGATGGCGGCCATCCGATAGTCGCTGCGGCCCTGCGCATCCCGGGGCACCAGCTCGTGCATGGCCGAGCCGCGCTGGAAGACGACCTCGAGCACGGCTTCCAGCGGAAGCACACCGGCGACCGCGGCCAGCGCGTTGTACTCACCGACGGAGTGACCCGCCAGCATCGCGCCCTCGACGAACGCACCGGCCTCACGCAGTTCGGCGACCTGCGCCACACCGAGGGTGGCCATCGCGACCTGAGTGAACTGGGTCAGATGCAGAACACCCTGCGGGTGGCGGTATTCCACGCCGCGGGCCTTGAGGTAGGTCGGGTTGTCGCGCACCACGGCGAGGATCGAGAAGCCCAGGGCTTCCCGGGTGTGCTTGTCGGCGCGATCCCACACCTGCTTGGCCGCCTTCGACCGCGACCGGGCGTCCAGTCCCATCCCCTTGGTCTGGATGCCCTGACCGGGGAAGGCATAGACGGTCTTGGGGGCCGCGAGCCGGGCGGTCGCGGTCATCACCAGATCACCGCCGGTCCGGCAGGACACCTCGACGATCTCGCAGCCGCGGTCGACGGCGATCCGCTCGACGCGCACATCGATCTGCGCGCCCGGCCGGACCATACCGAGGAATCGGGTGGTCCAGGCGGTGACAGTGCGTGCGGGCAGCGGAGATTCGGGATCCACCGCCGAGACCGCGTGCTGGGCCGCGGCCGACAGCCACATGCCGTGCACGATCGGGCTGCCCAGGCCCGCGAGTTTCGCGGCGGCGTTGCTGGTGTGGATCGGGTTGTGGTCGCCGGAGACCTCGGCGAAGGCAGCCATGGCCCGCGGCGCGGTGAGCGTGACGTCGCGACGGCGGCGACGCGGGGTTTCGGTCGCCTCCTCGGACACCGTCCCGGCCGCACGCGGCGGATCGGTAAGTTCGCCGGCGCCGTTGCGGCCGCGAATCGCGAAGCGCTCCACCAGCGTTGCGACGGTCGGGGTCTCCAGACCGTGATCGCGCATGACGCCGACGGTGACCCGCACCTCGACGACGCGGCCCAGGTCGGTGTCGATCACCGACGCGGATTCCGCGCGCACGCTGAGCACCGCCGGATCGCTGGGCAGCTCGCGCACCAGATCGACCTGGTGGTCCAGGTGCACCAGATCCAGCATGCCCTCGATAACGCTGATGACGCTTCCGTTTTCGCCCTCGACACGGCTCGCGCCGAGCACGGCGAAGACGGCCGGCCAGCAGGCGCCGACCAGCACGTCGGGAACCCGGCTGCCGATGGTGCTGAGGCCCTCCGGCAGACCCGAACCGGTCACACCGGCGTGGTCGGCGACCATATCGGGCGTCCACGCCAGATTCACGTGTGCGACATGAGTTCCGTTGGCGGACTTGATCTCCGGCAGCGCCTGCCCGGCGGCCACGGCCAGCAGGGCCGACATCGCGGTCTCGGCATCGGCTTCGGTCACCACCGGGGCGCCACCGTTGTAGACCGAGCCCGGCACGGTGATGCGGATCCGGACCTCGTTCGCGGGCGACAGCGGGACGGCCAGTTCGACGTAGGCGTTGTCGGCGTCCGGACCGGTCGCGGGAACCAGGGTGGCGCCGGTCGGGCGGTGCAACGCGCCCTGGGTGTCGACGGTCCACTCGCGCAGATCGCCGAGCCGGTGCACCGGGTTCGTGGTGGTGCGTCCGGCCCACTGCACGTCGGGCGCGGCCAGCACGATGTCGATGGCGCCGGAACCGATGTCGGCCCGGCGGCGGCCGTCGACGGCGGCGGGGGTGACGCCGCCGCGGATCAGCGTGTAGGCGGTGTCCTGTTCGAAACGATCGAGCAGTTCACCGACCGGCTCGTCGACGCGGGTGATGCCGGCGACCGAGACGGTGCCGGGGATCACGCACACCTGGTCGGCGGTGTAGCGCGGGTCGTGGGCCTGCCACAGCGAGTCCGAGCGCCACCAGCGGCGCACATCGGCGTCGACGACCGGGACGAAGTTGACCGGCTTGCCGGGGGTCTTGCACAGCGAGACGAAGAACGGCACATCGGCCGGGTGCAGGACGGTCTCGGCGGCGGCCGGGTAGTGCTCCTTCAGCGTGCAGATCACGTGCACCGGCCGTTCGAAGACGCTGTCGTCGTCGAACAGGGTCGGGATGCGGCCGCGGTCGGCGGGGTTGAGGCGGCCCTCGACGCGGCGCACCATCTCGGCGAACCGATCCCGCCAGGTGATGTCGGCCCACACCGAGCGAGTGGCGTCGGCGATGGCGTCACCGAGGTCGGTGCCGCAGTCGAAGCCGTCGCGACCGGCGCGCTGATGTTCGGGCAGCAGTGCGGCCAGCTCCACGTAGCGTTCCAGCCAGCGCAGGTACGTCATGCTCGCGACGTCGCCGAAGTAGGGCTTGGCAGTGCTGTCGAGCGCCTCGATGATCTCGTCGCGGCGCGCGGCCACGGCCTCGGCGTCGCCGGCGACCTCGTCGAGCAGGCGGCCGGTGCGCGAGGCGGAGTTGTCGATCTCGTGGATGTCGGCGCCCAATTGGCTACGGCCGGAGGCCATTCCGCCGGTAGCCGTCCCGGCGGCGACCCAGTCGGGGGTGCCGGGGGTGTCGACCAGCAGCTGCTTGACCTCAGGTGCGGTGGTGGCCTCCAGGGTGGCCATGGCCGCGGTGCCGACCAGCACGCCGTCCAGCGGCATCTTGGGGTAGCCGTGGGAGACCGACCATTCGCCGGTCAGATATTCGGTGGCCCGCTCCGGGGTGCCGATGCCACCGCCGACGCAGATCACGACGTTGTCGCGGTTGCGCAATTCGGCGTAGGTCTCGAGCAGCAGGTCGTCGAGGTCCTCCCAGGAGTGGTGGCCACCCGCGCGGCCACCCTCGATGTGCATGATCACCGGGTAATCCGGTACCTCGTCGGCGATGCGCAGCACCGCGCGGATCTGCGCGACGGTGCCGGGCTTGAACGCGACGTGGGCGATACCGGCCTCGGTCAGCTCGGCGATCAGCGCTACGGCCTCGTCGAGTTCGGGGATGCCGGCGGTCACGACCACGCCGTCGAACGGGGCGCCGGCGGTGCGCGAGCGCTGCACCAGTCGCTTACCGCCCAGCTGCAACTTCCACAGGTACGGGTCGAGGAACAGCGAGTTGAACTGCACGGCCCGGCCGGGCTGCAGCAGGGTCTTCAGCTCGGCGACCCGATCGGCGAAGATCTGCTCGGTCACCTGACCGCCACCGGCCAGCTCGGCCCAGTGGCCCGCATTCGCCGCGGCGGCAACGATTTTCGCGTCGACCGTGGTCGGGGTCATACCGGCCAGCAGGATCGGCGACCGGCCGGTCAGGCGGGTGAACGAGGTTTCGACCACGATGCGGCCGTTGGGAAGCCGAATCGGCTTGGGCGCGAAGGCATCCCACGCCGGTGCGACCTGCGGGGCCGCGCCGGGAGTGAACAGGCTGCGCTGTCCGGGCCGGGTGGCGACCGCGAGGATTCCGACGCCGGTGCCCTTGAGCGAACCCTGGGTCAGGCGGCTCAGCAGATCGCCGGGGCCGATATCCAGAATCCATTGGGCCCCACCGGAAACGGTGTCGTCGACGACCTGTACCCAATCCACCGGGTCGACCAGAATGCTGCGGGCGAGCTGCGCGGCGAGTTCGGTGTCGATCTCACACTGCGCGGCCCACGTCGACACCAGTTCGACGGTCTCGGCCAGCGCCGGGTGATGGAACGCGACCTCGACCTGGACGTCCTCGAAGACCGGGGCGAACACCGCACCGCCGCGCTTCTTGGCGTCGCGATCGCGAGTCTGTTCGGCGTTGATCTCGGCACAGCGCTGCCGCACCCGCTCCAGTTGCGCCACGGTGCCGGACAGGACCGCCCGCCGGCGGCCGTTGCGAATCGACACCACCGCGGCGACATTCGGATCCACACCCTCCGACACCTCGGCCACGACCGCGCGCAGCTCGTCGGGGTCGACATTGGACACCGCGACCATCGGCGATTTGTCGCCCACCGGGATGAGACCGCGCCGGCGCGCCACCAGTGTGGCTGCCGCACCGATCAACTGGGCCAGCGCGAGCAGTTCCGCGTCGCGCGCACCGTGGGCGGTCGCGGCCTCGGCGGCGAGCAGGCCCTGGGAGTGGCCGACGATGCCGGTCGGCGCGTGCTCGGCCGGATCCAGCCCCTGCATCCGCAACGCGCGCAGCGCGGCGACCTGGGCGAGGAACACACCCGGCATCGACACCGCGGCGGAGCGCAGCGCCTGCGCGGACGGCGCCGCCGACTCCTCCCCTTCCGCACCGTCGGCGAGCTCGTCCTCGAGCATCCACGCGATCGGGTCGAAGCCGACGGGCCGGACCACCAGCAGCTGCGCCGCCACCGGTTCCAGCCGCGCGTCCGCCTCGCGCACGAGGGCGGTCAACTCGGGCTCGAGTGCGCTGTCGCGGCCGATCTCCTCGAGCTCCCGCAGCCACTGCGCCCCCTGCCCCCCGAAGGCCAGCGCGTACTTCTCACCACCGAGCAGGCGATCCAGCAGCGACGACTTGATACCCGTATCCGAAACTCCCCCAACGACCTTCGCGTTCGTTCCGGTCCCGGTGCGTTCGTTGATCGTCAAGACGTATCGACTTCCTTCTCGTGGCGGCTCACCCCGCGGGGGCCCGCTCTTGCGTGCACAGGCGTCCCTCACCCCTGAGGACCTGACGAAGCCTCAGGTTCGCACAAAATCATGAGGAAAGCCTCACGTTTCCCCGGCCCCTACATCCCTACCGTCGAGTATTTCGGTACGTACGTACAAGAACGCCACCAAACATGACCCTCCCTCATGTTTGAACCCCCAGGTGGCAGGGTTACTTGGAAGTCAGAAAGTTGAGGGTTCCTCATATTGGGAGTTGCGAAATCGTTATAATCCCAGTTCGTGTTACCCGTGGGTACACGACACCCCCGCGCGGCTTCGCGATCCGCCCCCGGGCCGGTAGAGTTTGGACGGTCGTACCATCACGCGCGAGTGGCGGAATTGGCAGACGCGCTGGATTTAGGTTCCAGTGTCCTCGGACGTGGGGGTTCAAGTCCCCCCTCGCGCACCACTCGAACACGCATATCAGGCAAGTTTGCTGGAAACGCGTGTTTCGGAGAACCCTCGCACACACATTCCCGGCAAATTTGCAGCTTTGCGTACCGCATCCTTCGAGCACCCGCCCACTTAGATCTCGTCGAACTTCCGGCTTTCCGGCCGGACGAGCCGGTGCGTGCTGACGCGGCTGCGGTAGCCCTTGTGAGATGCGGCGGAAGGTCAGGAGTGCGGCGAGTCCTGCCACTCACTCGACAGCCGGGCAGACCACACCGGATTGCGGCAGCCCAGCCGGGCGCGCATTCCTTCCGCGGCGTCAGGGCTGCCCATGACCCGCAGGTGCAGTTCGGTTTCGAGCTCGGCGACACGGGCGGGGTCGTAGCCGTGGATCGCGGTGTCCCACAGCAACCTCTTACTCAATGCCGCGGACATCGGTGCGACATGGGCGGCCATGTCGGCGGCCATTGCGAGAGCGGCGGGCAGCACGTCGGCGGCGGGAAGACAGCGGGTGGCGAGGCCGAGGCGCACTGCCTCGGGGCCGTCGAAAGTCCGTCCCGACAACAGGATGTCGGCCGCGACCGACATCCCCGCGACCTTGGCCACGGTCCAGTGCGCCATCGCGTCAGGCACGACGCCGAGACGCACCTGGGGAATGGCGTAGCGGGCGTCGTCGGCGACCAACCGGATGTCGGCCTGCATCGCCAAGGTCAGCCCGATGCCGATCGCGTGCCCGTTCACCGCGGCGATCACCGGTTTTCGCAGGGCGAAGGCGGGCGGGTCGACCGGTGACGCGGAAAATGCCGCGTCGTCGGGCTTTTCGAACGTCGCCGCACCGCCGCCCAGATCCGCTCCGGCGCAGAAGGCCGGGGCGGCGCCGGTCAGCACGATGATCCGGACCGCGTCGTCGGCGTCCAGATCGCGGTACGCCCGGCCGAGGGCACGGCCCATCGCGGCGGTGAAGGCATTGCGGCGCTCGGGCCGGTCCAATGTCACCACCGCGACGCCGTCGGTGATGTCGATCCGCACGTCGCTCATGCCTGCGCCTCGCTGACGCTCGGCTCCGGCATGACCGACCTTGTCGGCTGTGTTGATGTTCGCTCGCTGCGCTCGCTCATGCGACCTGCAATTCGGCGACCAGATCCCTGATGTGCGCGTCGGGCACGGCGTAACCCGGGAAATAGCAACAGATCCGGTCGGCGACGGCACCGAAGCGCGCCATGATCTCGGCGGCGCATTCTTCGGGCGTGCCGTAGACGGCGAGTGTCTCCAGCATCCGGTGATCGATCAGTTCGGTCATGGCGCCGACCCGGCCGCGCTTGGACAGCGTATTCAGTTCGGGCTGTAGCTCACCCCAGCCCTCGACATCGAGGACCGGGCGGTAGGCGGGTGTCGATCCGTAGAAGGCGAGCAACCGGCGGACACCGACGGCGGCCGCCTCGAGTTCCCCGGCGGTCCGGCCCATCGCCACGATCACCTGCGGATAAATCGCCAGCTCTGCGGCATCGCGACCGGCGCGGGCCAGACCCTCGGCGATCGCAGGCCGGGTGCGCTCGGCGAAATGCCGGGCACTGTTGAATGGCATGACCAGCAGCCCGTCGGCCACTTCGGCCGCGGTTCTGGTCATGATCGGGCCGAGCGCGCCGAGGCAGATCTCCGGCACCCCACAGGGATTGGGGCCGGGGTCGAAGGTGGGCGGCATCAGGGTGTGCCGGGTGAATTCGCCCTCGAAGCGCAGCGGTGTGCCGTACTGCCAGGAGTCCAGGATGGCCTTGACCGCCAGCACCGCCTCCCGCATCCGTGCCGCTGGCCGCGACCACTGGCCGCCGTACCGCTTGTCGATGTGCGCACGGGTCTGCGAACCCAGGCCCAGCCGGAACCGGCCGCGGCTGAGCAGATGCAGATCGTAGGCCGCGTGCGCGAGGTGCACCGGGCTGCGTGGGAGGGCAATGGCGACATTGGTCATCAGGTCGACCGGTTCGGCACCGGTCGCCGCCAGGGTCAGCGGCAGGAAGACATCGTGGGGGCCCTCGAAGGTGAACAGGCCGTCGGCGCCGCAGGCGATCAATTCGGTTGCCCGCGAAACGGCTTCGTCGGGACGACCGCTCAGCTGGAGATCGACCTTCATTGCTCCGCCGCCAGCAGCTGCTCGATCCGTGCGGCGCAGAACGCGGTCACATCGACCTCCGGCGGCAGCTGTAACCGGTGCGCCATGCGCAGCAGCGGGATACTGAGCAGGACGGCCGCCAGTATCTCGTTGTAGCGCAGGTTGCGTACTGTCATCCCGGTGCGTTCCTCGTAGCGCGCGATGGTTTCGGCCCGGGTGGGCGTTCCCGGCAGCCGCTCGGTGCCCTGGAATTCCGAGCACGCCCAATCCAGGAACAGCATCCAGGCGAGGTCGGCCTCGTGGTCGCCGATGTAGGCGATCTCCCAATCGAGGACCCCGGTCACCCGGAAGTCGCTGTCGTAGAGGATATTCGACATGCGGGCGTCGCCCCAGCACAGCGTGACGTGCTCGGGTTCGTACAGATTGGCGCGCAGCCAGTCCACGGCTCGGCGCAGTGCGGGTGGTTGGGTGGTGGACGCCCAGTCGAGCGCGGCGTCGACATAACCGATCATCTGCTGGAGCGGCGCGGTACCGAATTGCGGAAAAGACAGGAAGTCCAGATTCAGTGTGCGCCAGTCGAGCCGGTGGATTTCGGCGATGGTGTCGACACAGCCCCACCACATCGTCGCCCGCTGGGCCGGCTCGGCATCGAAGTACAGCCCGGCCGAGTGGTAGGACGGGAGGTCACCGGGCGCGCTGCCCTCGATCCGGTCCATCACGAAGTACGGACTGCCGAGGGCTTCGCTGCCGCGATCCAGCCAGCGCACGGTCGGAACCGCAACAGAGGTGCCGGCGAGCCGACGCATGACCAGAACCTGTCGCAGCAGGTCGTAGTCGGGAAACAACGCCACCTCGGGCGGGCGCCGCAGTACCAGCGATACCGGATCGGCGCCGTCGCGTTCGAGGTCGAACAGGAAGGTTTCGGTCGCCAGCCCGCGCGGGCTGGCCGACCAGTTCGCCACCCGGACGGGGTCCGCGCCGCGAAATCCGGCGCGCAGCACGGGGACGACAGCGGTCGGCAGATCGGCTGCCGTGGGTCGAGCGATCATCAGTAGCCCTCGTATCCGTAGCGGTCGTTACGACCCATGAACACCATCTCCACCAGGCCGTAGCCGACCTTGCCGTCACTGCTCTCGACCTTGCAGAAGGTTTCGGTGAGCATGCTGACCTGACGCAGTTCGTCGGTGTCGTTCAGATCGACGGTGAAGCCGTCGCTGAAGGACGGGCCCTTCCAGATACCGGACGCGTATCCGCGATACATGTCGTAGCCCGCGAGCCCCGGCCAGAAATCCTGTAGCGCGGTGACCGTGAAGGTGCGGGTATTGCCGTCGGCGGTGTTCGCGGTGAAGGAACCCTCGGACACGATCCGGAAATCGTCCCGGAACCGCAGGTCGTGGTGCACGCTGACGATCGGCACGATCGGCGCCCGCGCCTCGATGGGCTGCTGGATGGAGCCCTCGAAGTGCCAGCGCTGCCCGTCGGCCGTCTCGCGCTGCGCGAAATGCACCAGCTCGTCGTCGAACTGGAAGATGCCCATGAAGTACAGAACACCATCCGGGATCTCCGAAGGCTGCAGGCCCGCACCCTCGCCGAGGCTGCCGCCACCACCGCCGTGGCGAGTGCCCCAGGAATGGTCGCGGCCGAACCACCAGGTGTCGGGATCGATGTCGATGCGCTCGCCGTCGACTTCGAGCCAGCCCGAGATCCGGCCGTTCTGGTAGTAGCGGCGCGCATCCTCGCGGACCCGGCCCCTGGTGCGGAAGAACGCGGGCTCCTGCTCGTAGGCCGGGAACCTGCCGTGGAAGTTCAGCTCGAGACGCAGGCCGTGGTCGTTGTCGCCGAGGGTGGCACGCACACCGCGCAGCGGTTCGGTGATCTCGTAACGGTAGGGCCCGATCTGCCAGGCGCCGAGATCGTCGTAGTTGCCGCCGATCTCGCGCGACAGGCGCGCCACGTGCGCCTTACCGTCCACGGTGACCATGGCGTAGGCGTCCATGACGTTGCGGTTGGGATAGCGCGCCATGCCGGTCATGACGCTGACCCGCCCGGTGGTGTCGAAACCGTAGAGCACGATGCGCTCGGTCCAGCGCAGATCGCTCTGGGCGACGTGGTCGAAGGTCGTGGGCAGTTGATGGCAGAGCAGTTCGTCCTGGGGAGTCAGCACGGCATGTCCTTCGAGTGCGGGAGTGGAACGGGTTTCAATTTAGCCAATTTGAATACGCGATGAAGCGTTTTTCAAAAACTCCCAGTTCGGCTATGCTCTGCGCTCATCGAAGGAGGTGTGATCGGTGACCGAACACAGCGAGGTCCGGCAGGGCCCCGGCCGCCCGCGTGACCGGCAACTGGACGAGCAGGTGCTGCGCGCCACTCAGGAACTGTTGGTGGAACAGGGTTTTCAGGCCACGACGATCCAGGGCGTCGCGCGCCGGGCCGGGGTGGTCGCCACGTCGATCTACCGTCGGTGGCCGAACAAGATCCACCTCGTCGAGGACGCGATCTTCGCGCTCGACACCGGGGTGGTGCCGCAGCCCACCGGCGATATCGGCGCCGACCTGCTCGCGTGGACCCGGCTGTTCTTCGCCGCCGCGACCCACCCCGCGGCTCGCTCCGGCATCCCGGGTCTGCTCTCGGCCTACCACGACGACGAGCAGAGCTACCGGCGGCTACGCGAACGCGGCGAGGGCCTGGCGCGCGTCGCCTTGCGCGCCACTATCGACGCGGCGATCGAATCCGGACAGGTCCCTCTTGGCTGCGATCCCGGCCTGATCTTCGAATTCCTTCGCGGTGCAACGCTACTGCGCGCCCTCACCCGCGGTGACGAGGACGGCGAACAATTCTGCCGTCAGACCGCCGCGGCACTGGTCACCCTGGCCGTCCACCATGAAGGTACGACATGAGAACTTCCGCTCGCCGCCTACTCGCCGCGGTGGCCGCCGTCCTGCTGGTACCCGCGGTCACCGGCAGCGCACAACCCGACTCCACGGGAGTCGTGCTGGAAGACCGCGACATCGCCGATACCGCCGTCCCGCGCGCCACCTGCACGGGCGACGCGCTACCCGAACCCGGCCTGCAAGGCGACGTGTCGGCCGACGAACGCGACAGCCACCGCAGCACACATGGTTACCGATGCAATATCACGCGCATCGGCGGCTACGCGGGCCGCGGCGCTGGGATCACCTCGACCCAGTTCGAGCACTGCGTCTACCTGGGCAGCTTCTTCCCCGGCAACCTGCTCGGTCCCGCGCAGGGCGTGCAGGTGGTCGACGTCGCCGATCCGGCGAATCCGGTACTCACCGCCACCCTCACCGAACCGGCCATGCTGGCCGGAACATGGGAGAGCCTCAAGGTCAACGCCGCGCGAAAGTTGCTGGTGGGCACCGGAGTTCCCGCATTCACCGGGGCCGGGCTGATCTCGGTCTACGACATCTCCGACTGCGCGCACCCGCGCCTGCTCAATCCGGGCCCCGGCACCGATCTGAGCCTGCCGGTCCCGATCACGGCACACGAAGGCGGATTCTCTCCCGACGGCCGCACCTACTGGGCCTCGGGCGTCGTCCCCGGGATCGTCAGCGCCGTCGACCTGACCGATCCGGCCGACCCCCGCGTGATCTGGCAGGGCATGCCCGGCCAGTCCATGCACGGCATGGGCCTGAGCGCCGACGGCAACCGCCTGTACCTGGCCAACAATATGGGCGGGCTCACCATTATGGACACCTCCGCGGTGCAGCGGCGCGACCCCGATCCGCAGGTGCCGATCATTTCCCAGCTGACCTGGACCGACGGCTGGGCGACCCAGCAGAACGTCCCCGTCACCTATCACGGCGTCCCCTACGTGTTCAGCGCCGACGAGGCAGGATCCGGCGGCGTCAAACTCATCGACATCTCCGACGACACCCATCCGCGGGTGATGAACACGATCAAGCTGGAGATCAATCTGCCGAAGCACCGCGACACTGCGATGGCATCCAGCATGGGCGGCTCACTGTTCGCCTACGACGCCCACTACTGCTCCGCCGACCGCCCGGTCGACCCCACCGCACTCGCCTGTGGCTGGATCTCCTCCGGCATCCGGGTATTCGACGTGCGCGACCCGTTCCACGTGCGCGAGATCGCCTACTACAACCCGCCCGCACGCACCGGACAGAACACCGAGCTGTGGAACTCCCCGCACGCGTTGGCCTCGATCATCGGTGTTCCGCTGCTCAGCGCGCCCTCGGTGATGCAGGCCGTGCAGTCGGGCGCCTTCGATCCTGCGCAGGCACACAGTTCGCGCACCGGCGACGTGGCCTTCGGTGACCTCTCCACCGACTGGTGCTTCTCCGCGCCCGAGTGGCGTGGCAATCAGCTGTGGGCGGCCTGCGCCGACAACGGGCTGCTCACCCTCGAGTTGTCCCGTGAGGTGTATACCCCACCCGCCGACCAGCATTCGACAGTCGGCTCATGAGCCGACGAATGGTGCTCGGCGCCGCGGCCGCCGCGTCGATCCTGTTCCTGCTGGTGCTCGGCGCGGCCCTGCGGCCGCTCGTGATCGCCGACACGGCCACTGCCGCACCGGTATTGACCCCGGCCGAGATCGGCTTCGTGCAGGACATGACCGCCCACCATCAGCAGGCACTGATCCTGGTCGAGCGGCTCGCCCCCGATGTGGACCCCACCGTCCGGCGACTGGCCGACCGGATCGCCGATGCCCAGCGCCTGGAGATCGGCATGATGCTCGGCTGGCTCCGGCTGGCCGGGGCGACCCCGACCGATCCGCACCCGATGTCGTGGATACCCGCCGGTCACCACACCGCCGCGGCGATGACCATGCCCGGCATGGCGATGCCCGGCATGGCGACTCGGGCCGACCTCGATGCCCTCACCCGGGCACGCGGCGCCGACGCCGAGACGCTGTTCCTTCGCCTGATGTATCGCCACCATCAAGGCGGCGTCACCATGGCCCAGATGTTCGACGAGCTGTCCACCGGCGGACCGGTCGAACAGGCGGCCCGCGACATGATCAGCACCCAGAGCCAGGAGTCCGGGATCATGGGTCTGCTGATGACGCAGCGCGGCGTGACAGCGACCGGCTGAGACCCCGGACTCAGGGGTGCGTGACCAGTTCGCGGATCGTGGTGCGAACCTCGCCGACAGCCGGGACCGACGCGAATTCGACCGACTCGTGGCAGAAGTCAGACAGCCGCGCGACCGCGCGACCGGCCGGGCGGCCGTCCAGCGACAGCGCCAGGCCGACCTGCTGGGCGGCGTGGTCGGGCTCGCCGAGCATCAATTGCAGGCGAGCGGAGGAGATCGCGGCCATCGCCGGTGACACGAATGCCTCCGGCAGGGGCGGGTGAACATCACCGAAGGCGATCCGTGCCAGGTCGGGCCGGGTGGCGATGAGCTGACGGTAGCTTCTGCCGAGCAGCCGCCACTGCTGCCCCGGCCCCGGCCAATCCCGGCGTGGTCCGAGGAGCATGCCGATGGCGGCCGCGGTGAGGCTGCGGTCGGCGGCGCGATCACCGGCCACGGTTTCGGTGGCTTCGCACCGGCATTCCGCAGCCACGACGATCGCGCGCTGGAACGCGGCCTGCTCGCCGAGAATGCCGTGCGCGTACGCCTCCACCTCGGCCAGGGCCAGCCGCAGCAGCGGCGTCGCCGTGCGGCGTGCCAGATACTGGGCGAGTTGGGCAACCTCCAGTCCCTCCGCCGGGCTGCCGCTGTCGAGGAGTTGCCAGGTCGATCCGGTGAGGATCGCGGCGGTCAGTACCGAGTCCCCCGCGGCGTGGGCCAGCCGCGCGGCGGCGACCGAATACCGGCGCGCGGCGCCGATCTCCTCCACGTCCCAGCTCATGGCGGCGGCGATATCCGCCAGCTCCGCGCCGGCCCGCAGGGCGCGTCCATGCCTGTCCGAGTTCGAAAGCTGCTGCAGTCGAGGTAGATTCGCGGCCAGCCACGCGGTGACGGCGCGACGCGGCGCGTGCCCGTCGCCCCATTGTCTGGCGCGCGCCCAGGTCGCCAGCTGCTCGGCCGCCGCCAGCTCTGTCGTAGCCAGGGCGGGGCGCCGACCGACCGTATGCGCGAGCGGCGGCAGCAGCAGCGACGACAGCTGGCTGGGCAAATCGTCGAACTCGTTCATCGATTCGACGGTCAGCCGGTCGCGCACGTGATCCAGAGGCAGATTCAGTGCCAACTCGTAGGCGGCCACATGCTCGGCGCGCACCGCGCGCGCCCCGGTCTCGAGCTGACCCAGGTACGGCTTGGAATAGTTCGTGCGCGCGGCCATCCCCTGCAAGCTGATTCCCGCAGCCGTTCGGGCGCCACGCAGCGCCGAGCCGACCTCACTCATGTGAGGTCCGCGACAGTGCGGGCCGGCTCGTCCATCCCTTCGAGAATACGACGCCGTCATTCCTCCGCGTGAGCGTCTGCAAAGTGTCTGCAAGACCGCGCGGACGGCCCTGCGCAGCCGGCGGTGTCCCTATCGTCCGACAACGTGAGTAACAACACCGTCTTGTCCGGTCGGCATTCGCGCAACGGCGCGCGGCTCGTGCTGATCTTCCTCGCGCTGATCGTCGCCGCTACGGCGGGGATGACACCGGCGGCGGCGACGCCGTCCTACCAGCCCGTCGGCCAGATCGAAACCACCTTTTACGCACCGGGCCCGTGGGCGGTGGCCGAGCGGACCGGCGTCGACTGCTGCACGTCGACCGGCGAGACCTACGACATCTGGTATCCGGCCGATCTCGGGGCGGCCGTCCACCCGGTCATCACCTGGGGCAACGGCACCATGGCCCACCCGCGCGAATACGCGTACCTGCTCTCGCACCTCGCGTCGTGGGGATTCGTGGTCATCGCCGCCGACCGGACCGACACCGGTACCGGCATTCAGATGCTCGACGCGGTGCGGTATCTGGACCGTCAGAACAACGATCCGAACAGCATCTTCCGAGGCAGAATCGACACTCGCGCGGCCGGGGCCGCGGGACATTCGCAAGGCGGCCTCGGCGCGTTGAACGCGCTCGCGCGCGGCGGCGGCACCGTCGGCACCGCGGTGACTGTCGAGATGCCGGTGTCGGCGGTCTGCGGGTCGCTGCCGTCGGTCGACGGCCAGAGTGCCTGCGTCGATCCGACCGCGGTGACCACGGGGTCGGTGCTGCTGATCAATGGTTCGGCCGACGGCGTCTCGCCCGCGACCCAGCCGGTCCCGCCCGAGCTGATCGGCGCGCAATCGATGCAGGCGTACTACGACGCGTTGCCCCCCGGCCTGCCGAAGGCCCGCGCGGCGGTGGTGGGCGCCCAGCACAACGACATCCAGGGCCAGCCGGACTGCACCAACTACAGCTGTACCGAAGGCGTGTACCGCTACCTCGGCTATCTCACCGCCTGGTTCATGGACCGGCTGCGCGGGGATGCGGTCGCGCACGGCGCCTTCGTCGCAGGCACCGGCGAACTCCTGCACAACCCGCACTGGTCCGACCAGGCCAGCACCATCACGCCCTGACCAACGAAAGGCCTTCTTCGCCATGCAAGACCACATCGAGGAACTACTCGCCAAGCTGGACCTGGACGGCAAGCTGCGGTTGATCTCCGGCGCGAGCCTGTTCCGGCTGGCCGGTGACCCCGCGATCGGACTCGCCGAGATGCCGGTGTCCGATGGCCCGTCCGGGGTGCGGGGCGAGAACTGGGACGAACGCGATCCGTCGGTGAGCCTGCCCTCGGGCACCGCGGTCGCCGCGACCTGGGACCCGGAACTCCTCACCGAGATCGGCGCGCTCATCGCCGCCGAAGCTCGCCGCAAAGACGTCTACGCGGTGCTGGGCCCGACGATGAACCTGCACCGTTCCCCGCTGGGCGGCAGGCATTTCGAATGCTTCTCCGAAGATCCACTGCTCACCGCCGAGATGGCCGCGGCGTACGTGCGTTCCGTGCAGGCACACGGGGTCAGCGCGTGCCCGAAGCACTACGTGGCCAACGATTCCGAGACCGACCGCTTCACCCTCGACGTCCGCGTCGACGACCGGGCACTGCGTGAGCTGTACCTCTACCCGTTCGAGCGCACCGTCGAGGCGGGGGCGTGGATGATCATGGACGCCTACAACGCCGTCAACGGCACCACCATGACCGAGAACCCCCTGCTCGACGAACCACTCAAGGGCACATGGGGATTCGACGGTGTGGTGGTCTCGGACTGGACCGCCGTCCGCACCACCGAGAGCGCGGCAGCAGGCACCGACCTGTGCATGCCCGGCCCGCCCTACCTCTGGGGTGAGCCGCTCGCCGCCGCCGTGCGCGCCGGCGAGATCGCCGAGTCGGCCATCGACGACAAGGTGCGCCGCATCCTGCGTTTCGCCCAGCGCGTCGGCGCCCTGGACGGAACCCCGCGGCCCACACCGACTTTCAGCGACGAGCAAGCGCAGGACCTGGTCCGCCGGGTTGCCGCCCAGGCAATGGTTCTGGTGCGCAACGACAGTGTGCTGCCCCTGGCACCGGACACGACCGTCGCCCTGCTCGGACCGTCGGCGGGCGAACCCCGCTTCCTCGGCGGCGGCAGCGCGACCGTGATCCCCGGCCACACCACCACCCCGCTGGAGGGGCTGACCGGCCGGCTACCGGTGACCCACACCGCGGGAGTCCATCTGTCCGAAGACTTGATCCCCGCCCCGTTGGCGATCATGACCGATCCCGAGACCGGCGAACCGGGACTGTCCACGCGGTATCTGACGGGTGACACCGTGCTCGGCACCCAGCATCGCTCCACGAGCCGCCTGGTACTGCTCGGCGAACCGCTGGCCGCTGCGTCGACCATGGTCGAGATGCGCACCCGGCTGCGGGCCGATACGGCCGGTGACTGGCAGATCGGTTTCGGTGGGGTCGGCCATATCCGGCTCGACATCGACGGCGAGACCGTGCTGGACCAGAACGTGACCCTGGATTCCGGCGATCCCGCTGCGGCGTTGCTCAACCCGCCCCAGCGGCACGTGACGCGCACGCTCGCCGTCGGCGACGAGGTCGAGGTGCGGCTCGTCACCAGCATCGAGGAGGCGATGCCCGGCCTCGGCATCATTCTCGGCGCAACCCTCGGCATCCGGCGTCCGCAGCGCGATGCGGACGAGGAGTTCGCGGCCGCGATCGAACTGGCACGCGCGGCCGAGGTGGCCGTGGTCGTGGTCGGCACCACCGAGCAGATCGAGAGCGAGGGCGTCGACCGCACCTCCCTGCGACTGCCCGGCCGTCAGGACGACCTCGTGGCCGCCGTCGCAGCGGTGAACCCGCGCACCGTCGTAGTGGTGAATTCCGGTGCGCCGGTGGAGATGCCGTGGCGCGACGACGTCGCCGCAGTACTGCTGGCCTGGTTCCCCGGCCAGGAGTTCGGCGCGGCGCTGACCGACGTGCTCACCGGTACCGCCGAACCCGGCGGCCGACTGCCGACCACCTGGCCGAAGACCATGGCCGACGTCCCGGTCCTGAACACCACACCCGTCGACGGCGTCCTCGACTACACCGAAGGCATCCATATCGGGTACCGCGCCTGGCTGCGGGCAGGGACCGAGCCCGCCTACCCCTTCGGCCACGGGCTCGGCTACACGACGTGGTGGATCGATGATCTCGTCGTCGAAGGGCGCACCGTCTCGATCACGGTCACCAACACCGGCGTCCGCGAAGGCAAACACGTTGTCCAGGTTTACCTCTCGCGTCCGGACAGTGCCGTGGAACGTCCGGTCCGCTGGCTGGCCGGTTTCACCGCCGTCACCCTGGCACCCGGCGACTCCCGGACCGTCTCGATCCCCCTGCCCGAACGTGCCTTCCAACATTGGGCAACTACCGGCTGGGAGACCGAGCCCGGCGAGTTCACCGTGCAAGTAGGTACCTCGGCCGCCGATCTCCCCCGCACCGCCCCCATCTACTGACCCTCCTGCTCGACCATCTCGAACGCAGTTCCCGAACAACGGAGCGTGGCCATGTCCACCAGTACCTCTCAACTCGACGATGAGCAAGACACCGGTCGGCTCGACGGCGCGTCGCGCACACGGATTTTCACGGTCCTGGCCGTGATCGTCCTGTTCTCCGAGATCGCCCCGATGCAGTACACGATCGTCGCGGCGGCACTACAGAAGATAGCGCCGAGCTTCCCCGGCGTCGGAGCCGACATCAACTGGGCCATCATCGTTTTCGGGTTGATCGGCGCGGCCGCGTCTCCGTTGATCGGCAAGATGAGCGACGTGTGGGGCAAGAAGCGGATGTTCCTCATCTGCGGTGCACTGTTCGTCATCGGCTGCCTACTCGACGCGACCACCTCGAACTGGGCCGTTTTCCTGTTCGGTCGCTGCCTGCAGGCCACCGCCATCGCGACGGCGGTGGTCGCCTACGGCCTCATCCGAGACCTGATGCCACGCAATATGGTTCCCCTCGCACTCGGTTTCACGGCCACCGGTTTCGGTGTCGCCTCGATCGCGGGCCCGATCCTGGGCGGCTACCTGGTCGACAACCACAGCTGGCGAGCGATCTTCTGGGTACTCGCCGCGTTCAGCCTCATGATGCTCCCGATGGTGTGGCTTATCGTGCCCGAATCCAAGCTTCGGGTCTCCGAGCGGATCGACATCGTCGGCGCCGCGCTGCTGTCCGGCGGCGCCGCGCTCACCCTGATCTACGTCGACAAGGGGCATGACTGGGGTTGGGCGAAGCCGACTACGGTGGCCTGGCTGACCGCGGGAATCGCACTGCTCGGACTGTTCGTCGTTGTCGAAAAACGCGTCTCGACACCGATCATGGACATGAAGCTGCTGTTCCATCCGCGCGTCGCACTGGTGCTGGCCGGTGCGCTCTTCGCATCCCTGCAAATCGGCATCGTCTCCTACGCCATCGCCTACATGGCCCAGACCCCACCGGAGTCGACGGTAGTCGCCGGCGTCCAGCAGGGCACTCTGGCCAAGATCCAGGAGATGACGGGGCAGGCGCTGCCGCCCGAGGCCGTGCACGTCGGCATCGATCCCGGCTATACCTACGGCAGTGGATACACCCTGCTCGAGTTCGCCCTCCGGATCGCGCTGCTCGGTTCGGTGATCACGATGATCTTCGGCGCAGTGGCAGGCCTGCTGGCCAAGCGGGTCGGCGCCCGATTGCCGCTGGTCGTCGCCCTGTTCATCTTCGTCGGTGCCGGGATCGCATTCGCGGTGCTGCCGCTGACCACCACCAACTTCCTGATCGTGAACTCGATCTTCAGCATCGGATTCGGGATGTACTACGCCTGCATGCCGATCCTGCTGGTCGAGGCGGTTCCACAGGAACAACAGGGCATCAGCCTCGGCATGCTCGGCGTCATGCAATCCATGGGTGTCGCGATCGGTCTGGCCGTCATCACCGCGTTCCTCTACAACAACGGCATGAGCGCCCTGGTGAGCGTCGGCGGGCAAGCCCAACCGGCTACCCCGCTGCCCAACCTGTTCGGTGATCACGGATACCAGTTGGGTTTCTGGGTCTGCGCGGCCGCCTCGGCGCTCGCCCTCTCGCTCGCACTGGTGATGAAGCATGGCCGCTCGCCTGCCACCGGCGGCACCGCCCACTGACATCGTGGTGCCGGTTGGTCACGACCGCCGCCACGCAACCCGCGGCCAGGACTCCTGGGAAACCCATCACCGACAACCCCGGCTGCAACGCGAATGTGACCGTGCCGGACTCCCGACATGAACACGGAAACCCCCACAGCATCGGTCACCGCAATGCATAAGGGGGGACACAGACCCAAACACCATGGCCAACCACCACGCGCTACGCCACCAACGCTTGATCCTCTCGATGCCCATCGTCTACCGTTCGATGCGATCGAACACACAGTTCAGGTAAATCTGTCGCATCGGGGGATACAAGTCCCCCCTCGCGCACCGTTTCCGGTCACCGGTGACACATCCGGGTGGGTGGGTGTTCAAGTGCACTTGAACACGAAGGATGAGCATGGCTTTTTCCGATGACCTGCACCGATTTCCGGCATACGTGCCAGAACTGACATGCGCGACCGCGGCGTCCGCGAACCGAGGACGGTGCGCGTGTTCTCACCGGTGATCCCGCACCAAGGCCCGCTACAAGAACTCGTCCATGGCCCGGCCCTGCGACCCGCTACCCGCCTGACAGCCGATCCCGACCTGCGCTTCCGATCTCGACCGTCGGCGAAGGAGGCCGAGTCGTGAGCCGGCACCTGTTCACCGCACTGGAATGGCAGCCCGCGCAACGCCTGCGGCTGCAGGTCGACGAATCCGGGTCCCTGGTCGTCATACCTGATTCGGGCGGTCCTGTCGCCTACAGGGACGGATACCTCTGCGCGCCCTGCCGCTGGCGCCGACGAATGAATCTCACGACCGGCGGCCGAGTCATCATGGTCGCGTGGTTATCGAAAAGGCCCGGATAATGGTCGGCATTAAAGCCATCGCGACACTGTCCACCGGATACCTCAACGCGCTCGACTAGTACAAAATCGGCCTGAACGCTGTGCGGTTCCTGCTCGCCGTCGGCGATTTACTGGTGGCCTGGCGCCTCATCGCCGCCGAAACCGCACTCATCGCAATCAAAGCTGGGCAGAACACCACCTTCTACGCCGGCAAGATCGCCGTAGCCTCGTTCTTCGCCAACGCCGTACTCCCCCACGTCACCGCCGAACTCGCGGTGGTATCCGGAACGGACACGACAGTGATGGACCTCGACGAACCGCCTTCTGATCCACGGCGATTCGTGCGCTCGCCGGAACCGGGAGCGCACGAATCCGCCGACTGACCCGAGCAAGCCCCAATCGCCGATGACGATATCGTCTGCGGCGGCGGATTACTCGACCGCGGAGGCGTGAGCGGCAACGACCCGCCAACCGCGCGAGTCGTCGTGCGCCCAGGTGCGGGTGTAGCGCATCCTGGCCGCGAATGGTGACCCGTGCACGCTTCCCTCGACGAGGCCGAGGAACCACGTGACCCCGGTTGTCCCTTCCACCAGCACAGTCAACTGTTCTTCCTCGAGCTTGGTCACAATCTGAGTCTTGGTGCGGTGCAGCTCGAGATCATCGGTCTTGGTGAACGTGTCGGCGCCGAGCGTGAAGATCAACCGATCATCGAGTAACTCGTCCAGCGCCTGGACATCCCCAGCCAGCTGCGCGTTCTGAAGTCGCCGTTCGGCATCCCGCAAATCCTTCTCCATGGTTCTCATCCTGCCAGCGGGGACGAAGACACCACCCGAAGCCGGTCACGCACGGCCGATAGTGGTCCACCAGTCGGTCACGCCGGACAATTCCTGACTCCCAACCCGATCACCCGCTACGCCATCGCCGGCGATACCCCGGACATGGTCCCCAACTCCGACCACAGCATCGATGTCTCGATCCAGTCGCAGGAACCGCAGGACGGCAAACAGAAAGCCAACTGGCTGCCCGCTCCCGCGAATGGCAAGGCCTTCATCCTGTTCGGCCGCGCCTACATTCCCGGGCCCGCGGTGATCTCCGGCGACTTCACAATGCCGCCGGTCACCCGTAACGGATAGCGAGCAGCGGGACCGTCGACTCCGCGATTCACGGAACGGGAGCGAAGAAGCCGATCGCAGCACCGTATGAGGTCGGCGTGTCGCGGTTGGCGCAACCTGTAATCCCATTGGAAAGATATGGGGGAGATTTGTAACTCCGTGGCGGCACGACCGGATCGGTACGACACCCCTGGAGGTCGGAAATGCGTGTTTCTCGTTCTGCCAGAGCCCGTGTGCCCACAGCTTTTCTCGCCGCCACGGCGGCGGCGACCGTATGGGCGCCGACGGCCTCGGCCGAGCAGCCCGGTCCGCTGCCGGTCTACACCTGCGACATCGGCGAGCAAGGGCCCGGTATGACGGGACCCGACGGAACCAGGGCCATCACGGGGCTGAACTGCCAGCCCGACCCGGGCGCGCCCACCAGCGGGAGGATCGAGGAAGCGACGGTCATCCAGCCCAGAGACAGCGAGCTTGCCTACATCTGCAACGGCACGGTGTTCGTCCACCAGAACATCCTCAACGGTCAGTTGGAACTGACGACCGATCGTTGCCGCATCCCGGGTTCGCGGTAGCATTCGCCGAATTTCGGGCGGAGGCGCCCGGCACATGCCCAGCACAACTCGCCGCTACCGCTTTCGCCGCGCTTTCGCCGGATGTAGCCGCGTCCGCGAGCGATGGTAGGTCGAGCTGGTAGTCGCCGGCGAAATAGATGTTTCCGAAGGGCTCGCGCAACGTCGGGAGGGTGGTGCGCCGGCCCGGCGCCCAGAACGGCACGACCCGGCGGTGCCGGCGCAGAATGCCTTCTCCCAGTTTCCCTTCCAGCTCGGGCAACACGGTGAGCAGATCGTCGGTGAATCGGGAGACGATCTCCTCGTCGGGCAGATCGAGCAATGCGTCGGCCTTGCCGCCACCCGCGAAACACGCGAGCGCGCCGCCCGGTTTGCGGTCGCTGCCGGTGCGCAGCGCCGCGGCGTGGTTGAACACCGCCTGGAACGACAGCTGTGGCGTGGAAATGCCGAAGTACTTGTCCCAGCGCTGCGGACCGACCTCGTCGGTGAAGAAGCCGACGACCACGTACCGCCCGTAGGTGATGTCGTTGAACGAATTCCGATACCGCTGCGGGAGTTCCGGGATGATCCGCTCGCTGACATCGGCGGGTGCGGTCACGATCGCACGCCGGGCCCGCAGCCGGGCCGGGCGATCGCCGTCGAGGTAGTCGACGACGACGCCGTCACCGTCGTTGCGCACCGACTGCACCACCGAGTTCAACCTGATCCGGGCACCGAGATCCGCGGTCAGCACGTCGGTCAGGGTCTGGTTGCCACCGGCGGGCAGCGAGAAGTTCGGAATCTTCTCGGGATCGGCCAGTGCCATGCCGACCGAGGTCACGAATTGGGTGGCGGCCGTCTCGTGCAGGTCGCATCCCATCCACTGCGCCGACCACGACCGGACGACGGTGTGGGCCAGCTCCGAGCGCACACCCTTCAGCAGATACGACGCCAGCTTGGCGTCGAGCCGTGCGCGGACACGTTGCGCGACACGGCTTTCCGATTCGAGGAACGGTGTGACCGCGAGGATGCGCGAACCGACGAGGGCCAGGCCGAACCGGTCCAGCATGGTCATCTTGGTGCGGAACATCAGCGCGAAGGGATTCGAGGTGTCGACCGTCCCCCCGTTGAGGTGCAGCGCGATGCTCTTACCCGCGAGCGAGCCCATCTCGATGCCGTGCCGGTCGAGGGCCTCGATCAATGTGCCTGTGCCCTCGGTGAATTGGGTGCCGACGTTGATCCAGTAGTCGCCCTGCCGGACGGTGTCGACTCGCCCGCCGGTGCGGTCGGTGGACTCGAGGACGACCATGTCGGTGTCCCGTCCGAGCGTGGTCGCGGCGGTCAATCCCGCCATCCCGGCGCCGATGACAACGACTTCCGTGGTCTCTTCCACGACATTGTGGGTCTGCATGGTGACTCCTTGTTCTGAGCTTTCGAGGGAAGATCCGAATTCGGTCAGGGTCGAGCGGTGACCGAGGCGCCGGCACCGACGGCCTGGGCATCGACGCGCTTGTTGTGCGCGTCGAAGGCGCAGTAGGCGCGGTAGTAGGTGAACATCTGCAGGCCCCAGGTGGACAGGGCGAGGATGTAGAAGATGGTGTGCTCGGAGTCGTCGCCGGGGATGTGGACGAAGTCGTAGATCGCGGCGATGACGAAGGCGCAGGCCGTGGCGATCCCGGCCCACACGGCGTGACCGCGCTCGCCGATGTTCCACAGGCGCGCCACGAAGTAGATCAGGAAGATCGTGGTGAGTACGTTGACCACGATGTAGAAGATCTTGCCCGGCGTGCCGATCTGCTCGGCGAAGCTGCTGAGGACGAAGCCCACCACGGCCGCGAGGGCGAAGGCGCCGATGTCCACCGCCACCGAGGGCTTGTATCGGTGGGTGACCTTCATCAGTCCCAGGACCAGGATCAGCGTGATACCGACGGACCTCGAGAAGGCGTCGAGGAAGTAGGCGAAGTGGTACATCGGGCTGTCGTGTCCGGCCTTGATGAGACCGTAGATCAGGAAGTTCGTCCCCGATGTGGCGACGATCATCCACTCGATACCGAGCAGATAGTTCTTGTGGTTGCGGATGAACTTGATCCCGCAGGTGTATCCCACGGCGATCATCCAGATGTCCGCCACCGCGAACAACAATTCTCTGATGGACATGATTTCCTCCTCGGAAGCTGACCTCGACCGACCGGCGGCGATGGCCGTTTCATTTCGTGAGCGCCGCCAGGCGGTCGGCGGCGCGATCGGCGAGCCAGGCCGCATACAGCGCGGGTCCGCTGACCAAGTTGGGCGGGAAGCGTTTACGGCCGTGCCAGATCGCGCCCAGGTCCTCGTGGATCGGCGCGCCGCAGATGTGGTCTGCCAGCAGGTGGCCCACGTATTGCGCCTGCGCGAAACCGTGCCCGTTGCAGGCCAGCGAATAGAGCACGTTGCCGGAGGCCTCCCCCGCGGCGGGAAGCCAGGTGGAGCTCATGCCGATCCAGCCGCCCCACGCGCGTTGCGGCTCGACATCACGCAGACCGGGGAACCGCTCGCGGAAGCCGCGGACGAGGTCGTCGGCAACGTTCGGGGCCGGAGTGCGCTCCGGCAGCGGGTTCCGCCCGACCTGGACGCGACGCGTGCCGAATACGATGGTGCCCCTCGGTGTTACGCGGTAGTTCTCGATGATCATGTGCAACGTGACCATCGGCGCGCGGCTGGTCCAGCCGATGGCGTCGAGCCGCTCGGGTGCGACTGGTTCGGTTTCGACCAGCGAGGTCCACACCGGGGCGGCGAGATGCTTGGGCGCGATGGACAAGCCGTTGCTGTACGCGTTGGTGGTCAGCAGCGCCTTGCGTGCCCTGACCTTTCCCCTCGGCGTTGCGACAGTGACCCCGTCGCCGGTGTCGTCGATGTCGCGTGCCGGGGTGCGCTCGTACACGCGCACGCCCGCCGCGATCGTCGCGGCCCGCAGGCCGAGGGCGAACTTGCCCGGATTGAGCGTGCCGCCGACGCCCTCGCGGATACCGCCGAGGAAGCCCTCCGGCAGTCCGGCGTCGGGGCCCTCGACGAATTCGCCGGAGGAACCGGCCGCGGCGAGCACCTTCGCGTTGCGGCGCGCATGGCGCAGCTGCCCCTTGGACACCGCGGCCATCACGATTCCGGCCTGCTGATAGTCGCAGTCGATCCGGTGGTGGTCGATCGCGTTCTCGGCGAAATGCACCGCCCGCTCGGCGTACCGGTACAGCTCGCGCAGCCGCTCCCGCTTCAACAGGAAGCCCAGCATCTCCGGGTCGGCGGCCACCGAGTTGGTGATGTAACCCGCGTTGCGGGAGGTGGCGCCCCAGCCGAGGGTCTTCGCCTCGAGCAGCACCACGTCGACGCCCTTCTCGGCCAGGCGCAGAGCGGCCGACATGCCGCCGCCCCCGCCGCCGATGACGACCACGTCGCACCGGATGTCACCGGTCAGTGGCCGTCCGGTGGGGTCGGGCTGTTCGGCCCACCCGGTGTCGTGGATCAGCTTCATCGCCGTCACCTCGATTCGTCCGCGGGGATGACCGCGGTGCCGCGAGCGCGCACCGCGACCAGGGGTGGATCGAGCACCTCGGCGCGGCCGGTGTCATCGCAGCCGCGGCAGATCACGCGCAGCTCGAAATCGACTGTGCGGCTGCGATTTCCCTTTCGCACCAAACTCGCTTCGGCCTCGACGACGTCGCCGCCCCGGACCGGGGCGAGGAACTCGACGGACGAGTAGCCGGCGAACAGCCCCTCGTGGCCGTCCAGCTCGATCGACAGATTCGTGCCGACGTCGCCGAACAGCTTCAAGGCGTAGGCGCCGTCGACGAGGTTGCCGGCGTAGTGCGCGTCGGAGAAGGCGACGTAGCGCCGATGGATTGCGCTGCTCATGCGATCTTCAGGTGGATCGGGCCGATGGTGCGGGACGGCGTTTCACCGTCGATCTCGACACCCGGGTAACCGCGCTTGGCGATCTCGGTGCACATCCGGCGGTACTTGCCCACGCCACCCACGTAGCCCATGAAGGTGTTGGGCTTGCCGTCGATGTTGGACCCGCGATACCAGGAGTCCGTGGTGGCGTACAGCGTCTGAGCGACGGTCCACTCGGTGATGTCCACCCATTCGCGCTCGGCCTCGGCGGTGGCTTCGATCGTCGTGGCCTTGGTGTCGCGGGCGTGCTCGAGGAGGTCGGCGATCCAGTCGACGGCTTGCTCGATGCTCACCACCACGTTGCTCGCCAACGCGGGGCTCAGCGGGCCGGCGACCATGAAGAAATTCGGGAAGTCGGCGGCCATGATCCCGAGATAGGAGCGGATGCCGTCGTGCCAGACGTCCTGGAGCTTCCGGCCGGAGGCTCCGGTGAGGTTGAGCCCGTACAGCGGGCCGGTGAAGGCGTCGAACCCGATGGCCAGCACGATCGCGTCCACTTCGTAGCTGCCGGCCGAGGTGACGATCGCGTTCTCGGTCATCGTCTCGATCGACTCGTCGCGCAGCGACACCAACGACACGTTCTGCCGGTTGTAGGTCTCGTAGTAGTCGGTACCGAAAACACTGCGCTTGGCGCCCAGCGGATGGTATTTCGGCACCAGCAGCTCGGCCGTGGCCGGATCCTTCACGATCTCGCGGATCTTGTCGTGGATGAACTCGGACGCGGTCCGGTTGGCCTCGGCGTCGGTGAGCAGGTCGACGAATTCGGCGCCGACGCCCAGGAAGCCACTGCGCTCATACGCCTGCTCGTAGCGCCGTCGGCGCTCCTCGTCCGAGACATCGAAGGCCCGGTCGAAGACGGGGCGATCGGGGATGCCGCCCGGCGAATGCCGGCACTCCTCACGGATCGCGGCGTAGTCCTGCTTGATGGCGGCTACCTGCTCGGGGGGCAGTTCGGCGTTGCGGGCGGGCATCACATAGTTCGGGGTGCGCTGGAACACCGTGAGGTGCTCGGCGACCTCCGCGATCAGCGGAATAGCTTGCACCCCGGACGATCCCGTGCCGATCACGGCGACACGCTTGCCGGCGAGGTCGTCGAGCGAGATATTCCATCGGCTGGTCGACACCCGCAGGCCGGTGAAGTGCTCGAGTCCCGGCACATCGAAGTCCTTCGGGGTGGACAGGCCACCCGCACCCGAGATCAGGTATCGACTGCGGCGCGTCTCGCCGTTGTCCAGGCGCACTTCCCACAGCCGGTCGCCCTCGTTCCACGTCGCGCCGATCACGCGGGTGTTGAAGGTGAAGTATTTGCGCAGGTCGAAACGGTCGGCGACATGCTCCAGGTAGCTGAGGATCTCCGCCTGTGGCGCGAACCGCTGGCTCCACGTCCATTCCTGCTGGAGCGCCTCGTCGAACGAGTACGAGTAGTAGATGCTCTCGACGTCGCAGCGGGCACCGGGGTAGGTGTTCCAGAACCAGGTGCCGCCGACGCTGGGACCCGCCTCGAAGCCCGCGAAGGTCCACCCGGCGTTGGCGAGCCGGTAGGAGAGGTAGAGGCCGGTGAAGCCGGCACCGACGCCGATGACGTCGACGACCCCGGCATCCGAGGTGGTGGAGTTCATGGAAATTGCCGCTTTCGTCCGTAATAGTCGAATGACTCGATCATATGACTCAGTAGCTGCCAGTAGACCAGTGGTCCCAGTCACAGTCAAGAGGCGGGCCGAAAGTAAACACTTACGGCGCACCAGCAGGTCCGCTGGTCGAGCGACCGATAGCCAGTGTTGACCTGCGATGTTCCGTTCTCTACCCTGAAATCAATCGACCCAGTCATATGACTGAGATGTTGCTAATTCGAGGCGGGCGCCGACCGACGCAAGCTTCCGAGGTATCCGAACGCCGGCCGCCACGATCACCCGAACGGGGCCGCGGTGCGCCGCCCCGAGGCGAGGTGAACGCCCATGCATTCTGCGGCTCCTCCGCAGCGCGACCGCGATGTGCAGCTTCGAATCTGGTTGGGCGGTATGGCTTTCGACTTTCGCGCCGCCCCCACGGCTGCCGTCGCCTTCTTCACGGAATGGCGCCGGAAGCGTTGCGAGGCAATAGAGATGGTCTCCACAGCACGCTGCGATGTGAGTCTTCTGCCGCGCCTTCCCTGCGAGCAGTTGTTCCACGATCCCGCTACATGAGAGGTTTCGCGATGGGCAATCACGGTCGGATGGGCGGCACCGCGTCGTCGGTCGTCCAGCAACAGATGCGAGAAGTGCTCGACCATTTCGGAACGTGCCCCGAATGCGGTTACGCCGCACAGGCATTCATCACCGCCACGTACTACGCCGATGGCAGCGCAACTGTCGGGACACTCGGTAGATGCGGGCTTCCGTGTGGATGGTCCGGTCCCACCGAAGTACTGAAGATGACCGAACACTGGCGGTAGCGGGATTCTTCCCGATCCCTTGACACGGAATGTTACGGCCGTCACACTTCATTCACCTTAACGAATGTTCGTTAAGTTTCCGCAGGATTCATCGCACTCGTCAGGCCCTTCCTGCGGCTCCTCCTTCGACCGGCATCCCGCCATCGCGGGGCATCGAGCCGTCGTCGAAGCCATTCCCGGAGAAAGCGAAATCGCATGAAGTACACACGAATTGCCGCGTCGATCGCGAGCGGGACCGCGGTCGTCGGACTCGCGTGCGGAACGGCCCACGCCGGCTCGGATCAGCCCAGTGCCGTGCAGCCGGCCGAGCCCGGCACATCGCTGCACACCACCCTCGCACCGGGCGTCGACTACAGTGGGAACGCCGGCGACAGTTCGGTTTTCGTCACTACGCCGTTCGGATCACTGACCACCAGGGGCACCGAATTTCAGGTACTCGACCAGCAGGGCGACGTCGTCGCCGGTCAGCCACTGACCCAGGGGACGGATCCGGCGCAGTGGCCGATGGCAGCCCGGCCGCAACAGAGCGTGACGGCGAGTGACCCTGCGCCGCAACCGAACACCGACACCGATCCGGGTGCCGCGTCCGCGACGGTGACCTCCACGCCGAATCGGCAGATCGACGCGGGCGCCGACTTCAACGCGGCGTTGGGCCAAGCCGCGGTTCAATTCGGTCTCGCCACCGGTGTCGGAACGCTCGCGGGCGGTGTGGTCGGCATGGGCCTCGGATGCGTGGGCGGCGCGCTGACCGGCGGCTTCCTCGCCATTCCGACGGGGCCGATCGCGGCCCCGGCGGCGGCGCTCGGCTGCGTCATGGGCGCCTCCCTGGGCGCCGGCATCGGAGGCGTGACCGGCGCGGCGCTGCTGGGAATTCCGGTCGGCGTCGCCAGCGCGGTCCAGATGTACAACTCGCTGCACGCGGCCGGTGATATCTGAGGCCCAGCCGGCACCGACGAGCCCTGGGACACAGGGGCAGTGTCCCAGGGCTCGTCCAGAATCCGGTGTGGGTCGTATCGGGCGCGCACACGGCAGAGATGTCGCTACATAAAACGTTGCCGTAGTTCGGTTTTGCGGAATTTTCCGGTAGCGGTACGGGGAATTTCCGCCAGGAACTCGAACCTGTCAGGTATCTGCCATGTGGCGTAATGAGCCGAAAGATGGAGTCTCAGCTCGCCAGGGTCCACGGACATCCCCTCCCGGACCACGACGGCCGCCAAGGGGCGTTCTCCCCACCGTTCATCGGGTACGGCGATCACGGCGGCCTCGGCGACTGCCGGGTGGCCCATCAACAGGTTTTCCAGGTCCACGGACGAAATCCACTCACCGCCGGACTTGACCAGGTCCTTCGCGCGGTCACAGATGCGGATACACCCCTGTTCGTCGATCCGCACGATGTCCCCGGTTCGGAACCAGCTGTCGGCGGTGAAACTCTCACCGCCCCTGCCGTTGTAGTAGGCCGACGCTACCCACGGGCCGCGAATTTCCAACTCCCCCATCGCAACGTCGTCCCATTCGATCGGACGCCCTGCGTCGTCGACCGCGCGGATCTCGACCAGCGGAACGGCCGTGCCTTGCCGGGTCCGGTACTCGTACTGCGCATCCGAGCCCTGGTCATCGAGGGCGACCGGCAGGCGGCTCACCGTCCCCAGCGGCGCTGTTTCGGTCATACCCCATGCCTGGATGACACGGAGGCCGTGCCGGTCGTAGCCCTCCAGCAGCGCCCGCGACACCGCCGCCCCGCCGACGATCAGCCGATCCAAGCGGGTCAGGTCCCACCGCTGCGGTTCGGCGTCGAGGGCCGCCAGCATGCCCATCCACACGGTCGGCACTCCGGCGGTCATCGTGACTCGTTCTCCGACCAGCAGATCGAGGATGCTGTGCGGGTCCAGTTGTGCCCCCGGGAGGACCAAGCGAGCACCGATCATCGCCGCGGCGTACGGCAACCCCCACGCGTTGGCGTGAAACATGGGTACCACCGGAAGCAGCGTGTCACGGGCGGATACCCCGAGCGCGTCCGGGAGCGCGGCGGCCAGCGAGTGCAGCACCAACGCGCGATGCGAGTAGACAACCCCTTTGGGGCGTCCTGTCGTTCCGGAGGTGTAGCACATCGCGGCCGCGCTCTTCTCGTCGAGAACCGGCCAAGTCATCGGTTCCGCCCCCTCCGCCAGGCCGTGGTAGTCCCACATCCCTTGCGGCGCATCGTCATTGTGAGTCACCACGACCACATTCGTGAACCGATGCGCGTGCCGGAAACTCTCGAAGACACCCAAGAGTGTTTCGTCGACCACGAGCACCGAATCGCCGGCGTCCGCGGCGATGAAAGCGAGTTCGTCGGCATGCAGTCGCGGATTGAGGGTATGGACCACCGCGCCCATGGCCGGCACCGCCAGGTAGATCTCCAGATGCTCGACCTGGTTCCACAGCAGCGTGGCCACTCGGTCACCGGCTACGACGCCCAAGCCGGCCAGAGCTGTGGCCACCCGCCGGGCCTTCTGGGCACACGCCTGCATCGTCGTCCGGGTGAGACTGCCGTCGGGACATCGCGAGATGACATCCACGTCATGGAAGAGCTGCGCGCGCTCCACGACAGAGGTCGATGTCAGAGGGTAATCGTCCATCGTCAAGGCATTGAACATTGTTGCTTCTCAGTTCTTTTCAGGTCACAGATCGTCTTCGGCAATCCGCGGAGCAACTGCTCGGGGCACTCCGTTTATCTCGAGGCCTTCTTTCGAGCAGCGATCGAGGCTGCTCGTCAGCCGATTCGCAGCATTCCGCGGACCAGATGCCAGTAGTGCTCGGCGACATCGCCTACGGTCAGCGCGCCGTCGGGCCGGTACCAGTTCAGCACGCCGTCACAGAGTGTGGTCACCGCGAATGTGGTTGTGGTCAAGGCGGTTTCGCTCTCGATCCCGCTCACCGCTGCGATGCGGCCCCGCACCAGCTCGTAGTACGCCCGCCGGGCATCGTGCAGCAGCCGGCGCTCTTCTTCGGGGAGGAATCGTTCGGTGGCCCGCGAATTCAGCAGCAGGTCGTGGGCACGCGCCAGTTGCGCATGTTCGAGCTGGTGGGCGACGTGGCGGCCGATGGTCTCGCCGAGGCGGGCTTCGGCGTCGCCCGCCTGCCCATCAGCCGATATCCGAGCGAGGAACCCGCGCAGTGCGCGCAGCATCGCCTCGGAGAGAATGGCCTCTTTCGATCGGAAATGGCTGTAGAGTCCCGGCGGTTTGATCCCGACCGCGTCCGCGAGATCCCGCACCGTGCAGGCCTCGAAGCCGCGCTGCGCGAACAACTCCATCGCCACCTCGAGGATGCGTTCGCGAGTGCCGGATCGGCCGGGCGACGGTGTCGCGTCCGCGATACGGCGATCCATCTGTTCGACCAACGCCCCGATGCGGGCCAGGGCAGCGGCGTCTTCCGCCTCGACGGCGGCCACTGTGCCTGCTGCCGTGGCCAATTCGGGATCCCTTCGAAGCGAACGACCATTCGTTCGCTCGACTCTACCGCGCGTGGCTCAGAGCGGAAGATCCGGTGAATCGACGCCGACCACCCGGTCACCGCAGAAGACCCGCACCGACTCGGCGGGCCCGTGACCACCGATGCCCGCCGATTCCCAGAAGCCCTGTGCGGAGTCGTCGCCGAGGTCGGCGACCTTGGCGCCGTTGACCCGCACCTCGCCCGACAGAATGCGCGCGCCGACGTCGATGGCCCGATCGGTGTCGGCGCCGAAGACGTAGGCGTCCAATCCGGACGGATTCGCGTTCGCCACCCGCAACGCCTCGTCGTCGGAATCGACGGCATGCACCGACACGACGGGGCCGAACAGTTCCGCAGTGGCTTCCGATCCGTCGATACCGGTGGCGATGGTCGGAGAAAGGAAGAACCCGCCGAGTTCGGGCAGCCGAGCCGGCTGGTGAATGTGCGCGCCCTTGGCCCGGAGCTCTTCGATCCGCTGCTGCAGGGTCGCGAAGTGCGGCGCGTTCGAGATCGGGCCCAGCTCGACATTGTCGTCCAGCGAATGACCGACCGCGATTTTCGCGATCCGCTCGGTCAGTGCTTCGACGAGGGGTTGAACCAGGCTGCGATGCGCCAGCACCTTGCCCGGTCCTTCACACCACTGCCCGTTCAGCTTGGTCATCCCCTCGAAGATGCCGTCGGCCGCGACGTCGATGTCCGCGTCGTCGAGGACCAGCGCCGGGTTGTTGCCGCCGAGCTCCAATTGGAGGACCTTGAAATCCTCCGCCGCGGCGCGCGCGATCGCTCGGCCGGCGACGGGGCCGCCGGTGAAGGCCACGATCTTGACGCGCCGATCTCCGGTGATCGCGGCGCCGACATCGCCCCGGCCGTGCACGAGTTGCAATGCCCCGCTGGGCAATCCGGCTTCGACGAAGCATTCGACGATGAGCTGGGCGCTGCTCGGCGCGTGTTCCGACGGCTTCAGAATCACCGGGCATCCGGCCGCCACCGCACTCACCACCTTGGCCGCGGGAATGAAGCTGGGCCCGTTCCACGGCGTGAGGATCGCCGCGGGGCCCCACGGAACCTTGTACAGGCGGACGTCGCGGCCGCCCGCGGCGAGGGCCCGCACCCGTGGGATGGTCCGCAGATCCGAGGCTGTCGCCCTGATGCGAGCGGGCAGGAAAGCCGCCGCCCTGCGGGTGTCGCGGATCGGGACTCCGCTGGTCATGGCATCGGTGCGCGCGATGTCCTCGACCCGCCCCTCGAGGAGATCGGCAACGCGCTCCAGGATTTCCGCGCGCTCCTGCCCGGCAGCATCGTCCCAGCGTCCGATGCTGTAGGAACGCTCGGCATACGCGAGAGCCCGTTCGACATCACGGTCGCTGGTCGTCACGGCTCGGTGCAGCTGCTCACGCGTATTGGGGTCGACGTTCCATTCGCCCGCGATCGTGTCGCACTCGACCCAGCTGTCGGCGATGTAGTTGACCGGTTCCGGGATCGCCACGGTCGGATTCGTCATTCGATAACACCTCTACCTTCGGGATTCGGCCTGACGCAACGGCGTCCAGGCCGTCGTCACTGCTCCAGATCGACCACGACGCGGGTCACGTCGCCGGACCGCATCGCCTCGAAACCCTTGTTGATCTCGCCGAACGGGATCACCTGCGTCACCATCTCGTCGAGCAGCAACCGCCCCTGCAGATACAGCTGCGCGAGCTGCGTGATGTCGTGACGCACCTGCCCGGAGCCCATGTACGACCCGATCAGACGCTTCTCGCCGAAGAAGAAGTCCGACGCGGGCACGCTCAGTTCGGTGCCGTCCGGCGCGATGCCCACCAGGCATGCGGTACCGGTCGGCCGCAGCACCGCCAGCGCCGTGGCGGCGGTGCGGGCCGACCCCACGGCCTCGAAGGAGTAGTCGACACCGTCACCCAGCACCTTCCGGATCTCGGCGGCCACATCGTCGACGCCGCCGTTGACCACATGCGTCGCGCCGTAACCGCGCGCTGCCGCCAGCCGGGCATCGTCGAGATCGATGGCGACGACGGCGGACGCGCCGGCGAGCCTGGCGCCCTGGATGATGGCCGATCCGACTCCGCCGCATCCGACTACCGCGACCGTGCTTCCCGGCCGCACCTGCGCCCCGCGGAACACCGCCCCGACGCCGGTGATGACGCAGCACGACAGCAGGCATCCCACCTGCAGCGACACCTCGTCGGGCATCTTCACCAGCGCGTTCTCACGCATCAGGATGTGCCGCGAGAATGCGCCGATATCCCCGAGCCGCTCGACCGGCCGTCCGTCGGGCAGCCGGTAGGCGGGCCGGGGGCGGCGACGGATCTCGTCGACACGCTGACACTGTGTCGACCGGCCCGCTTCGCAATTGACGCAGCGTCCGCACGACGGCGTGAGGGCGGCCACGACCCGGTCACCCGGCCGCAGTCCGGTCACCGCCGAACCGACGGCCTCGACCACGCCCGCCACCTCATGGCCCACGACCACCGGGAGATCGGTCGGCACCGTTCCGGTCATGTAGTGCAGATCGCTGTGACACAAACCGACGTTCGAGACCGCCACCCGGACCTCGTTCGGCTCCGGATCGTCCACCTGAATCGTGGTGATCTCGAGCGGTTCGCCGATCGCGGTGAGCACCGCGGCTTCTGTGTTGATCATGACCTGTCCAATCCGTTGTGCTGATGCGCATGAGGGTGTGCGTCGTCGCGGCCCCGATCTCGCTGCCCGGACCGGAAATTCGCGACACCTGAGCTGAAAATGCCGCTCTCCCAAGACTTTCGAGCAGCGACGTCCTCGCGGGCGAAGGCCGACTCGATCTCCTCGAGCGCCGGTCGCAACAGGGCGAGATGGAGCGCGGTCGTGTTGTGTTCCGGCGTCCACTGCACCACCACATCGATCGCACGGTCGAGCAGTCGGCCGGGCGCGACGATCTCGTCGAGGAGCCCGATCCGCAACGCCTCGTCGGCGCCGATCCGCGGCGATCCGAGAACCATGCGCATCGCGTGGTTGCGCACCAGGCGGGTGAGCAGCACGCTCGACGCGTTCGAGATGGTGATCCCGCGGCCGTTCTCCGGCTGGAAGTACTCGGTCGCGGGGGTCCCGATCCGGGCATCGCAGCACAGGGTGATCTCGGAAGCGCCGCCGACGGCGATGCCGTTCACCGCCGCGAGCACGGGAACTCGGGTTTCCACGATCGCCCGGGTGATGTCGTGGAACGTCTCGAAGGCCGCCCGGAACTCCGCGTACGACGCGGGGGGTGTCTGCAGATCTTCCCCGGCGGAGAACGCACGCCCCTCCCCGGTCAGGACGATTCCGCGCACGCGGTCGCCCGTCCCGAATTCCCGGATCGCACTCGCCAGCCGCAGCCGGGTGGCGACGTTCATCGCGTTCAGCTTCTCCGGGCGGCGCAGAGTCAGGACCGCGACATTCCGTTCGATCCGGGTGTCGAGGTGATGGGTCGCGGGGGCGCTCATCCGCGCTGCCCGTTCTCGCGCAGGTCGTAGGTGATCCCGGGGTTGTCGGCGGCGCGCGCCGCGAGAGCCGGCTTCGACACTCGCTCGGACGGCGTCCGCGGAAAGTCGTCGACGAATTCGACATAGCGCGGAACTTTGAAGCGCGCCAGCTCATTACGCGCTCGCTGGATGATCCGCTCGGCGGTCGAGCGCTCGGCCGGAACGCCGGCGGTGAGCCGAATGTAGGCCTTGACCTCTTCACCGAATGTCTCGTCGGGTACGCCGAGGACCGCCGCGGAGACCACCGACCCGTCCTTTTCCAGGACGGCCTCGACTTCGGCGCTCGCGATGTTCTCCCCGCCCCGCCGAACCATGTCCTTGATCCGGCCGACGAGCTGATAGCGGCCATCGGGCCGGCGCACGGCCACATCGCCGGTGTGCAACCAGCCGTCGCGCAGCGTGCGTCCGGTGGCCTCGGCACGGTTCCAGTAGCCGACCATCATCGGCTTGCCCGAAAGGACCAGCTCGCCGGGCTCGCCATCCGGAAGGTCGGCGCCCTCCGCGTTCACCACGCGGGCCCGCTTCGTCGGTACCGGCTGTCCGAGGTTTCCGCTTCCCACATCGCCGGTGTCTTCCGGATAGCTCACCAGGTCGGCGCCCGACTCGGTCATCCCGTAGATCTCCCGCCAAGGCGCGCCCCAACGCTTTTCCAGCTGCCGATGCAGTCCCGCCGGAATTCCCGAGCACATGATCAGCCGCAGGTCGTTGTCCAGGTCGTCGGGGCTGGGCGGCTGTTTGAGCAGCAGGGTGGGCATGGCGCCGAGGACATAGGTGAAGGTGGCGCGATGACGCCGGACGTCGGCGAAGAACCCCGACGCCGAGAATCGCGGCAATACGACCAGCGGCGCGCCGATCGTCAGCGCCACAGCGGTGTTCCACTGCGGATCGATGTAGGAGAACGGCTGCGCGGTGAGCAGCACGTCGTCGGCGTGCAGACCGGCGGCCGCCGCGCAGATCCAGCCCAGCCGGACCCAGTAGTCGTGGGTCAGCATGCATGCCTTGGGAAACCCGGTGGTTCCGGAGGTGTATTGCAGGTTCGCGAGGGTGTCGCCGGCAAGCCGGACATCGGGCGCACGGTCGGGAAAATCCTCGGAGCCGTCCGCGGCGATATCGACGATGCGGACGCCGGACAGATCGTCCTCGTCCTGCGTCACTTCGCCGAGCAGGCTCAGCTTTTCGCCTTCCGAGAAGACGACGCGAGCACCCGAATCACGCAGTACGAAGGTCAGGTCGGCCCTGCGGTACGAGGAGTTCACCGGGACCGCCACCGCGCCTGCCTTCAATGTCGCCAGCCAGACCACCGGCCAGTGCACGACATTGGGCAGCATGATCGCTACGCGGTCACCGGGCGCGATGCCGTCGACCTCGATGAGCCGATGCGCCAGGCGCGACGTCCACGCGTCGATCCGGCCGAACGTCCACGACTCGTCCCCGAAGCGGAGGAACTCTCGATCCGGCGACGTCCGAGCACACGTCGACAAGAGGTCGATCAACGTGGCCGACGCCGGATCGTCCCCTATGTGGTCGCGGGCGACCGCCGGCCGACGGACCACGTCCCGGGTCGATTCGATTGCGTTCACGGTTTCTCCTTGCGATGTGATGCCGGCCATAACGTTAGCGCGATCATAGTCATTTGATCAAGCCAAATGACTCACTTCGCGCCGCACAGCCCTTTCCGAGCCACCGGAGAGCGATCATGATCGGTGATATTGTCGAGTTAGACTTGATCATTCGCCCAACTATTTCAGGAGGCAGCAGTGGCACGGATCCCTGCGGCTGAACGACGTACCGACCTCGTCAACGCGGCCATTCAGGTGATCGCGACCCACGGTGTCGACGGCGCGACCACCCGCCGCATCGCCGAACAGGCCGGCGCTCCGCTGGCGACGCTGCACTATTGCTTCGCCTCGAAGGAGCTCCTGTTCGCGGCCGTCTTCGAGCGAGTGGCCGCCGAGTACCAGGAGGTCATCGCTCGTAGCGATGTCCACGGCGACGTACCGACCACCGCCCGGGAACTCCTGCGCGGCGTGATGAGCTGGTATCTCGAGGCGGCGGCCTTCGCGGCCGCGACCATCGAGCTCATCAGCTGGGCACAACGCCAGGACGGCAACCCGGCGGGCATCGTCTACAAGCAAGCCTTCGCCGTCCTGCGTTCCATTCTCGACAAGGCGAACAGCGACGGCCTGCTGCCGACCGAAGCGATCGATGAAGTCAGCTACATCGTCGCCGCGCTGTCCGACGGGTTCGCGCTGAACTGGCTCACCTTCGGCGACCGCGAGGAGGCTGCCCGGCAGGTGGCCATGAGCATCGCCGTGCTCGACGCGTGGCTGGCCACGAAACTGGTATCACCGGTCTCGGCCGCGCAGCCGACACCCGGACCCACGGTCCAGCCGAAGACCGGAATGAGCTCGTTGGTCTCCTGGGTGAATGTCGGCTGAGCGAACCGAGATTCGTCGTATCGCTCGACAACCGCCGAACCCGCATCGTTCCCGGGCAATGGATCGGGCCGGTACCGCGAGAGGCGGCACCGGCCAGAATTCCCTTGCCGCAGAACAGATCTCATCCGGCCGTGGACATACGGGCGCCTTCTTACAGGCCGTGGCCGGCGCACAGACGTTCGGCCGCTTCGTCGACGACCCAACTCAAAGCTCGGTCGTCGCGTTCCATCCACTCCGGATGCCACTGGACCCCCAGCACGGGAGCACCGGGAAGCTCGATCGCCTCGACCACGCCGTCCGCGGTCCGGCCCGTGACGACCAGACCCTCGCCACACACGTCGACAGCCTGATGATGCCACGAGTTGGTCACCGCGCGGTCCCCGAACAGCGTCTGCGCAACGGATCCGGGCGCGAACGACACCACATGATCAGGTGTACCGTCGGTGAGCGCGGCCCGCTCCGACAGATGCCGCACCGGGCCCGCCGGGAGATCCGCGATCAGCGTGCCGCCCCGCGCGACATTCAGAACCTGCAGGCCGCGGCACACTCCGAGCACCGGCGTATCGGTGTCGATGGCCGCGCGCACGAGCGCGATCTCGTACGCGTCCCGCTCCCGGTCGTGCACCATCGGATCCGATCGCGCATCGATCGCACGCACCACAGTCGGATCACCACCCCAGCAACCGGGATGAACGTCCTGACCGCCGGTGATGACCACCCCGCTCAACCACTGGCACACTGCGGCCGGGTCCGCGTCGTAGGGCAGCATCACCGGAATCCCGCCGGCCCGCGCGATCCGGTCCGAGAAGTCGGACATGAAAGCGTCGGTGAGGCGGTCCGCGTACCGGTGGTCCAACCCGTCCACCAGTCCCAGCCGGAACCGCCTGCCCGTGATGCCGATCAGCGGCCGTGCGGCGGTCGAGAAGTCACGCACCGCGGTCACGGGAACTCGAAGTAGCGTGCGGACTCCCATTCCGAGAGTTCGGCGAACGGGTCACCTCCGCCGGTGTGGAACTGCATCCACTCCCACCGGCGGGTGCCGATCCAGTAGTCGACGAACTCGTCGCCCAGCAGCTCCCGCAGAAGGGGGTCGGCGTCGAGCGCTTCGGCCGCCTTGGTGATGGTGTCGGGCAGTCGCTTGATGCCGGGCGGCATGCACCAGGCCATATCCGACACCGGATCCGGCGGCTCGATCTCGCGTTCGAGGCCGGCGATCACACCGGCCAGCACGCCCGCGGTAGCGAGATAGAGGTTCGCGTCCGCACCCGGGAGGCGGTACTCGAGCCGAGAGTAGGACGGGTGCCCGCACACCGCCCGGACGGCGGTGGTCTTGTTGCTGATGCCCCAGCTGACGGTGACCGGCGGACCACTGAGATCCACCAGCCGGCGGTAGGAAGTGATCTGCGGCAACACGATCGAGGTGTTGCCCTCCAGCGTCGCGATCAGACCACCGATGGCGTGGCGCATCGTCTCCGAAGGCCCGTCTTCGGCGTAGAACGCGTTCACGCCGTCGCGCTGCAGCGAGAGATTGATGTGCGACGCCTGCCCGTAGCCCGCGGTCGGCTTGGCCATGAACGTGACCGAGCGCCCCTGCTCGAACGCGACCTCGCGCATCACCTGACGGGTGCGCGCCCACGCATCACAGACCCCGATCGGATCGCCCGGTACCAGGTTGAGCTCCACCTGCCCGGCCGCGTCCTCGTCGCTCCAGGCCTCCCACTCGATGCCCAGCTCGTCGAGGCGCCGCGACACCGCCGTCATGTAGTCGATCCAGTCTTTCGACTTCGCGAGATGGTATGCGGTGCCGGCGGATCCGCCGAGCGGAGTGAGGTCGCGGTAGCCACGCGCCCGAGCCTCGTCGATCGACTCCGAGAACAGGGTCGTTTCGATCTCGACCGCGATGGTCGCGGTGTACCCGAGGGTCGCCAGCCGATCGACCATCTTTCGTACCAGGTTGCGCGGGCAGATCGGAACCGGTGTGCCGTCCTTCAGCCAGTAGTCGCCGATCACCGACTGCAGTCCCGGTTCCCACTCGACCAGCGTCGACATATCCGGTTTGAAGCTGACGTCGTCGAGGTGCCCACGCCAGCCCGGATAGGCGAAGCCCATGCTGGGAGCGTTGCCGAGGTCGAGTCCGAACAGCAGGTCGGCGAAATTGAATCCCGACGCCGCGCTCGCGTCGAACTTCTTCGGCGAGACATTCTTGCCGAGGAAACACCCCTCGTGATTGGTGGCCTCCAGCCGCACGGCGCGGACGTCGGAGCCGCGGACGCCGAATTCCGAAGTGGCGATGGTGATTTCAGACATCGAAACGAGCCTTCCAGGATGCGCCGATCATGACCGACAGTTGAGAGAGGGTGCCTTGAATTCCGAGGGCACCGGTGGCCAAGGTCGCGAACAGATCGTCCACACCGGAGAACACGCCGGCCAGCGTCTCCTGCGCACCGGCGATCACGTAGTGGGTCTCCCCCTCACCGCAGACGATCTGCTCCACTCCCTCGGGCCCCTCGGTGACAGCGATGAGCATGTCCGGAACGCCCGGCACCGAGCGCGATACCGTCCAGAAGTGCTCGGCGGCCGCGCGCCAATCGGGCAGCGGCGGTGTCAGTGCGGCCGAGACGTCGGCAACCAGATCCTGGTCACCCACCGGGTCGCCGATCGCGGCGAACCTGGCATTCAGGTCGACGGTGAGGGTGGCATCGGGTTCGGTGAACACACCGCTGGACACCTCGACAACACCGTCGCCGAAAGCGATCGTCGCGGACTGGGGCGTGTCGTGTGAGCGGATCGCCACCGTCGCCGCGGTCCGTCGCAGCGCCGACAGCGCATGGCCGGCGCGTGCGGAATCGCGCAGTGTCCGGCCGATCAGCCGGACGATCGGCGTGGCATCGTCCTCGATCCGTATGTCGATGCCTGCGGCCGCGCCGGCGCTGGGCACCACGCGGTCGATCGTGGTTTCGGTCATCTTCGGTGTCCTTTCGACTACGCGAGATCGTGTGGCGCGCGCGGCAGCAGCAGACCTCGAGTGAGAACGCAACCGTCATAGTCAGTTGTCTGGGTCACGTGACTATGATCGTGAGGCATACGTCACTCGTTGTCAACAACTCGAAGAGGATCGCCGATGCTTACACCGACACCCGCGTACTGGGATTTGCTGGACGCGGACGCGCAGGCGGCCGCGCAAGCTATCGCGAGGGCGCTCCCGAAGCCACTCCGCGAACTGGGGCCCGCCACCGCGCGCGAACTGCTCGCGACGCGGCCGCGCGAACATCCCCTCACGGCGATCGACCAGGTTGAGAACATCGAGATATCTTCCCGCGCAGGAACTTTGAGGGCCCGGCTCTATCGGGCCACAGTCGAGTCGGACCCTCCCGCTCTGCTCTACATGCACGGCGGCGGGTTCATCCTCGGCACCCTCGACGGCGTCGACGAGCTCTGCCGGGCCATCGCGGCTCGCTCGGGTTTCGTGGTCGTCTCGCTGGAGTATCGGCTCGCACCGGAAAATCCGTATCCGGCCGCGC
Source organism: Nocardia aobensis NBRC 100429 (assembly GCF_000308375.1). Taxonomy (GTDB): domain Bacteria; phylum Actinomycetota; class Actinomycetes; order Mycobacteriales; family Mycobacteriaceae; genus Nocardia; species Nocardia aobensis. The sequence continues at coordinate 11,783 of NZ_BAFQ01000052.1, read as the reverse complement.
TCGAGGACTGTGTCGACGCATATCTGTGGCTCCGCGAGCACGCTCGCGATCTGGCGATCGACTACGACCGCATCGCGGTGGGCGGCGATTCGGCGGGCGGCGCTCTCGCAGCCGGACTCTGCCTCGCGCTTCGCGACGGCGAGCTCCCGCTGCCGATGGCGCAGGTGCTCGCGTATCCGCCGGTCGACGACTCCTTTACCGCGCCATCCTGGACGGAGTTCGCCGATGCACCGCTTCTGACCAGTGCGGATTCCAAATGGCTCATCGAGCAGTACCGGGGACCCGACTATCAGGACCGTGCCGACCCTCTTGCGGCGCCGATCCGCGCGGAGTCGCTGCACGGGCTGCCCCCCGCGTTGATCCTCACCGCGGAAGTGGACCCGATCCGCGACGATGCGGAGGCGTACGCCGCACGTCTGCATCGGTCCGGCGTCGCCGTCGTGACCACGCGGTACGCGGGGGTGTTCCACGGCTTCTTCACCGAAGTGGGCGTATTCGCCAAGACCGAGCAGGCGATCGAGGACGTGTGCGCCTATCTGCGCCGGCTCGTCCGTCGGTGACGCCAGAGCGGCCCGAGCCGATCCCATCGAGCGGCTGACCGGACGACCCCGTCCGCGCTTCGGAGGTGTGCGCATCAGCGTGATGCGCACACCTCCGAAGCGTTGAATATGTTGTTGGACAACATCTCCCGAGTTTTCAGAGCGCCCCGATACCGGTCCGGCAAACGGCACCTTGGCAACGCCGCAAGGACCGAAGCGGATCGCCGAAACTCAGCAGGAATCGCTGCCGTTCCCCTCCAGAGCGCCGCTTTCTACCACTCGGAAACAACGCCGATTTCACCTAGAGTCGTTCATTTGATCAACTCATATTATTGCAGCTAGACCCCTATATATGCGTCGATCCCAGAATCTCTATTGCAAAGAGTTGGTCAAATACCTTGATCATATGACTACATACCTCCTAGTCTATGGCGCGGATCACAACTCGGCGCGGCAGCTTCCCGCGAATGCGCGGATCAGACCGCCGATTCTATGGAGAACGACAATGACCGAAATCAATGAAACGACCGGCGCAGGCCGGGATTCGAGCGCTGGTGGCGCGCCGCCGAGAGGGGTGCTGATCGGAGTCGGCGCCCTGCTGGTCACCCTGACCAATGCGATCATCTTCGTCCTGCCGCCGCTGCTGCCGATCATTCAGGCGCAGTACGGTCTCGCCACGGTTTCCGAGACCACCTGGATCTACACCGTGCTCACACTGGGCGGCGGGGCGGGCTTCATCCTGCTGCCACGCCTGGCCGACGTCTTCGGCGACCGCAACGCGACCGTATTCGCCGCCGGATGCCTCACGCTGGGAGCGTTCGTCCCCGCCGTCGGAGATTCCTACCCGGCCCTGCTCATCGGGGCCGCGCTCATGGGAATCGGCGGGGCGGCGCAGCTGCTGCCGCTGGGATTTCTCCGGCGGAATCTGGCCGACAACGGGGTCGCGACCGCGGTCAAAGTCCTGGTCGTCGCCACCGGCCTCGGCATCGTCGTGGGCATGATCGGCGGCGGCCTGATCGTCGAATACCTGTCGCTGCGTAGCTTCTTCTGCGTCCTCACCGCCGCCTTCGCCGCGACGACGGTCATCTCGTTCGTCGTGATTCCGCACGCCCCGCCCGCGGAGCCCACCGGCCGGATCGGCGCGCTCGGAACGGTGTGGATGATCGGCTGGGTCGCGGCGCTGCTGCTCGCTTTGACCCAGGGCTTGGTCTGGGGCGCCGGGGCTCTCATTCCACTGATCGGCGGTATCGTCGCTGCCGCACTGTGGGTACGCGTCGAGCGCAAGTCGTCGGCGGCCGTCTTCGATGTCGCCATGCTGAAATCGCCGTTCGTCACCGCGGCGAGCGTGGCGATCGCGTTGTTCGCGGCAGTGAACGCGGCGTTCCTGTTGCTGCTCAGCACCTACAGCCAGATCGATCCCGATTCCCTGCAGCCCTCGGACGCGTATGGGCTCGGACTCTCCGCGCTGCAAACGGGGTTGCTGATGGTGCCCTTCGCTGTGCTGTTCCGGGTCGGAGGCCGCATCGCCGAGGGCCCGATCGCCAAGGGACACGCGTCCCGCGTCTTCGTGGTGGGAGCACTCGTCTGTGTCGCCGGCCTGGCCTGGCTGGCACTCGCCCACGACCACGCGTGGCAGAACCTCGTGGGGGCCGGCGTCATCGGGCTCGGATGCAGCATGGGATATGCCGCGGGCTTCACCGTCGTGCAGATAGCAGTTCCCGAAGAGAAGGCCGGAATGGCCGCCGGCGTAGCCGGTACCTCCATGGCTGTCGGCTTCGCCTTCGGCACCGCGTTGATCACCGGTGTTCTCAGTGCCTCGGTCGTCCACGTTCCGGGCACGGACATCACGGTCGCCGACAAGGGCTTGTACGGCACGAGCTACTGGATTTCCGCCGTCCTGGCCGCAGGTGTCCTGGCGACGGTCCTGATCTCACGCGCACGTTCTCGCCGGCGCGCCGCAGTCGCCGTGTCCTGATCCAGCTGAAGCCAGCCGAAGGAATTGAGAGACAATGGAAATCAAAGAACTACTCTTCATGGTCGCCGACCTGTGGATGATCTTCGCCGGATTCTTCTACGGATGGAAATTCATCCGGCGCTACCAGAACTACCTGCTCGGCCTCGAATGGATGATCGTCGCCACGTCGGGCACCAACTTCCTCGTCTGGTCCGCGATCAAGGGCAGCGAAGACGGGCTCATGTTCAAGTTTGCCTGCTTCCTGGACGCGTTCTCCCGATCGGTCGGCATCACGCTGATCCTCGTCATGGGCTTGATGCGCGTCACACACCGGTACAAGCCCACGCTCGCCACCGACATCGGCGTCTTCGTGCTCGCCACCATCGCCGGCCTGTACTTTCAGCAGTTCCACGCCCACTTCGCGCTGGGCCCGGCCACCTACTACGTGGTCGTCAACGTTGCGACGTCGCTGTTCCTCATCTACTTCGCGGGCCGACTGTGGGCGGTCGGCGAGAAGGTGAAGACCGTCGGAACTCTCGCGGCCACCGCCGCCGGATTCGCCATCGCCATCACCTACGACTTCTTCCCGATCCCCGGTGACGACGAGCTCCGCACGATCTTCTACACCGCCGCGCTGGCCACCTGGGGCACGCAATTGTGGATGTACTTCCTCGGATACCGCGCCCTGCACAACCACAACGAAGCGGCTGACGCGCGGCCGGCTCGGCGGGAACAGAGCGCTGCCGGGGCCTGAGAGGGCCGCATTTCAACGGCACGCCATCACCGGCCGCAGGCCCGGCGATGGCGTGCCGCCGTCACCACCCATGCGAAAAGGATCATCGAAATGAACACCGACAACGTCGAATACACCACCTTCACCGGCTGGATCGACCCACCCAGCGACGTCCGCCCGGCGTTGGAAGACGACATCACCTGTGAGGTCGCAGTCGTCGGCGGCGGCCTGAGCGGTATGTCGACGGCGTTGCGGCTGGCCGAGCGCGGTCGAGACGTCGTGCTGCTGGAGGCCGAATTCTGTGGGCACGGCGCCAGTTCCCGCAATGCGGGACAGCTGGCGGGTGCCCCCGGCGGAGACATTCAGCTGTTGAATCTCCTCTACCGGAAGAAGCTGCCCAGCATCGTGCAATTCGCCGATCATGCCGAGCATCACGTCGAAGATCTGATCAAGACGCACGACATCGACTGTGAGTACGAATCGACAGGCAATGTCGGCGTGGCGGTCTCGCGGGGACAGCTGGGCCGCGCGCGGCGCGTCGCCGAGATTCTGCAGCGGGCCGGTGCGAAAGCCGAGTTCGGCACGAGTGCGGAGCTGGGCATTCCTCGTGGATTTCTCGGTGGGATGCGCGAGGCCATCGGCGGAATGATGAATCCGGGCAAGTTCACCATGGGCGTGCGCCGTGCCGTCTTCTCCTCCGGCGCGCGAGTTTTCGAACAGACCCGGGTCACCGACGTCACGCGGGAAGCCGGGCACGTCGTCATCCGCACACCCGGCGGTGTGGTGCATGCCGACACCGTCGTCCTCGCGACGAACGCATACGGCGGCGAGCTGGCGATCACTCCCAAGAATCTGTCCGTGCCCATCTGGGTCATCGAGGTGGAGACCGAGCCGATCGACCCCGCGCGTCTGGCCGCCCTCGGGTGGACCAGCCGCGCCGGCCTGTTCACCCAGCACAACTTCATGGAGAACTATCGGCTGACGTCGCGCAACACCATCGTGTTCGGCGTTCGACGGATCGAACGAGGAAAACAAGGCCCGTTGCCCACGAAGCAGCCGGATCCGGGGCTCGTCGCCGAACTCGCCCACGCCTTCGCGACACGATTCCCGGCCCTGGCCGACGTGTCGGTCGCTCGTGCGTGGGGCGGCTGGATCGCGATCACTTCCTCGTGGCTGCCGCTCGCCGGTCGAATCGACGACAACGTCTTCTACTCGATCGCCTGCAACGGCCACGGGTTGGCCCAGGCCCCCTACCTGGGATCGTTGATTGCGGACATGATCGTCGACGGAAAACCCCACGAGGATCTGCAGGCGCTGTGGCAGCAGAAGCCGAAGTTCCCTCGCCCGATGATGATGGGCCCGTTGGGTTTACGCACCATCTGGGCCGTCGATCGGTTCAACGATCTGGTCAACGGGAGCCGACGTAACGCCCGGCGTGGGTCGGCGCCGGTGAGCTGAGCGAGAACGCGTAGGGTCCGGGACTCGTCAGCCGGGGCATTCACCGGCCTTCTGTGCGATGCGTACCCCGGATCAGTCGGCTCACACCGACGCGACGTAGCCCGGCGGTGGGCCGATTCCGGTCAGGGCCCTCCAGGTCCGCTGCTAGCTCAGCGTTTTCAGTGCCGCGGCATCGTAGGCCTTCAGCTCATCGATCCGGCCGCTCAAGACCTTGGCCGCCCATTCCGGGTCCTGCAGGAGGGCGCGGCCGACGGCGACCAGGTCGAACTCGTCACGCTCGAAGCGGTCGAGGAGGTTGTCGAGGCTGCCGAGTTCGGCGCCTCTGCCCGTGAAGGCGTGGAGGAAGTCGCCGTCCAGGCCGACCGAGCCGACGGTGATGGTGGGCTTGCCGGTGAGCTTCTTGGTCCAACCGGCGAGGTTCAGGTCCGAGCCGTCGAACTCCGGGAGCCAGTAGCGGCGGGTGGAGGCATGGAAGGCGTCGACACCGGCAGCGGCGAGCGGCGCAAGGATGGCGTCGAGCTCCTGCGGGGTCTCGGCGAGCCGCGCGCTGTAGGCCTCCTGCTTCCACTGCGAGAAGCGGAAGATCACCGGGAAATCGGGCGATACGGCCGCGCGAACCGCGGCCACGATCTCGGCCGCGAACCTGGTGCGCGCCACCGGATCTCCACCGTAGGCGTCGGTACGGCGGTTCGTGTGCGCCCACAGGAACTGATCGACGAGATAGCCGTGGGCGCCGTGCAGTTCGACGCCGTCGAAACCGATCCGCTCGGCGTCCGCGGCGGCCTCGGCGAACGCGGCGATGACGTCGTCGAGATCGCGCTGCGTCATCGCTTCACCGGTTGGCTCGGTGCCGTCGACACGGATACCGGAGGGGCCCATGGCCGGGGCATCGGGGTAAGGCTGTTCGCCGCGATTGCGGACCATGCCGATATGCCACAGCTGCGGCACGATCGTGCCGCCGGCGGCGTGCACGTCCGCGGCGACCTTCGCCCAGCCCGCCAACTGCTCCGCACCGTGGAATCGCGGAACCCGATCACTCTGACCGGCCGACTCGTGGCCGACGTAGGTCCCCTCGGTGACGATGAGACCGACACCGGCGGCGGCGCGGCGCGCATAGTAGGACCGCACGTCGTAACCGGGGATGCCGCCCGGGGAGAACATGCGCGTCATCGGCGCCATCACGATGCGATTGGGGACGGTCAGGCCGTTCAGCGAAACGGGCCGGGACAGGATTTCCGCTGCGCGGGAGGTGTCGGACACGGTGACGGTCACTGGGTACTCCTCGTAGAAACTTGACAACTTTGATGGTTGATAACCTCAAGCATTACCCACGGTAGGGGTGAATAGTTGAGATGGTCAAGTTTCAGGACGTAGGATGAATTGCATGGCCGAGGTTCCGCGCATCGACACCGCCCAGCTCATGGAGCTGCTCTCGGTGTCGCTGGGCGTCTACTACAGCGAATTCACGCTCGCAGCGGCAAGCGAGAACCTCACGGCAAGTCAGGGCAAGACATTGACGGTGTTGCGCCGGGGCCCCGCCGCGATGCGCACCCTGGCCGAGACCCTGGCGTGTGATGCGTCCAACGTCACCGGGATCATCGACCGGCTGGCGAAGCGGGGTCTCGTGCGACGGGAGGCCAGCGCAACCGACCGCCGCGTCACCAATCTGGTCATCACCCCCGAGGGCGAGCGTGCCGTCGACGCGATCCGCGCGAAAATGCATCAGACCCGAGAAGGCCTGAGCAGACTCGGCGACGAGGACCGTGATCGTCTGCACACACTCCTGGAACGGGTCTTCGTCCAACCCTGACGCTCGACGAGGGCTCGGCCGGGACAGCGCCGAATCCCTTGCAGGACAGCTACTTCGGAAGCCATTGTCGCCGCGGCGGCAATCATCGGATTGTTCGGCGGTATCCACTACACCCGCCATGGCGGCGCCCTCGACGAGATCGCCGGATTCTCGGTCACATCGCCACGCTCGTGTCGCCAGAATGCGCCGCGAACTTGCCAGAAATCGGATGCGTTGGCGGCTAACGTTTTTCGTGCGCCCAGGGCGGTCGTGGCAGGTGAACGCGGATCCGCATGTAGGAGGGGAGATCCGCGCTCAGGCCGGACCCACCGTGCCCGACTTGATAGTTTGACGTCGTTCTGCGGCTGGGCGCGAAAGGGAATCTCTGGTGGATTCGGAGTATCGGTGGGAGGAGGAATCGTCGGCGACCGCCGAGACGCCCGCCGAGCGGATCGAGTCCTGGCACCATTACCTGCGGAGCCGACAGGGGTCGGTGGGATTGGCGTTCGGCGACACCGTCGTGCACTACCGCAGAACCGGACGAGATGTGCGGGGCGACGGCGACGACAGCTACCGGTTGCTGCTGCCACTACGCGGGGAATTCAAGTTCGCGCAGGGTGACGCCGCGGAGGTCGTCGCTCCCGGCAGGCTGGCGTTCTTCCATTGGGGATCACCGCTGGTGATGCGTCAGGACGAGCCACTGCTGCGCACGATTCGCCTCGAGCGTGCGCGCCGGCGCCTGTCGTCACCCCTGCCGGTGGACATGGACACGGTCGCCCACCAGACCGGGTTCACCACGACACGCCGCTTCCGCGAAGCCTTTCAGCGCCGGTACGGCCGGAGTCCGGAGCAGATGCGCGCCGAACTCTACGGGCCGTAGCGGATTCCGCCGGCGAGCCGGCTGCCGGCGAACGAAAACGTCGGGCGCACTTGGCGTTTACGCCTGGATGACCTCGACGCGCACCAATGCGTTCGGCGAGTCGCAACTGGCCCACGACTGGTTCTGACCGTACTGCACCGGGCCGTACTTCCAGTAGGTGAACGGAACGGGCCACGCGACGCAGGTGAGCTTCACTTGCTGCCAGGTAGGCAGCTCGCAATTGGCCATCCCGCCGGTGTTGAAGATGTTGTAGACGTGACAGTTCGCCTGCCACACCGGTACATCGGCGTTGGCCACACCACCGCCGACAAGCGCGGCGGCAGCGGTCGCCCCGGTAATGACCGCACTGGCCGCGAGTCGCTTCGCGAAAATCATGTCGAAACCTCCTGAGCAGTTGTGCATGAAAGATCGCTGGAGATTCGCGGACGTTACGCCCGTCGGTGCGCGACCGATGAACACGGCAGCGGGATTTGGCCGTTGGTCGACCTACTCCCGCCGCTGGAAGCGCTCTCGGCGCGATCGCCAGAAGTTGACCCACAGCGTTTTCCGTTGCGTGGTGCTTCATCCCGAGCCGCCGGATCGCATCGTGATCCCGTTCGGCGGAAAGCGGCTATCACCCAGCAGGATTCGGCGGGCGGTTTCACACTGGTGCGGTGACCGACTACCTGCTGCGCCCGATCGGCTCCGTCGAATCCGAGCTCACGGACCGCGCTACCGCACCGCGCCAGCCCGACGAGGGTGCCCCACCGGCCTGGGTGGTGCTCGACGACCGTTACGCCGAAGCGCTGGAAGGCCTCGCGCCGGGTATGGACCTGGTGCTGCTGACCTGGCTCGACCGCGCCGACCGGGAGACTCTGGCGGTCCACCCCCGAGGTGACACGAGCCGACCCCTCAACGGTGTCTTCAGCACGCGGGCACCACACCGTCCCAACCCGATCGGGCTGCACGAGGTCCGGATCCTCTCCATCGCCGGCACCCGGATCCGCGTCGCGCACCTGGAAGCCTTCGACGGGACTCCGGTTCTCGACATCAAGCCCGTTCTGGCCGCGTCCGCGGCTGACCGGTGAGATGAGGGCGATCGCCGGCCGGCCCCTGGCGGGGTGCCGCGGTCAGTCGTTGTCGCAGAGGGCTTTCAAGGTGCGCGGGACTTCTTCGGCCGGCAGATAGCATCCGGTCTGCTCGAAACCGCCGATGGTGTGGGTGGTGTAGTCGCCGTAGCCGATGCGCAGGAAGTCGTCGCCGCTGAGGCCGTGCACGGTCCAGTCGAAGGCCACCCGAGCGCGGGCGACCAGCGTGCGCAGAGCCATCAGGTGATAGCCGCGCGTGACGAATTGTGCTGGGATACCGCGCAATCCGATCTTCAGCGGGCGCGCCACCGCGTCGGCGCCGCCGAGGTCGACCACCATGCCGAGGTCCTGATGCCGGTACGGCGTGGGCCGTCCGCCACGCAGCGCGGTCACCAGATTCCTACCGAGGTGGCGGCCCTGGCGCATGGCGTGCTGCGCGGTGGGAGCGCACAGCGTGCCCGCATCGGCGGTCAGGTCGGGAACCGCCGCCGCATCGCCACAGGCCCACACACCGGTGAGGCCCGGCACGGTGAAATCGGCCTCGGCGACGATGCGGCCCTTCGTCGTCGCCGCGCCCAGATGTCCGGCGAGGGGGCTGGGGACGACACCTGCGGTCCACAACACCGTCCGCGTCGGGATGAAGCGGCCGTTGGTGAGCTGAACACCATGGGCGGTAACCTCTTTCGCCGACGCGCCGGTGATGAGTTCGATGCCGCGGTCGGCCAGATTCCGCTTGGCCTGTTCTCCGAGTCGCTGTCCGAGTTCGGGCATGATCCGGTCGCCGTGTGTGACCAGATGCCAGCGCACCATGCCGGATTCCAGCTTCGGGAAATACCGGCGCGCGGCGGCCCGGGTGACCTTGTTGAGCACGGCCGCGGTCTCGGTGCCGGCGTATCCAGCGCCGATGGTGACGAAGTTCAGGCGCTCCCGGTCTTCCTCCTCACCGCCGCGCACCGCCGCGATGTCCAACTGCTGCAGGACGTGGTCACGCAGGAACATGGCCTCGGCGAGCGTCTTCATCCCGAATCCGTACTCGTCGAGGCCGGGCACGTCGAGGACGCGGGTGATGCTGCCCGGAACGAGCACCAGATGGTCGTAGTCGAGGGCACTTTCGGTGCCGGCGGATCCGCGCACCACGACCTGCCGGGTATCCGGATGCACCCCGATCGCCATGCCCGGAACCACCTCGGTGCGGCGCAGCACCCGCCGCAGCGACACCGTGATCGACCGCGGATTCAGCACACCCGAGGCGACCTGCGGCAGCAGCGGCAGATACAACAGCCCCGCATCCGGTGTGACGAGTTGGATGAACGCTTCGTCGGGGCCGAGATGACGCTCCAGGTAACGGGCACATTCGACGCCGGAGAAACCACCGCCGATGATCACGATCTTCGCGGGACTCACGAATTCACTCTACTGATCGCACAGAAGACGCAGGTCCGAGTTCATCGGCCGGGCCGAGGCCGTGGTCGTGACGGCGAAAGACGAATCGGCTCAACACATCACCGGCGACAATCGATCGCCGGGGCGGTTCGCCCGCTACGCCGTGGCGTCCGGGACCGGGCGGGCCGGGGGCTGCGGCGCCAGCTGAACACCGGCCAGACCGGTCCAGCACAGGCTGGCGGTCGTGGCGACGGCCTCGTGTTTGGCCAGGGGTTTGCCGGTCGCGACCCAGTCCCGCGCACACGACTGAGCGATCGCGACCAACTCGGCCGTGATCAGCCAGCCGTGTTCCGCGCGCGGCAGCGGATGCGGCGCCAGCGCCCGGGCGAGCGTCTCGATACAGATGGTGGCGGCCTGGTGCGCGATGCGCTGCGCCGACGGTTCGTCGGCGACGGCGGCGCCGGCCAGCAGGGCGGCACTGCGTGGCCGGATGTCGGCGAAGTCGAACACCGCCGCTACCGAGGCCTCCACGATCGATCGCATGCCCTCGGCGGGTTCGAGTGCGGCGGTGAGCGTCTCCTCCAGTTCCTGCATCGCCTCGTGCAGCACGGCCAGATACAGTTCCAGCTTGCTCGAGAACGACTTGTACAGGACGGGCTTGCTGATTCCGGCCCGGCAGGCGATCTCCTCCATGCCCGCGGCCCGATACCCGCACGCGGCGAACAAACCCGCCGCCGCGGCCAGGATCACCCGCCGGCGTTGCTGCCTGGCCTGCGTCATCTGTCTGTCCACCACCTGGCACCTCCTGCGCCCACGGTACCGACGCCCCGGTTCGGCACAACCGCGACCCGCACGATCACGCCGGTTTCGCCCTCTTACGCCTCGAGGAGACAGTCACTCGAGAGCGCGCACTCGAGGGCGCGCGAAGCAACACCCGCCCCGGCGCGCCTACGGAGCGAGGACTATTCGCCCGAACACTTCGCCCGCGTCCATCTTCCGGTGCGCGAGAACGGCATCGTCCAACGGGAGTATCTCGTGGACCACCGTGCGGAGTTCGCCGCGCCCGGCGGCGGCGAACTGTTGCGCGCGGACGGCGCGGCGGTCGGATTCGGAGACGGTGTCCGCGCTGAAAGTGGCGAAGGACAACGACTTTCGGAACGCGGTCATCATCTGCATACCGAAGTCCGCCGGTGGGTGGCCACCCACGATCCCGACCGCCACCATGCGGCCGTTCGGATTCAGACGGGCGAAGAACGAGGGCAGGTCCGCACCGGCTACGACATCGACGATGACGTCGTAGCCCGCCGGAGCGTCCGCACCTCCCTTTCCCGAGCGGTCCAGGACGTGGGTCGCGCCGAGTTCGCGCAAACGGTCGCCACGGTCCGCCGACGAGGTCGTCACCGCCACCGCGCCGGCCCCGCCGCGGGCAGCGAGTTGAACGGCCGTGACCCCGATACTGCCGGCCGCACCCCGGACCAGGACCGACTCACCGGGAGAGAAACGAGCGTGAGCCAGGGCGAAATGGGCGACCACTCCGGAACTCCCGAGCGTCACGGCATCGACCGAGGACAGGTCCGGCGGCAGCGGGAGGACGTCCTCGACCCGGGCGCTCGCCTGTTCGGCGTACCCGCCGCCGAAGCCGGTGAAGGCCCACACCCGCCGGCCGATCCACGATGTGTCCACACCGTCGCCGGCCGCGGTGACGGTGCCCGCCACTTCACTGCCGGGAACGTGGCCGGCTTTGAACCCGTCGCCGCCGATCGTGCCTCTGCGAATCACGGCGTCCACCCCGCCGACGCCGATCGCCTCGGTGGTGATCAGCACCTGTCCGGCGGCCGGCGTCGGCGCAGGGAGATCGACCACGGCCAGTCCCTCGGCGGGTCCGAATGTCTGGATGACTACTGCCTTCACTCGTCTTTCCTCGCTTCGAGCGATTCCGGACCGGTCGAGCCGTCCGGGCTGTGCTCGACGCTAACGGAC
>NZ_BAFQ01000053.1 GCF_000308375.1 Nocardia aobensis NBRC 100429 | reverse complement strand
GTCTTCGGGCAGGTTCCAGGCTTCGAATTCCGCTGCTTTCCAGTGGCGCCGGTTCGCGCTGTCGATCACTTTGAACCGCACGGTCGGCAACGTCGCGATTGCCTTCTTCACACTGGCGTTCCCGCCCGATACGTCGTGGCTGATGAACCAGATCGTGTCCGCTCCCTTCTCGGAACGGGTGGCGGTGCGGTCACCGAAGGCGGTCGGCCGCAACTGCACCTCCAACGCCGTGGCTGGTTCGGAGACGAACACATCGGCGCGAGTGTGGTGATGTTCGGGCACCGCGGTGTAGCCCAGCTCCCGACAGATCTGCAGGATCCGGGTTTGCACCCACAGATGTCGCGGAGTCATGGCGCCGCCGTCGGACCCAGCTGTCCAGTGGTCACATCCGCCGCCGTGTTTGGGACCCAGCCATAGGTGCCGGCGCTGCTTGCTTCCCGGAGTTTTCGGGCGCGGGAACAACGGGACCCCGCACCCCGGCTCCGGGCACATCAGATTCCGGGCGTTGGCGAGCATCGTTTGCCAGTCCGCGGAATCGAGCACCCACAGCGGCGTCATGTCCGGCCGATCCTTCAACACCGCATGACGCTTGCTCTCCCGCGATAGCGATGGCAGATGATGCTCGTTCACAGCAGAGTCCTACCATCGACCACCGACAACCAACGCAGGACGAATTTCACTGCGTAAGAGGGTAACTCGACCGAATTGCCGCGTAAGAAGGGGACTTGCGGTCAGTTGGCATCTCCCCTCATACGCGCGAAGATCCAGTTTCCCTTCTTAGGCGGGGACACGTTTCCCGCGTAAGAGGTGACGCGAGCGTACTGCTGGCCCCGGGCAGACTTCCCTTTTGTGGTCATCGATCGAAACCGGCACGTACACAACCTGACTCGACCACCGCACTGAGCGCGTCCCGCGCGCGAACACGACTCCGCAGGAGTCGCACATGCTCACGCGCTCAGCCCTACCAAGGCAACGCACGCACCCAGCCCCCTCTTTTGTGGTCTCTCTTCCCCCTTGTGGTCCTCTTCTCCTCTTTTGGTTCCCTTTGTCTCCCAACTGTTTGGTGTTGGCTTTCCTCCCGCCCGGCCGCCACTCTCTACAACCACACTCTTTTCAGTGGTGGTAGAGAGTGGCGGCCGGGCGGGAGGAGAGACGACGCCAAACACCCAGCTCACAGCGATCTTGTATCGGAATCCAATCGGAATTCCATTCGCATTGATTCCGCATTCGTTCCGAATTGATTCCGCATTGGTTCCGCATTGAAAATCGTTGCCCGACACAGCAGTAGGCCCGCCCAGCGCTGCTGGGCGGGCCTACTGCTTCGTTGCTCACTACCGTGCTCGACCGGCTCCCGAACGGGCGCCAGCGTGCTCGGAAGGGTCATTCCGGGTGCGTCTCCTCCTCACCTCCCACCAGACCGACGTTGGCGGTCAGTTCCTTGGCCGCGGTCACGGTGCGCGTGACTGCGGACGGGCTTAGTTCGACGTGCTCGGCGATGCGCGAGTGCGACCACTGCTGCTCGAACTTCAGCCGCAGAATGGTCGCGACCTTCTCCGGATCGCGACGGCCGGCCGGATCCGCTCCGCACACCGATTCGGCGACCTGCGCCCACCGGTCCTGCGCACCTTCCGCTTCGATCGCGGTGCGTTGGGCCGGTTCGATCTCCGGCAGCGGCGGTTGCTCGGTGAGTGCTGTCGACTGGGAATAAGTTTCGGTCCGCACCTCACGCACCGACACCGTGCGAACCGGCTCCTCCCTGCGCACCGGCTCCGGATCAGCGTTGATCGGTTCCGGACCGGTCCGCACCGGCAGCGCAGGTTCCGGGGCAGTGGTGCGCACGTCGTCGGTGTCGTGGTGCTCACGCAGGATCATGTGCGCAAGCGCGGCGCCCATGCCGAGAACCCCGACGGGAAGACAGGCCACGAGCACGGTGACGGGCCACGGTGCTGAGTGCATTTTGGCGGCTTGCATGAGGTGGTAGGCGATCTGCCCGACCGCGCCCAGAGCGAGGCTGCCGAAGGCGGAATATTTGGCGTACCTGCGGGTTCCCTCGGATCGGATGCGGTTGCCCAACCACACGTACAGGGCGTAGGAGGCATAGGCTTCCATGCCGATTGGCAGCGTGATCGCGGTGTTGATCGTGAACGTGTCGGCGATACCGGGCAGCGGATGCACCGGACCGAACCCGGTCAGCTGCCCGAGTCCGACCCAGCCGGACCAGATCGCGACGAAGGCGGGCAACGCCAGCAGCAGCACCGGCCACGCTCGCATCGGCTGGTGATTGGATTGCGCACCGGTCTGCGCACTGGCTGGTGCGCGGTGGTGCGCAGCATCGTCGCTGCGCACCGTCTGCGCACCGGACCGGAATTCGGTGCCGGACATTGGTGTGTTCCTTCCTCGTGAGATTTGCTGGGTCAGCGCACCGGGGTCACCGGCTACGCATCAGCCCCCGGGCCCGTTCGTGTTGTGGTGGTTGGCGAAAGTGGCGATCCAGATACGGGACGGGTTCGAGTTCGTCGATGCGGTGGAACGCATCGAGGTGGTCGGACAGGTCCTTGCCGGCCGCGGCCTGCATCACCCGCACCTCCCCGACGCGTCCGTGCAGGGACTCGGCGACGGTGTTGGCGTGGCGGTATCCGGGGCGGTCGCGGTCGGCGACCACAATCACCCGCCCCGCCCCGTGCAGCCATTTGGCGTGTTCGGGGGTCCACTTCCCGGCGCCCATCGCGTTGCAGGTCGCGATCTGCCCGGCCTCGAACGCGCGTTGCACGTCCTTCTCGCCTTCGCAGACATAAATTTCGCGTCCGGCGTTGACGGCTTCGACGACGTCGGGCAGCCGGAACGGGACGGGCGCGAATCCGGTGTGTTCCCATTCGGTTCCGGTCCAATGGGCCTGCCAGAACGATTTCGCGTCCCCGTGCTCGTGCGGTGTCCGCACCCGGGTCACCGCCCCCTCCACCCGGCCGTCTGGCCACCGGTAGACGTAGGTTTCGACGTTTTCCGGCTCCCCGATCTGGGCGCCGATCTCCCGGCGAGCGGGGAACGCGAACCGGGCGTAGTCGATGGCCTTGTCCACCCGCGACTCCGGCGCCGCCGGAGTGGTGGGGGTGGGACGGCCCGGCCGCCGCTGGCTGCGGCGGTTCGGGTCGCGTTCGGGCAGTCGGTCCCACAGGTCCCGCACCCGTAATCCGATGCGGGACAAGACTTGTTCGTCGTCGCAACGCGCCCAGCAACGCACCATCGTCTTGCCCTGCTGCGGGTCGTACCGCACCCCCAGCGACGGGTTGTGATGGTGGCCGTCGGCCTCGTGGACCGGGCACAGGTAGTTGGTCCACTGCATCGGGCCCCGCGGGAACTTCGGCGGCCCCATCCGGCTGGTCAGTGCGTCGGTGACCACCTCATACGAGCGGCCCCAGTCCTGGCGCGGGTCCATGACTCACCGCTCCCGCACCGGCCGCTCGGCCCGCTGGCTCTGCTGCTGTCGGGTGAGGGTGCGGGCCTGCTCGAGGCTGCGCAGCTGCACATCGCTGAGCCCGACGTGCCCGTCCAGCTCCAGGTTGTGGGAGATGTCGGCGCGGAAGCGCTCCATCGTCTCGGGATTGCGGCGCCAATCGTGGTAGGCGTCTTCGAGGAAGGCCCAGTGATCGGCGTGCGGCCCGGTTTCCCAGCGCTCTGCCAGGGCGTGGCGCTTCATGTCGCACAGCTGGACCTCGTAGCTGGTCACCCGCGGCCGCGACATCCTGCGTTCCAGGTCGGTGTAGGTGGTGAAGTCGGCGCGCATGGCTTCTTCGTGTTCGCGTTGCATGGCTTATCGGCTCCTCTGCGGTCGCTGCTGCTCGTGTTGGATCAGGTGAGGGTCGATCAGGGCTCCGGCCTGCTCGACGCTGCGGAACTCGACATCGGACAGGCCGATGTCGTGGCCGGCGGCGCGCTCGGCGCGCAGCCGGTCGAGGTCTTCGCTCATCGCGACCGGCCGCGTGTCCCAGTCGGCGTAGACGTGGTGTAGAAAGGCCCACTGGCGGGCGTGGGGCCCGGTATCCCACCGGTCGTCGATCGCGTCGATGCGGTCACACACCCGCTCGGCGGTAGCCGGATCGGTGTCGCGTTCGTCGAGTTGGCGATCCAGCGCGGCACGCTCGGCGAAATCGGCGCGCATGGCCTCTTCGTGCTCGGGCAACATCACCGGCTCCGTTCGACGCCGTTGCGGCCCGGACGGGCGTGTCCGTTGCCGCTGGTGCCAGTGAGTTCGCGCAGCAGCTCGGCCGGCATCGGCTGGGTGTTGCCCAACTTCGCGTCCGCGTCGATGTGCTCGGCCGGGCCGGACCGGTCGCGCTGCGGGGTGGACTGGGCGAGTTTCTGGACCGCTTCGTCGCGTTCGGCCTTGAACTTGTCCCGCTCGGTTTTGAACCGGTCGCGGTCGACGGTGACCTTCACCAGCTTCAGCCCGTTCTGCCGCAACTCTTCCAACTCCCGGGTCTGGCTCAGGTTGGCGTTCTTCAACGCCTCCACCTGCGCCGTCGCCGCGGCCAACTTCCGTTTGTGGTCGTCTCGGTCGGCGGTGACCGCGTCGACACCCCGCTGCAGGATCTCCACCCGCCGTGCGAGCTGGTCACGGTCCTCACGCAACCCACGCAACTCGCGCTCGATCTCGGCCAGCCGGTCGGGCTGTTTTGCTTCCTGCGCGACGGGTTCCGGCGCCGGAACCGGCTGCGCCGGTCGGGTTTCGGTGGGCCGGTCCGGCGGGCGTTGCCGCTGCTGGGACTGTTGCGGGCCCCATGTGGTGACCTCGTCGCGGACCATGCCGAGCGGCCCGGTCGCGGACTGCCCGGTCGGGCCGGGGTTGCGCGAATCCCACATCGTCGCGACGAACTGGCCGTCGCGGCGGCTGCTGCCGTTGTCGTACTCGCTCAACCGGTCGGCAACCCACTGCCGGGCCTGCTCGCGTGTAACGAAACTCGCTGTGCGCGGCCGGTCCTGGTGCGGAACCGACGCCAACGCAGGATCGTGGTCGCGGCCGTAGTACTCCTCCGGACCCACCGACGCCACGAACGGCGCCGCCCCGTCGGTGCCGAGTTCACTGCGGCGGGCCTCGACGCCGGCCAACTGGGCTCGCAACCGCGCAGCCTCGCTATCGAGGTGGCGGGCCTGCTCGGTGCGCTGTTGCTGCTCGCGCTGGCCGGCGAGGTCGCGTTCGATCTCGGTCTGCCGCTGCTGGGTGCGGCGCTCCGAGGTGACTGCGGCTTCGCGTGCGGCGAGCGCGGACCGGTCATCGAGCGGGGTGAACAGTCGCTCGATCCGCACCGCTGCGGGCTGGCGCTCGATCTGATCGAGGGCCTGGACTACCTGGCCGCGCTGTTCCAGCGGTAGCGCGGTGGTGTGCAGGGTGTGCTCGATACGGTGACGGATGGCATCGAGGCGATCGGTCCGCTCGGCCAGCCACTGCTGATTATCGGGCCGAGACAGGTCCATATGGTTGCGGGCCCAGTCCAGCTCGCGGGCCTCGCGGTGATAGTCGCTGACCCGCAGGTCGGCCCACGCACCCGCGATCCGCCGCTCGCCGACCTCGATCCGCACCGCCTCGGCCAGATCCCGACGTTCGCGGCGGCTCAGCTTGCGGACACCGCTGTAGCGGTCACGGTTACGGTGCGCCTCGATCCACGTGCGGGCCACGTTCAGAATCTCGCGCAGAGTACGCGCGGAGTCGCGGCCGATCTGATCCATCTCGTTGTCTGACATCTCGGTCAATTCCTCTCAGTAACAGTTGATTCGGGGTTCTGGCTATCGGGTGCGTTCGATCGGCGCGCGCTGGCGGTTCCGCTGGTCGAGTTCTTCGGCCGCGTGGTCGGTGAGCTTCAATCGGGAGGCGTAGCGGCCGCGGGTCTCGGCCACCTCGTGCTCGGCGACGCGCACCCGCTCGTCGACGTGGTCGAGGTCGGACAGGACCGCGTCCGTCGCCTCGACCGGATCCATCGGAGCGCCGAGGGTGTCGACCTCCAGCGCATCGGGGTGCCGGCGCAGGGTGCGGTACTCGC
This sequence comes from Nocardia aobensis NBRC 100429, assembly GCF_000308375.1. GTDB lineage: Bacteria > Actinomycetota > Actinomycetes > Mycobacteriales > Mycobacteriaceae > Nocardia > Nocardia aobensis. Next base: position 90,766 of record NZ_BAFQ01000053.1, on the reverse strand, counting down.
GGCGAATCTCTGCGAGCTCGCGCCGGATCTCGTTCATCCGGTCGCCGACATCGTGCAGACGGCCGTACAAGTCGACCGGGGCGGTACGGATCGGATCGGGTGCGTATCGGTCTGCTCGGTAGTCGTTGTGGTTCATGGGTTTTCCGGTTCCTTCCACTGAATTTCTTGCGGGGCTCGGCGGGCGGTTATGCGGCGCCGAGGGTTCGGGGGTCGTCGGGATAGGGCTCGTCGGGGCCGAGGCCGAGGAGTTGTTTGCTGAACTGCCAGTCGACGAGTGCCTGTTCGGCGGTGTGGCCGACGATCTGGCTGGCGGTGGTGAACGCGAGCGACGCGCGATAGCGGGCGAGGTTGTCGGCGGTGAAGCCGTACTCGTGGCCGGCGCGGGGATTGATGTGCAGCATCCGGTACTGCTCGGGCACGGTGGCGTCGATTTCCAGCAGCCGCGCGCCGGTGGATTCCCAGGGCAGTGGGGAGCAGATGAACGCTTGCGCGAGCTGGTACCACATGCCGCGGATCAGCCCGTCGCGCCAATGGTGCTCGGCATCGGTGGCGTCGACGAGCCCGAGCGCGGCGGCGCGTTCTTCGCACGCGAATTGTGCTGCGTGCGAACAGAACAGGGTCGCCATCTCGTCGAGCCAGTACTCGATATCGGTGACCGACACCGTCGGCTCCGAACGGCCGGTGACGTCGCCGGGCATCACTGCACCACCTCCGCGGTCGCGGTGGTGGCGTCGTCGCGGCGGGACCAGACTGCGGTGGCGCGGCTGGTCAGCCACTTGACGGCGCCGACCAGGGTGCGAGCGAACGCGGCGCTGCCGCGGGCCAGCGCGGCGGCGATCGCGGCGACCGCGACAGGCAGCGGGGGCCGCAGTGCGGCGTTCCACCACAGGTAGGCCAGCCACCCGATGCCGTAGCCTGCCACCGGGACCGCGACGACGGCGGGCTGTCCCCATCCGGCCAGCGCGGCGGCGGCGACCACAAGGGTGGAACTGGCCGCCGTCGAGGTCAGCAACCGGGCCCGGCCACTCGAGCCGGTGGCGCCGGCAGGAGAGGGAGTGTCCTCGTCCTCTTTTTCGTCGTGGGGGGTGTCGATGACCAGTCGCAGGTCCGGCTTGCGTTGTGCGGGTGTCGGTTCGGTCGGCGCGGGGCGGTGGTCGGTGGCGCGGACGGCGGCGGCGAGGAAGTCGCTGACTTCGTCGGCGATCATGTTGCCGACCTCGTCGGCGGGCACGCCGGCGGCGAAGTCTTCGAGCCGCTTCCGCGGGTCGTCGTCGTTGTGGTCGTGTCCGTCGTTGTCGCGGATGATGCGCATGACGTTGTGCTCCAATCGAATTCGAAAAAGATGGGTGGATTTATGCGGCGGCGGTGGCGGTGCCGCCGATACCGGGTTGTGTGGCGTGCTTCGCGGCGGCGGTGCCGGGAAGCGGTGTGAGGCGTTTGGTGTCGAGGGGGACGATGCGGCCGTAGAAGGCGCGGCCCTTCTTGGCGAATACGAAGTCGCCGGTTTCGAACTGGCGGACCCGGTCGGGGTCGACCAGCCACTTCTCACCGACAGAGACTTGGCCTTCGTCGCCGTGGCGCTGGCCCTTGATCAGGTGCCGCGACGGCAGCATCACGCGCCGGGATCCGAAGTGTTTGCACAGCTCACCGAAGTTCTCGCCGTACCCGATCAGCACCCCTCCCGCGCACGCTTTCAGCAGCCTGTCCAGCGACCACTTGTCGGCGGCGAGGGATTCAGGGGACTGTCCGGCGAATACCATCGCCACCCCTTGGGAGCGGCCGCGTTCGGCGATCTCCTCCAGCCCGAGCGATCCCTGTTTGGTGGTCAGGGCGCTGGCCTCGTCGAGGTACAGGGTGACCGAGCGTCGCTGGTCTTTGCGTTTGCGGCCGGCGCGCTGCATCACCATCCGCAGGGTGGCCGCGACCTGGGAGCGGGCGGCGTCCTTGTCGAGTCCGGGCACGGTCATGAACAGCACCGACAGCTCGTCGATGTTGCGGCCGCCGTCGAACACGACGTTGCCGGAATCGTCTTTGAGCAGGTCGAACAGGTTGCTGCACTTGATCAGCGCATCGTCGATCTGGGGGACCTTCTCCGCCTGCAACGCGTTGACCTGACGCACCACATCCGGCGCGTTCGACCAAATCTCCTTCAGCTTGTGCTCATTGAGCCGCTCCAGGAACTCGACGTGGCTGCGCGGCGGCCCGATCGGCGCATCGACCACCAAGGACACGATGCGTTTGCGCATGTCGTCGAAGTGCTGGCCTTCCGAGGTGCTGGCCTGGCCCGAGGACAGGAACTCACTGAGCACCGCGCGCTGGTCCCGCGCCGGCATATCCCAGATGTGCAGGCGATCTCCGCCCGGGACGACGGTCGCGATCTCGGTGGCGGGCACGCCCATCGCGGTCGCGAGAGCGGTGATTTCGCGCCCGAATTCGAGGTCGTCTTGGCCGCCTTTGCAGGTGATGAGTACCAGTTGCGGCTTGGGGTGCTTGGCCGCCATCGTGGGGATGTCTTTCCACCGGTACCAGGCGCGCCACTCGTATTCGAAGGTGGCGAGGGCGTGGCGTTTGATCAGTTCGGTTTTGCCGCCGCCGGTGGTCGCGATGATCGCCTGATGCCGCTTGATGTCTTTGTGTGGCACCGTCATCCAGTGCTGATGCCGCGCCGTGAGTTCCCGCATCAGCCCGGGGGTTTTGATGTCGGTGCGGTCGGCGAGGGTGCCGAGCACGATGTTCGCGCCGGCACTGTAGGGGGCGCCGAGTTTGGCGGCGCGGACCGCGGCCCGGGCGCGGCGGGCCGTCAGTGCTTCCTGCATGCGTTCGGTGCGGGCCAGCGACTTCAACCCGACGGTGTTGGTCTTGAGCACGAAACTTGCCCACCAATACGTCGCGGCCAGCATCGCCACCGGCACACCCAGCGACAACATCAGCCGCACACCGGAGAGGTCACCGGCGGCGACCTGCCCGGCACCGGACCACAAGAGGGAGGCGGGGGTGGTCCAGGAACCGCCGGCCAGGACCGACAGCACCGGCAGCACCAGCGATCCGAACGCGAAGTTCCGCAGCCGGTGCGGCGCCAGGGGGAGTGCGGAGGCGACGCCGATGATCAGGATCAGCATGGCGACCACGACCACACCGGCCACCAGCGAATTCGCCACCGCGTGCTCGACGGCGGAGACGTCGGGCAGGTGCAGGCCGGTGATGTGGTGGTCGACCTGGTCAGTGACGTGATGGACGGGTCCGGGGGTGCCGGGAGGGGCTTGGGGGTGCAGGTTGCCGAAGGGGGCGCTGCTGCCCGGTGCCGGTGACATCGGCGCGGGAACCGGGGTGGTGTAGGCGTCCTTGCAGTCGTCGGGGGTGATCAGTGGGGTGCAGTCGCTGGTCATGATGCTTCCTTGGAAAGTCGAATGAGGTTGTCGCGGTGACGGTTCGCGGCCTTCGCGGCGCGCATGGCGCGGCGTTTGGCGGTGTGCTGTTCCCACTGCTCGTCGAAGTCGCCGACGGCGAACAACAGCGGAAGATCCGCCAGCTCGCGGGGCAGTCGCTTCTTCGCCGCGGTCACCGCCGCGATGACGCGTTCGGTGCGGCACAGATACAGCACCCCCACCAGCCGGTGCGGTTGCGCGTCGCGCGCGGACCGGAAGGCACCGGCCAGTGCGGAATCGAGGTGTTTGGGGTCCTTTTCGGTGAGTTCGACTTCCAGGGCCCACCAGCCGTAGGTGCCGTCGATGACTCCGCAGAACCAGCCGTCGTGCACGTGCGGGCGGTTGGGCATCGGCTCGCGGCCGGTGCTGAACTCCAGCACCGGTTTGCGGTTGCGGGCCTCGGCCTCGGCGCGCAGCCGTTTGCCGGCCTCGTGGCGCAGGACCCGCTCGGACACCCACGCCTGCGGGTCGGAGCCGACCAGCATGATGCGGGCCTGCGCGACCGCCCGGTAGTGGTTGGCGAACATCAGCGGCGGTTCCCACTCCGAGGGCCGCCACCCCAAATAGCGTGCTGCCACATCGCGTTTCGGATACAGCCACGCACGACCGCGCTGCACCTTCGCCAGCGACGCCCACCCGTTGTCGACCAACACCCGAGCGATCGCATACGCGCTGGACTCGTGCACGTTCAAGAACTCGGCCAGCACATCGATCTGCAGCCCATGCATATGCGAGGTCGCCGACAACACCTCCGCCTGGCGTTCGGTCGCGGTGTCCTGGCGCGGGCCCGGAAGGATCCGGCCCATCGACCCCGCCGGCACACCCAGCTCCGCGGCGATCTCGGCCACGCTGTAGCCCTGCGCCCGCAACGCCGCAGCCTCACCCAACTGCTTCTCGACCTGCCGCAACGGGATACCGAGCGTGCGGCGGATCTCGCCGTAGGACAGGCCCGCGGCTCGCAAACCGGCGACGATCTGTGGGCGGTAGCGGCGCTCCAACGCCACGAAATCCGCGGCGTCGGTTTTCGTGTTGTGGTTCATCGGGTTCGCTCCCTGACTGTCGGGGCAGCACGGCGGGCCGCGATATCGCGGCGCGCCTGCAATGCCAGCTCGCCCATGGCTTCGATCTCGGAAAGGCGCTGTGCGTCAGCGGTTTCCGGCTGTTCGCGGTGGCGGGCGCGGTCGCGCAGGACGGTGCGGTCGGTCGCTCCGACCTGCTGCGCGATCTGGTTGACGGTCCAGCCGCGGGCGGTGAGGTCTGCGACCTGCTCGCGGCGTTCCTCGACGGCCGACTGCGAAGTCCACCGGGCCTTGACCGGGCGGCCGTTCGGGTCGTCGATGGCTTGCTCGTCCCATTCGAACGGCAAGGCCCAGCCCTTGCGGCGCCCGTGGGCGCGCGCCTGATCCGACGGACCGGGAACGAGTTGGAGCCGGTCGAACAGCTCTTTCACTTCCCGGTCCCGCTTGGCCATGATCGACTGCCCGACCTGCGCGCCACCGTCGCGGCGACGACCGAACAGCACGTTCATCGCGTTCGAATTGGTGGCAACCCCCAACTGCCGAGCCAGCTCCGCGCGCGGATACCCGAAAGCCACCAACGCCTGCACTCGACGCCGTGCACCGTGGATCGGCACCAACGCGTTGTCCGGCACGATGTCGGCCGCACGCTCCGGAATCGGCACCGCCAGAATCGATTCCCGAATCTCGGGAGTCACCTGCGCATCCGGCAACCGCGTGATACGGCGCAGCGTTTCCGGATCCACCCCGGCGATCTGCGCCAACCGCCGCGACCGGATCCCCTTGGCGCGGATCTGCTCGATATGCGCGCGCACCTCATCGGCCGGCAGCAACGGCTGCGGCTCCCACCGCCCATAGGCGATCTGCCGATTGCGGTGCACCTGGTAGTGGTTGAAGCATTTGCCGCGCCCGTACGCCGGCGCACCGCATGCGCAGGTGGCGCTCATCGCGACCGCCCCCGATCCGCAGCACGCGACTGCGCAGCGCGGCGGGCGGCCAGATCGGCGCGCGCGGCCTCGATCAACTCGCGCATGTCCTCCGCGTCGATCCCGCGGCGTTCACACGCCTGCGCCGAGCGCACCCACCGCGCGATCCGCAGCGACTCCAGCTGCGCCTCGGTCGGTTCCTGCTTCGGCCGGGTCTGCTGCGAGTCATAGAGATACGCCTGCCGACGCCCGCGACCGCGGACCTGCGCCTCCCACTCGCTGGTCGGGCGACGGCCCTCGGCGTCCAACTGCCGCCAGGTGCGCAAATGCTGCGGCGCCATCCGCCACGGCCACGTCGGCACCCCGTACCGCTTGCCCTCCGGATCCAGATACGCGGTGCTCATGGCGCGCCCCCGGGCAGATAGTCGATGCCCAGCTCGATCAGCTCGGCGCGATGTTCGGCCACGAACCGCTCGACCGCCTCGGTGATCCGGGCCAGACTGGCTTCCATCCCGGCGACGTATTTGTCGAATCGGCGGTCGAATTCGTCCGCGTTCGCCGTCGGATCGGTCATGTAGAGCGCGTAGTCGTAGCTGCGATCCGACGGCGCGCTGATCACGCAGCTCTCGTAGAACCGCAACTTCTCGGCCAGCACCTCGGCCTCGTCAGCCACCCGCGCCAACGCCGTGCGACGGTCGTTCTCGCGGGTCATCGGGGCACCTCCGACTCCGCCGGCGCCTGCGTCGGGACGACGTGAACGCAATCGATGCGCGAAACCTCGTCCGCGCGACACACATTCGGCGACGGCGCATGGGTCGGGCTGCCCTGGCCGAGCATGATCCCGAACACGATCCCGGCGCCGAAACACACCGCCGCCGCCAACGCGATCAGCCGCCACTTCGGCGGAGTCACATACATTCCCGCCTGCACCAGCCCAGCCGCATCGAACTCCGGCCGACCGAACGCCGCCAACCCCGTGTGGTGGCGGGTGAAATCCAGACTGTTCATCGCCGCCACACCCCCCGCGGACGACGAAACATCGTCGACACCAGCCAACGCAGCCCGAACACGAACACCGCCGCTGCGATCACAATCCCGATCACCAAATCCGGCGACGTGACCAGCGCATACAGGCCGACCATCGTGACGATCAAGAGAAGAGGGATTCGAGACATCACTGGTCACCCGCCTTGTGCGGATTGCGGCAGCGCCGACGTCGCGACTGTGCAGAACGCAGCGCAAGTCGCGTGTAGTGGGCCTTTCGTGCATTCTCAGCACGCCGCGCCCGCTCCTCCGGGCTAAGCAAGCCGTCCGGGTCGACTTCATGCTCGAACTTGCTCGCGAGAGCCTCCCGCGCCTTCGCGGTTCGGGCGGCACGATCTGCGGTCTGAGCCCACGAGGCGTGCGCAGCAATCCGCGCTTGCAGCACACGGTCTTTCGCGCTGTCGCTCATGCCGCACCGCCAGACTCCAGCGACGCAACCGGGCGAGCCAGCGCGAGCACTTCGCGGCTGCTGACCCGCCACATGTGGCCGTTGAGCTTGTATCCCTGCAAGTGGCCAGCCGCGATCCAGTGTCGAATCGTCTTGCGATCGACGTCGACGAGCGCCGCCGCCTTCTTCAGGCTGATCAGGTTGCGGTCGTCTCGGTGATCGAGGCCAGGATCGGAATGCGTCTCCAATGGAATTCACTCCCTGAGGTGGAAAAGTCTGGAAAAACTGACCACTTCAGGCTCGTTTCCGCCCCTGTCTCCCCTCGACGCCCCGAAGGTCTCACCTTCTACTTCTGTGCATCTTCGGGTATCTTCTGTGTCTCATCTCTGATAGGATGATGCCATTGCCTCGCATCCACAGAGCAAGGGCGGCAACCATGAGTACGGTTCTGAAGGCTCTTTTGCAGCAGCGACACTTGCAGACGGTCTCTGCTTTCAACCGGGAGTACGACCGCCTCGCTGGAAAGCTCGAACCGGAGCTTGTCGGATGTGGGCCGAAGAAGGCCCAGTTCTATCGCTGGCTCGCCGGCGATATCTCGAAGCTCCCATATCCCCATCACTGCCGGATCCTGGAAGTCATGTTTCCGGGGTGGACCATTGATGAACTATTTCAGGAATCCTCAGGCTCACCAGACGAACTAATACGTCCGCTGGAGAGCCCCAGCGTTGCTGAAGAACGTGAGCTCGCCGACGTCGAGTCGGTTTATGCGTCCAGACTGGACTTTTTGCAAGCCATGCCGCCCCAAGAGCTTTTCAAGACCGCGCGCCGGATCGATATGTCGGGCTTATCGCTCAACATGTTGTGTCAGCAGTACTCGGACAGCGACACCTTGCGCCTGATCGAGAGCGGCACCGTTCTACGCTGCTTGTTCCTTGACCCAGAAGGGAATTCGATTCGCGAGCGCGAGAAGGAGGAAGGACTGCCTCCTGGCCTGCTCTCGAACCTCACCGACACGAACATCCGCACGCTTGAGCGAGTTCGCAGCAGGGTAAGTGCAGACGCGTCAGGCGCACTGCATATCCGCGTTTACGACCAACCCGTCAGATTCAACATAACGATTGTGGACGCGAGCCTATGCGTCATGCAGCCCTACCTGCCGTCCGCACGTGGGGTAGACTCCCCGACGTTCGTCTCCCGGAAGACGGCCGCTGGCGGAATCTTTAGCACGTTCTCCACCGTCTTCGAAACAATGTGGCTCGAAGGAAAAGAGAGGTAGATCGCGTGACGCTTTCGGACGAACTTCTTGCGATTGCTAGAGAAGCCGTTGCGGAAGGCTCGTCGTTATTTCGCGATCTCAGCCCTCAGACCATATCAACAAAGAGTGATGATCGCGATTTTGTCACCGACCTCGATGTTCGAATACAGACGAAGTTGCGCGACTTTCTCCGGCGCAAGACACCCGATTTCGGATTTCTGGGCGAAGAGGAAGACCACCATGTCGTTACAGATGGATATCTGTGGATTCTGGACCCGATTGACGGAACTTCAAACTTCATTCATCACATACCGATGTGCGCAATCTCGTTGGGGCTCGTTCGCAATGGGCGTCCAATAATCGGAGTCATAGCAGCCCCTTTTTTGGCGTTGGAATATTGGGCGACGGCTGATGGAGGCGCTTACGTAAACGGTGAGCTCCTGGCCGCTAGCAAAACAACGACGCTAAGAAGGTCCATAATCTCGATCGGCGACTACGCCACCGGAGCAGGGTCTGAGGCTAAGAATCAGCGACGGTTTGCAGTAACAACGGCGCTCGCTGCAAGCGTGGAGCGCGTGCGCATGCTCGGGTCCGCCGCCATCGATCTTGCTTGGGTTGCAGAAGGCCGCCTGGATGGTTGTGTCCTGCTTTCGAACAACCCGTGGGATACCGCGGCAGGCGTCCTCATTGCTCGTGAAAGCGGCGCAGTCGTAACGGATTCCGACGGCAGCGACCACACAATCACCTCATCCCACACGATCGCTGCAACCGCCGCGATCTCGGCTGAGCTGCTGTCTATCCTCAGCTCGGCCGATTAGCGGGCGCCGACCGCACCGCTTCGCGTACACCCATTCTGAGACACTGGCTATGTCCGCAGACGCACGTGAGTCAGGGCCAGGAGGACGACGATGAGTTCCGTTACACGAGCCGCGGAGCAAGCAGAGCACGCCGAGGCCCTCAAAATGGGTGCCGGCCTCCGCGCGCTGGCTGACACTGCGAGGACCGGTGTCACTGTCGTGTGTGGTTTCCCGGCTTCCGGGAAGACAACTGCCGCCAGGTTCCTAGCGGAGCTCGTAGACGCCGTCATCGTCGACAAGGACACGTTTGCGCCAGAGCTCGAAGAATCGGTGATGGTGGCGCTCACCGGCGATCCGTATGACCGTGACAGCAGTGCATACACGCGAGTGGTTCATCCGCACATCTACACGGCGCTGGTTCGCCAGGCGCTGTCTGTCGGCCACCACGCACCGGTCATCATTGACGCACCCTTCCTAAGCCACGTCCGGACCGCTGCCGACCGAGGCATTCGGCTGAGTGAGCTAATCAGGTCCTCCGCGGCCGGTCGGCCGGCACCGGCAGTGCGGACCCTATGGGTAGCCGCCTCGACCGACCAGATTCGGCAGCGAATGGAGCAACGCGGCGCCCCACGTGACGCTTCGAAACTCGCCGACTGGAGCACATACCGGTCTGATGTACTGGAGGCGGGTATGGAAGAGGCTGTCCAGGCCACAGTCGACCACGTGATCCACAGCTGAGGCTGCCGGGCCTGACAAACGCAGATCGAACACCTAGGGATTTTTCCAATTCGCACTACCGCCACCGGCGTTTACGCAGGTCAGCACAGCGTTGATAGCGGGGGAACTTCTAATCCCTAGGTCGCAGGTTCGATTCCTGCCGGGGGCGCTGTGTCGGTCCGACCTGCGCACATTTCGGGTTGGGCTGTGGTTACCCAATCGGTTCAACGCTCAAACACACAGAAATTTCGCGTCCGATTCGGCACACGGGCCGCACCGAGCAGCTCGCCGCTCGGGGCCGTCGACACCCGATTCCGATCCCCGCCATCGCCTGCGACGACCTGCGAGCTTGCGTTAGCCAGTTGGTCGACCGCTAGGGCATTTCGGCCAAATATCGGCCCCTCAGTTCTACTTTCCGAGCGGATGCCAGCTGATAGCCTTCCCTCTAGTTGTCGCCAAGCGTTCCATTCGTGGAAGGGGATGGCGTGCACGATCCCGATCCACCGTTCCGGCCGATCCGCCGGAGCGACGGATATCTCCCGCTGGAGGACTACGGTCTGATCGGAGACGGTACGACGGCCGCGCTGGTCGGGATGGACGGTTCGATCCCGTGGCTGTGCCTGCCGCGCTTCGATGCCCAACCGCTGTTCTGCGGGTTGCTCGACCATGCTCGCGGTGGCCATTTCACCGTCGCGCCGACCGATCCGCTGGAAGGCCGCCAGCGCTATCAGCCGGATACCGGCGTGCTGGAGACCGAATTGCGCAGCGCCACCGGTGTTCTCCGAGTGACCGATGCCATGGTGGTACGGCCCGGCTCGGACCTCGGCGACGACGCGCCCGCCGATCGCTCGGAACTGGTTCGCTCCGCGATCGTCGTGAGCGGGCACGTGCGGGTGTCGGTGGAGATCGCCCCACAGGGCGGTGCGCAGTTGCGGCCGGTGCTCAGCGGACTGGAGATCCGGGTCGCCTCACAGCCGAACCTGCGGCTGCATCTGCGCGCCGACCGGCCGCTGGACGGCGTGCACACCACCGTCGACCTGGCGCAGGGCGAGCGGCTGGAGCTGGTGCTGTCCTGGGGACGCTTCCACCGCCACCATCGCTTCGACGCGGCGGCGATGCTGCGCCACACGGCCGACGCATGGCGCTCCTGGATGCGGACGTGCACCTATGACGGTCCCGAACAGGCACTGGTCCGGCGCTCCGCGATCACCCTCAAACTCTGCGATCACTGGGTGAGCGGATCCGTCGTCGCGGCGCCCACGTCGTCGCTGCCGGCGCCGATCGGCGGCGTCCGCAACTGGGACTACCGCTACGTGTGGATCCGCGACGCGTCGTATGCCGTCTACGCCCTGCGCCGCATCGGTTTCCGGAACGAAGCCGACGCCTTCCTGGGCTGGGTGCTCGACGCGTTCGAGCGCAGCGGCCAGCCGCGCATCATGTACGACATCGACGGTGATCCGGTTCCCGACGAATTGGTGGACACCGGCCTGGAAGGCTACCGCGCGAGCAGCCCGGTGCGCTGGGGCAACGGCGCCACCGATCAGCGCCAGCACGACGTCTACGGCGAAATCCTCGACTGCGCCGACCAATGGCTACGCACGGGCGGTGAGCTGCAGCCGGTGCTGTGGTCGAACCTCTCCGATCTGGCCGAGGCGGCGGGGCGATCCTGGCAGGAGCCGGATCAGGGAATCTGGGAAGTACGCAGCGCGGGGCGGGTTTTCACCTATTCCGCGGCGCTGTGCCAGGTAGCACTGCAGCGCGCCGCGTCGATCGGGGAACGATTCGACCTGCCCGGTCCCATCGCGATGTGGCGCAGCACCGCGAACGAGATCCGCGAGGCGATCCTGAAGAACTCGTGGGACGAGCGGGCACGGACACTGAGCGCCCATCTCGACGGGGGCGGCGAACTGGATGCGAGCCTGCTGGCGCTGCCGCTGCGCCGCGTCGTTCCCGCCGATCACCCACGCATGACCGCGACGACCGCGGCGGTGGCGGACCGGCTGGGCGCCGGCGGCGGCCTGCTGTATCGATACCTGCACGAGGAATCACCGGACGGCCTGCCCGGCGACGAGGGCGCGTTCGTGCTGTGCAGTTTCTGGCTGGTCGACAACCTCACCGCCCAGGGCCGGCTCGAGGACGCCGAGCGGCTCTACGGTTCCCTGTGCGCCCGCGCGAGCACCGTGGGCCTGCTCGCCGAGCAGATCGACCCGTCGACCGGCGCGTTCATCGGCAATTTCCCGCAGGCGTTCAGTCATATCGGCATCATTTCCAGTGGGGTGAAGCTCGCGCGAGCGAAGGCGGGTGCCTGATCACCGTCTGGTCGTCCGACGTCCCCCTCGAACGCCTGCGGCCCACCACATCCGTGATGTGGTGGGCCGGGGTGTGTCGTGATGGGTGGTCAGGCCGCGCTGCCGCTGGCCCCCAGCGCAGCCAACATGTCCACGAGCACAGTCAGAAAGTCCATTCGGGTTCGTACCTTTCGATTCAGCGGAGGGTGACAGCATGCATGTCGAATGTTGCCGCAAGGTTATGCGCCGGTGAAGTCGAATCGGCCCCGGCAAGAACCGAATATTCGAAACGGGAGATTGTTATTCTTCCGGGATGAGCGATGATCTCGGGGCGGCGGGCCTGCGATTCGAGCGCGACGGCGTGATCGGCTGGTGCGTGATCGACCGGCCCGCGGCGCGCAACGCGCTGACGCCGGCGATGTATTTCGGCATCAAACGCGCTGTCCACCTGGTCAATTCGGATCCCGGCCTGGCGGCATTGATCATCACGGGCACCGATGACGTGTTCGCGCCGGGCGGCGACCTGGGCGGGCGCGCCGAGCCCGGTGACGCCTTGCCGCCGGAGCTGTCGGGCCAGGATGTGCTGCCCTTCCTCGCCATTCGGGACAGCCGCGCCCCGGTGGTGTCGGCGGTGAACGGCATCTGCCAGGCGGGCGGTCTGCTCATCGCGATGATGTCGGATATCGCGGTCGCCAGTGAGCGGGCGGTGTTCCGGGTGCCGGAGCTGTTGCGTGGCATTCCCGACGCCACCTACGCCGCGGTGCTGCCCGCCCACGTCGGCGTGGCGGTGGCTCGCGATCTGCTGTTGTCGGCGCGGCGGTTCGACGCCGCCGAGGCGCGGCGACTCGGCGTCATCAGCCGGGTGGTGGCACACGAACGGCTGCGCGCGGAGGCCGTCGCGGCCGTCACCGAGATCCTGCAGACCGCACCGCAGGCCCGCGCCCAGGTCAAGCGCATGCTGAACGAGCGTTACGGCAGTATCGACTACCAGACCATGTTCCTGGCCCTGGAAACCTCGCCGGAACCGCGGGAGGGAATGCGCGCCTTCATGGAAAAGCGCGCGCCGCAATGGATTCCCGAGGGGCTACCCGCTTCCGGGGAACGCCGTCGTCAGGGCAGCATGCCGTAGGCGCGGGTGGGACGCAGGCGCGCGATCACGCGGCGGTCGGCGACCATCGCGCGGCGGTAGTCCGCCCAGTCCGGATGCTCGCCGCTGAGCGCACGGTAGTAGGCGATCAACTCCTCCACCGTGGCGTCGTCGGTGCTCGCGGCCACCGGGGTCAGTTCGACATCGGCCTCCAGGACGGCATAGGCCCAGAAATCGTCGCGCGTGACGTGCAGGGCCGCCCACGGATCCCGGCGCAGATTGGCGTACTTGGCCCGGTCCGCGGTGATGGAGATCCGGACGATGCCGTCGGGCGCGACCCAGTGCGTGACGTTGGACAGCTGCGGGCGGCCGTTGCGGCGCACGGTGGTCAGGACGGACCGCGAGGTCGTACGGGCGAAGTCGAGCGCGGTGTCGAGTTCCATACGGGCTGCAACCCGGGGCGGTCAGGCACTGTTCCCGAACGGCCGCAGTTCATTCCGAGGGCGGAGCGGCCCGCGGCGCCGAGTCGGGCAGATGAACCAGCACCAGCCCGATCCCGGCGATCAGGAAGTTCTGCAACGCCGCCGACGAGGCGTTGACCTCCTTGTTCGCCCACATCCGGAACCACTCCCCGCCGACGGTCAAAAATGCCCCCGCGAACAACAGCACCGCCATCGTCCAGCCGATGCTGGACAACTTCGCCGCGGTGCCCGGCCGCGCCGGCACCCGGCGCGGCCGCCCGCTCAGCTCCCGCAGCCAGCAGGCCGCGGCGACCAGCAGCACGAGGGCGATCGAGAATTCCCAGATCACCACGAGGATGTAGACGACGAGCGCGATGTTGCCGTTGGTGATCGCACGCCAGTCGGTGCCCGGATTGTGGATCGTGGCCCGCATCGACAGCACGGCGACCACACCCCGGCGATTGGTGACGGTATCGGTGCAGTTGGTGATCGCGACGAACAGATAGTAGAAGCCGGTGATCGTCGCCAGCGCCGCCACCGCCGTCCGCCGGCTACCGAGCACGTCGAGAATTCCCGCACCGCCGATTCGCATGCTGCTCACCTAAACGGTTCGGCGAAACCGCGTCAACCGCACCGGCTTCCCATCGACGACCATGTGCGAACGGGCTTTTCGTCACCACGAACCATCGGCCCGCCGCACCCGAACTAGCTCGCGGTGCGATCCGGTTCGCGGACGACGAAGGTGATCGGCAGGCTGAGCGGTGAACGGGTGAGACCGGCGTGATAGCGAATCTCCGCCCCGTCCCGGATGGCGATCCGATCCATGCGTTGCACGATCTCCTCCAGCGCCACGCGCAGGTTCAGGCGGGCGAGGTTGGAGCCCGCACAGCGATGCGGGCCGGCACCGAAGGCGAAGTGGCGGTTGCGAGTTCGATTCGGATCGAATCGGTCCGGATCCGGGAATTCGCCGGCGTCGCGATTGGCCGAGGCCCAATGGATGAGCAGCTTGTCGCCGGATTCGATGGCGTGTCCGGCCAATTCGGTCTCGCGGACCGCGGTGCGGCCCACCGAGACGAACGGTGAATCCAGCCGCAGCAGTTCCTCGACAGCCTTGGGCATCAGCTCGGGGCGTTCGCGCAGCAACTGCGGAATCTCGGGCTCGCGACAGAACCGCTCCACCATCAATCCGAGTGCGCCGGCGGTGGTTTCGAGTCCGCCGAGAATGAGAAGTTGTACCGCACCGATGGTTTCGTCCTCGGTCAATGGCACGCCGTCGATCTCGGCGGCCAGCACCGCGTCGACCACATCCCCGCGCGGCGGTTGTTCGCGGCGGGTGGCGAGGAAGCCTTTGACCCAGGCGTACAGGCCCTTCCAGCATTCACGCGACTCGGGATGATTCGGAATCGACGACCGCGAGGCCAGCCGCGACACGGTGTCGAGTTCGTCGGCGGGCGCGCCGATGGCGAGTTCGAAGAACGCCAGGCTGGGCAGCGGCCGGGCGAAGGCATCCATGAATTCACACTGTCCGTCGGCGAGGAAACCGTCCAGCAGGCGGGTGACCAGATCGCGCGTCGGCTGTTCCCAGTCGGCGACCGCGGCGGGTGTGAAGTACGGGGTGATGAGGCTTTTGTAGGCGCGCTGTTCGGGCGGATCCACCTCGACGGGCAGATTGCGCACCACGCCCTTGGTGCCGGTGACCGACAGGCCGTGCGCGGAGCTGAACACCGACCAGTTCTGCGCGACGCTCAGCACCTCCTCGTATCCGGAGGCCACCCAGAATCCGCCGTATCGGTCGCTGTGGGCCACCGGACACAACTCACGCATGCGGGCCATCGTCTCGGGCAGCGTGGCGGCGAGTTCGGGCGAGAGGTGGTCGAACTGGCGCAGACACCAATCATCGGGCAGGCGTACGCCCTCGGGCGTTGTCTTCTCCATGGTTTCCTCTGGCGGCTCGGGCACCGAGTGGGCGCCAACTCACAGTAACAGGGTAAGTGATCACTTTCTAGCGGCTGCGCGGAAGCGGTGACCTACCATGTGTTAGTAAGTTCTTACTCACAACCTGTCCGGCTCGGCCCGCTCGATGCGCCGTGGTCAGGAAGGATCTCCATGTCGACAAGCACCGGAGCACTCGCCTCGCTCCCCGCATTCCTCGACGGCCGCACCAAACGCCTGCTGATCGGCGGCCGGTGGGAAGCCGCGGCCGCCGGGCGCACCTTCACCAGCATCGATCCCTCCACCGGTGCGGTGATCGCCGAACTGGCCGCCGCCGACGCCGTCGACGCCGACCGCGCGGTCACCGCGGCCCGCGCGGCGCTGGTGGGCCCCTGGCAGCAGTTCTCCCCGCGCGATCGCCAGGCCCTGCTGTGGGCGTTCGCGGACAAGGTTCAGGAGCACTTCGACGAACTGCGACTGCTCGAATCGCTCGATATGGGGTCGCCGCTGGGCCGCCGCCGCCCGGGCTCGCGCGCCTGGGAGGCCGAGGTACTGCGGTACTACGCGGGCTGGGCGACCAAGATTCACGGTGAGACACTGCCGAATTCGATTCCGGGCTCGGTGTTCAGCTATACCGTCAAGGAGCCGGTCGGGGTCGTCGCCGCGATCGTGCCGTGGAATCGCCCCGTCGCCAACGCAGTGTGGAAGATCGCTCCGGTGCTGGCCACCGGCTGCACCCTGGTGCTCAAACCCGCCGAGGAGGCGAGCCTGGCCGCGCTGCGGCTCGGGGAATTGCTGAGCGAGACCGGAATTCCCGACGGCGTGGTGAATATCGTGACCGGCGACGGGGAATCCGTCGGCGCCGCGCTGACCACACATCCGGGCGTGGACAAGATCGCTTTCACCGGCTCGACCGCGGTGGGGCGCGAGATCATCCGCTCCTCCGCCGACACCCTCAAGCGCGTCTCGGTGGAATTGGGCGGCAAATCTCCCGATGTGGTCTTCGCCGATGCCGATCTGGACAAGGCGGTTCCGGGCGCCGGCATGGGCGTGTTCTCGAATTCGGGCCAGACCTGTTGTGCCGGGACACGTATCTTCGTCGAGCGGCCCGTCTACGACGAATTCGTCGCTCGTCTCTCGGATTTCGCGCGTTCGCTCACCGTCGGCAACAGCCTGGACCCGCGGACCCGGATCGGCCCGCTGGTCTCCCACCGGCAGCTGACCCGGGTGTCCGAGTACCTGGCGATGGGCCCGGCCGAGGGCGCGCGCACCACCGCCGGTGGGGCGCGCATCGTCACCGGCGATCTCGCCGCCGGCTATTTCGTGGAGCCCACGGTCTTCGCGGATGTGCGCGACGAGATGCGGATCGCGCGCGAGGAGATCTTCGGTCCGGTGGCCTGCGTACTGCCGTTCGACACCCTCGACGAGGTGGCCGAGCGGGCCAACGACTCCGATTACGGTCTGGCGGGGGGAATCTGGACCCGCGACATCGGCACCGCGCACCGGCTGGCGGGACGGTTGCGGACGGGCACCGTGTGGGTCAACACCATGCTGCTGTTCGATCCGGCGGTGCCCTTCGGCGGTTACAAGATGAGCGGATACGGACGCGAGATGGGTCCGCATTCGCTGGCGGAATATCTCGAGGTCAAATCCGTGTGGATCGATACGGATTGATCGGCCATTCCGTGCCGGGTACCGAATGCCGAGGGGGCCGCGTACTGTTCCGCGGCCCCCTCGGCGCGCCGGTCGGTCCGGAATCGTGGTCGATCAGCTGCGCAGCAGCCGTCCGGCCGCCGTGCCGGCCACATCCACGCCGTCTCGGCGCGTCTGCACGCCGTTGACCCACATGTGCGCGACTCCGGTGCTGCGCACGACGAGCCGATCCGCTCCCCCGGGCTGATCGTGCACCCGCTCGATCGGAGTCGTGCCGACCGTCGCGGGATCGAAGGCCACCAAGTCGGCGAAGTACCCCGCGCGGATCAGCCCGCGCTCGCGGATGCGGAAAGCATGGGCCGGCTGGCCGGTCAGCCGCCACACCGCGTCTTCCAGTCCGACGGCCTTGCGCTCGCGCACCCAATGCCCCAGCAGGTGGGTGGAATAGCAGGCGTCGCAGAGCTGACTGGCGTGCGCGCCGGCATCGGACAGGCCCAGGATCGTCCGCTTGTCGGCGAGCAGATCGCCGATCTCGTCGTCACCGTCGTTGTCCAGGACCACACGGAAGCGCGTCGACATCCCGTCGGCGAGCGCGACATCGAGCATGAGATCGAAGGCGGTGGTTCCGCGTTCGGCGGCCAAGCGGTCCAAGGGTATTCCCACCGCGTCCGGATCGGCGACGGTCTCCTCCACGGCGACCTTGGGCCACCGATGCGCCCATGCGGCCAGCGTCGCCGGGCGGGCCCGTTCCCGCCATGCCGCGTCGCGGTAGAGCTCGGCGCGCTCCTCCCGCGGCCGGGCGAGCACCTCCTTCCACTCGTCGACCTCCCCCAGCGGAGTGGGATCGGCGAGGCTGACCTGCATGACGATCGGCCGGCAGGCGATCTGCGGATACACCTCGCCCGGCAGCGCGCCGCCGCGCTCCACCGTGCGCATCGCCGCGCCTGGTCTGTCGGCGCGCGCCACCAGAGCGGTCCAGGTGACCGGAATGCCGTAGCGCACGGACAGATCCGAGAACTGATCGACGAACATGCCGGGTCCGATCGACACCTGGAGGATGCCCTTGCCGACCGCCCCCAGTTCCGCGGCCAGCGCGTCGACCTCGTCCACCTCCGCGAAGCGGCTGGGCACCGGGCGGCCGAACGCACCCTGATGAGCCGGCTGGCGCGAGGTGGACAGTCCGACCGCACCGGCCGTCACCGCCTCCCGCACCAGCGCGCGCATGGTGTCGAGCTCCGCGGGGGTCGCGGCGCGTTCCTCACCGCCCAGGACGAACAGCCGCAGCGGCGTATGTCCCAGGAACGCACCGACATTGAGCCGCTTACGCCGGCGCTCCAGCGCGTCGAGATACTGCGGGAAGGTCTCGAAGCACCAGTCGATGCCGGCGTTCAGCGCCTCCATCGACATGCCCTCGACGTTTTCCAATGTGCGCACGATGATTTCGCGATGCGGCGGCCGGGTCGGCGCCACCCCGAAGCCGCAGTTGCCCATGATCACGGTGGTGAAACCGTGCCAGCAGGAGGGGGTGAGATCACCGTCCCAGAGGATCTGCGCGTCGTAGTGGGTGTGGATGTCGATGAAACCCGGTGTGAGCGTGAGCCCGTCGAGATCGACGACGCGTGTGGCCGGTCCCGGTGTCAGCTCGCCGGGCGCGCCGACGGCGGTGATGCGGTCACCGGTGATCCCCACCTCGGCGGACCTTCCGGGTGCCCCGCTTCCGTCGACCAGCCGGGCGCGGCGCAGCAACAGATCCATGGGTCCTCCCGGAGAGTGCGAATCAGCAAGGTGGTCAGGCATTCTCACGCCCGGCGGGCGGCCGCCAGCGCGTCGTCGAAACCGCGGTGCAGATGCTGGGGCGCGGGCTCGTTGCGGCCGAAGACGATGGTGTCGAGCACGCCGGCCCGGATGCCGGGTTCGGTCCGGGCCGCCACCCAGAAGTCCTCCCCGTCCACCACGGTCTCGCAGATCCAGGGGGCCATCTCCACCGCCTTGGCCCGTTCGGACTCACTCAGGCCGGGGCGCAAGTACGTGCTGTGCACCACCTCGGAGGAGTTCGCGTCGACCGGGACGATCTGCCACAGCTCCACGTGCCGGCTGTCGAAGGTGAGGCTGGTATTCGGAAACAGCGCGTACTGCAGGCTGATATGGCCCATCACGTCACCCCACTGCTCGTCGGGCACCTCGCGCAGTTCGTCGATCGTGCGCAGCGCGGAGCAGTTGCGCAGATGCCGGCCGAACGGGTCGAAGGTCAGCACGCCGCCGTAGGCGTATTTCGCCAGGGTCCGGCGGTGCAGGAAGCGGAAGTGGTAGTTCTCGCGGAAGGTGTCGAGCGTGACCTTCCAGTTGGCTCCCACCTGGTGGACGTGCGGCTCGCCGTACAACTCCCAGTCCGCGAACTCGAGCACCGCGAGTTCGTCCGCCAGGCCGGGACCGAGATATTCGTCGACATCCACGGCGGGCCCGGGGCGCAGCGATCCGACGATCAGCCCGTACCCCTCACCGACGGGCAGTTCCACGAGCCCCTTGCGCTCCAAACACATCCCGGTGAAGGCGTCCTCCACGGGAACGGCGACGAGGCGGCCGTCCAGATCGTAGGTCCACGAGTGGAACGGACAGGCGAATCGGCTGCGGGCGCCGCCGCCGTCGACCACCCGCACGCCGCGGTGGCGGCAGGCGTTGGCGAAGGCGCGAACGCGGCCTTCGTCGTTGCGGGTCAACAGAATCGGCACGCCGCACAGGTCGACGGTGCGATAGGTGCCCGCATGCGCAAGCGCGCCGGACAGGCACAACACCAGCGGGTGACCGCGGAACAGGACGTCGAATTCCTCGGCGTGCCGTCGCGGCGAATAGATATCGGTCGGCAACTCGAGGATGTCCGGCGCCAGATCGGTGGTGCCCTCATCGATGTGGTCGAGCAATCGGCGCGCGAGGCTGTGTTCCAGCGCTTGCCTGTCCATAACACACTCCACCCGGAACTCCGGACCCGAAGGACGGTCGCCTGGGAGCTTAGTAGGTGATTACTTACTCCGCAAGGAAATGCGAGAACCCGGTTCTACCTGGAGAGATCGACATCATCACGCCGATCCGTGGATGCCGTCGCGGGCGCACTAGGATAAAGTGTGTACCCACTAACAAACGCCGATCGGCACCGGCGACCGCCCGGAAACGAGGAGGACTCGTGGCCAGAACCACGACGACCGGGAGTTCCACCATCCCGTCCACCCCCGCCGACGGCGCACCGCCGGTGCGACGCCGGCTCACCGCCGAGGCCCGCAAGAGTTCGATTCTGGCCGCCGCGCGCCGCGCCTTCAGCGAGACCGGCGATATGAACGGCACCACGGTCAAGATGATCGCCGAGCACAGCGGTATCAGCGAGGGAATCATCTACCGGCACTTCGAGAGTAAGGATCAACTCTTCTTCGAGGCGGTGGTGGAACCGCTCAAGTCGGCCGTCGACGATCTGGTGGCCGCGACCGCCGTGGTCGACCGCGATCAGCCGCTGACCCCGCAGCGCCAGCTGGAGACGCTCAAAGGTCTCTACCGCCAACTGATTTCGACGCTCGACGAGGTACTGCCGCTCCTGGGACTGGTGCTGTTCGGCGATCCACAGGTGGCCCGGCGGTTCTACCGTGAGAATTTCGCGGTCGCCATGGACCGGCTGGCCGAGGCGTGGCGCGAGGTCGAGGATCGTTACGGATTCCCCTTCGAATCACCCGACATCTCCGCCCGCGCCGTGATGGGTATGGCACTGATGCAGGCCCTGGAGACCCGGCACGGCACCGCCAAGAAGGCGGACCGCGACCGGGCCGTCACGTTGATCAGCGAGGGCACGGTCAAGGGGTTCTTCCCGGTGATCGAGGGAGCCGAATCCGATGACCACACAGCCTGATTCGCGGCGCCACACGCCGTCGCGCGACGGCCTGGAGATCGTGACGGAGTTGTCGCGCCGTTTCGCCGCCGGTGACGGCGCCGGCGCGCTGGCGCTGTTCCACCCCGACATCCGGATCGAACAGCCGGGCTCGCTGCCGCACGGCGGCAGCTACCACGGACATGCCGGGGTGGCCGCCATGGGCGAATCGTTCGGACGGTACTGGGAGCGCAGTATCGACAATCCGCGCATCTTCGGCTCCGCGGAGTCGGTGGTGCAACTGACCACCCAGACCTGGACGGCCAGGGAATCGGGGCGGCACGCCACGGTCGACGTGGTGGAGCTGTTCTCCTTCGCCGACGGCATGGTCCGCGAGATCCGGGTGTTCCAGCAGGACACCCACGCCCTGCTGAAAACCCTCGAACCTCGGTGAGAACCTGACCTCAGGGCACCTCGACCACGACCGCGGTGCCCATCCCACCTCCCGCGCACATCGCCGCGACGCCGACCCCGCCGCCGCGGCGCCGCAGTTCGTGCACGAGGCTCAACACCATCCGGGTTCCCGTCATCGCCACGGGATGTCCCAGACTGCAACCACTTCCGAGGACGTTGACCTTCTCCTCGTCGAGTCCCAGCGCGCGGGTCGCGGCGACCGCGACCGAGGCGAATGCCTCGTTGATCTCCCACAGCGCCACATCGGCCACCGACAATCCGGCGCGCGCGAGCACCTTCTCGATCGCGGGCGCGGGCGCCAGTCCGGTGTCTGCGGGCGCCACGCCCACCGAGGCCCACGTCCGGACCACGGCCAGCGGCTCGATCCCGCGCGCGCGAGCCACCGCACGATCCGCGACCACCAGCGCACCGGCGCCATCGTTGATACCGGCGGCGTTTCCCGCGGTGATGCCGAAGCCCTCGATCTCGGGGTGCAGCGGTTTCAACGCCGACAGCTTCTCCAGCGACGAGGTGCGCCGGGGATGTTCGTCGACGGCGAAGGTGACCGTGCTGCCGTCGCGACGGGTCACCTCGATCGGCACGATCTCCTCGGTGAAGCTGCCGGCGTCGATCGCGGCCACCGCGCGCTGATGGGAACGCAACGCCCACTCGTCCATCTGCGCGCGCGTGATCCCGGCCTGCACCGCGGCATTCCACCCGACCGTGATCGACATATCGCGCACGGGTGCGTCAGGGGTTTCGCGGTGGCTCGGCGCGAGCCAGTCCTCCTCCCATTCCTCGGAGCCCGGAATGCGCCGATTCACCTTCGGCGCCGTCGAACTCGACTGCACACCGCCGGCGACGACGATCCGATCCATCCCGGCGATGACCGACGCGGCCGCGCTCTGCAGCGTGGACAGCCCGGAGGCGCAGTGCCGGTTGTGCGCGATGCCGGGCGCATTCACCAATCCGGCCTCGATGGCGACATAGCGGCCGATCGCCCCGCCGCCGTACAGCGATTCGCCGAGGATGACGTCATCGACCAGTTCCGGTTCGACACCCGCGCGGCGCACCGCTTCGGCGACGGCCGCCGTTCCCAGCGTGAAGGCGTCGGTTTCGGTCAGCGATCCCTTGTATGCCGTCCCGATCGCCGTGCGCGCGCCCGAAATGATCACGGCCTCATGGCTCATGGGTGCCACCCCGATTCCCAACTAAGTAAGTGTTCTCTAACTTCGTCATCGTAACGGCGGCTCGATGCGGGGGCAACGGCCCGCATCGACGGCGCCGAGCACACGAGGTTCTCAGCGCGCGGTGACCAACCGTCCGGGAACCACACCGGTCGTTTCGTCGTGATCGACGAGTACCCGCCCGTTGACCAGCGTGTAGTCGTAACCGCGCGCCCGCTGCACGAATCGCTGTGCACCCAAGGGGAAGTCGGCGACCATCTCGGGGGCGAACAGATCGAGATTCGCCAGATCGATGACGTTCACATCGGCGTACGCGCCCGGTGCGAGCACCCCGCGGTCGGCGATACCGAACAGATCGGCGGCATCGACGGTCAGCCGCCGGATCGCCGGACCGATCCCCAGCAGCGCCCGATCGCGCACCCAGTGCCGCAGAAAATAGGTCGCATTGCCGGCGTCCATGGTGAGCGCGACATGCGCACCCGCATCCGCGACCCCCAGGACGACGTCGGGGTTGGTGATCATTCGTGCGACCGCGTCCAGATCCTGGTTGAGCACCGGGTAATACAGCAGTCCACGTCCGCCCGTCTCGAGCGTGTAGTCGATGAAGGCGGCCGCGGCCCCGACCCCGCGCCGCCGCGCCTCGGCGGCCAGGCTGTTGTCCACCCCGACGTCGTAAGCGGCCGAACCCGGCGGCAGCAGATACATTTTCGCCGGATCCTTCGGCGCCAGCGGACCCGATGCCTGCGAGGGCAGTTCGGCCTCGGCGATCAGACGGTCGCGGACATCACCGCGGGCCAGCGACCGGAGCCGCACGTCGGGCGGCTCGGCCATCACCTCGGACCAGGTGGGCAGCGCGTCGTAAGGGGTGCGCCCGGCGATGCCGTAGACGATCGCGCTGCCGCGCACCGCGGTCATCGGTCGCAGATCGGCGCCCCGCGCCCGGGCCCCGGCCGTCTGTTCCATCACCCAGGACCACAGCCCGGGACGCCGGTCGCTCTGCATGATCGAAAAGGTCAGGGGCCGAGCCGAATTCAGGCTCACCCCTTCCATCCACGTCATCTCGGCGCGGGAATTGGCACGGTCGGCGCCGTCGCGCTCGCCGATGCGCGGGACCACCTGAAAAGTGCCGCGCCCGCGTTCGGCGAGGACGCCGGCGATCGCCGACAGCTCCTCGGCGTCGGCGAAGGTGCCCGGCACCGGCCGCCCGTCCGGCACGGTGTGCATATAGGTCCGGGAGGTCGAGAAGCCCAGCGCGCCGGCGTCGACGGCCTCGCCGACCAGTTCCGCCATCGCGGCGCGGTCCTCGGCGGTGGCGGGCGCCTCGTCGAGACTGCGCTCCCCCATCACGTAGTAGCGCAGGGCGGCGTGACCGATCAGCCCGCCGACGTTGACTCCGAGTTCGCGGTTGCCCAGGGTTTTCAGATAGTCACCGTAGGTCTGCCAGCCCCAGTCCAGCCCGGCCATGATCGTGTCTGCGGGGATGTCTTCCACCGACTCCATCATCGCCGCCAGGTAGCCCTCCTGCCCCGGCCGCACCGGCGCGAAGGTGACCCCGCAATTGCCCATCACCACCGTGCTCACCCCCTGATAGCACGAGGGCGTGGCGAGCGGATCCCAGAACAGCTGGGCATCCAGATGGGTGTGCACGTCGATGAACCCGGGCGTCACATACCGGCCCGACGCATCGATCACCCGGCGCCCGGGACCGACCGCCGAGCCGATATCCGCGATCCGGTCCCCGTCGATCGCCACCTCCGCCCGACGCGGCGGGGCACCCGTTCCGTCGACCACGTCTCCACCGCGAATCACGATGTCATGCATGGTTTTCCATCCTTCCCGGCGCGGGCGGCCCGAGCACAAATAAGCAGGTACTCACTCAACATAACGCCAGAACCGCTCGCATATCACCGGGTACCGTGAGAAAGTAGGTACTTACTTGCTAGACCGTATGCTCCGGCGGCCCGTTCCGGAGCGCACAGCGCAGGAGTCGACGTGGGATCGATGGACGGCCGGACCGCAATAGTCACCGGCGCGAGCCGCGGCATCGGGCGGCGGATCGCCGAGCGCTTCGCCGCCGAGGGCGCGGCAGTGGCGGTGGTGGCTCGCACCGCCGAACCGGGCGCCTCGGCCCTCCCCGGCTCCATCGAGGAGGTCGTGGCTCATATTCGCGATCACGGCGGCCGGGCAGCCGCGATCCGCGCCGATCTGACGGTTCCCGCGCACGTGGAGACGGTCGTGGCGCGCGCCGAAGCGCTGCTCGGCCCGGTCGACACCCTCGTCAACAATGCCGGGGTGAACTTCTACGGCCCGGCGCTCGACATTCGCCCGAACCGCTACGGCCTGATGTTCCAGATGATGGTGCACACACCGTTTCGCCTGTGCCAGTTGGCGATTCCCGGAATGATCGAACGCGGACGCGGCTGGATCCTCAACATCACCTCCAAACAGGCGCGCCATCCCCTCGGCCCGCCCTATCCGGACTGGGCCGCCGACGGCTGCGTGCCCTACGGCATGTGCAAGTCCGCGCTCGATCGCCTGACCACCGGCCTGGCGGCCGAGGTGTACGGCACCGGCGTGCGGATCAACTGCCTGGGCACCTCCGGTCTGGTCATGACGCCCGGTGTCGCCGTGGTCTCGCCACACACCCCGGACAACACCCCGGTCGAACCGGACGACGCCATGGCCGAAGCCGCTGTGCTGCTGTGCAATTCGCGCGAGGACACCGGACGCATCGCCTACAGCATGGAACTGCTGGGGCGGCCGTTCCCCGACGGCCCCTGGGCGCTGTCGGCCACCTACTGAATCGCCCCGACCCCGGAGGACAGTCATGCACGTATCCGTCGACCCCGACCGCTGCCAGGGCCACGCCCGCTGCTGGGAGATCTGCCCGGAGGTCTTCGACCTCGACGACGAAGGGCACGGCCGCACAACGGTTTCCGAGATACCGGCCGAACTCCGGGACCGCACCCGCGAGGCCGCCGACAACTGCCCGGAACGGGCGATCGTATTGAGCTGAGCCCCGCCGCGTTCGCGCGCAGGGACACCGAAACGCGAAGGTCCGCCCACCATGGTGGGCGGACCTCGGCATATGCGGACCGTCACCGGCCCGCGACATGTCACGACTCGGGAATCGAGGCCGGATCGGCGGGCGTGAAGTCGTAGACCCGCGACGCGTTGCCGACGGTGATCTTGTCCTGCACGTCCTGCGGGAGATGACCGAGCCACTTGCCGGCCATCCGGACGGTATCCGGCCAGGTGGAATCCGAATGCGGGTAATCGCATTCGAGCATCACGTTGTCCTCACCGATGATGTCCAGCAGCCGGATTCCCGCCTGATCCTCGATGAAGGTGCCGTATACGTGGTCGCGGAACAGGCGCCGGATATCGGTATCCAGATCGAAGGTCGCCGTGCCCTTCTGCTCGCCGCGTTCGTGCGTGGCGTTCATGCTGATGTCGAACCGCGAGGCCCAGAACCGCTGTTTGTCGACCACCTGCTCGGCACGTTCCAGGAAGTACGGCATCCAGCCGATGGACCCCTCGGAGAGAGCGATCTTCAGGTTCGAGTACTTCACGAAATTGCCGCTGAACAACCAATCCAACAGCGTCCCTGCTTGATTCGCAGCCGCCGAGTAGGCCATGAAGGCCAGCGTCGGCATATCCTCGGAGGTGCGGATCATATTGGAGGACGATCCGACGTGCATCGAGATCACGAATCCGGTGTCGTCGCAGGCGCGGAAGACCGGGTCCCAGAAGTCGGTGTGAATCGACGGCAGGCCGAGTTTGGTCGGATTCTCCGAGAAGGCAATGGATTTGGCACCCAGCCCGGCAGTGCGTTCGATTTCGGCCGCGGCGGCGACCGGATCCCAGAGCGGAATGATCATCATCGGGATGAAGCGGCCGGGATAGGCCTGGGCGAATTCCTCGAGGATGAAATCGTTCCAGGCCCGCACGCACAGCAGCGCGAGTTCCTTGTCCTTCGCCTCGTGGAAGATCTGGCCGCAGTAGCGCGGAAGCGAGGGGAAAAGCATCGACGACAGCACATGCCCCTGGTTCATATCGGCCACCCGCGCCGCCGGGTCGTAGCAGCCGAGTCGCATCTCCTCGTAGGTGATGGGTTCGGGGGAGAATTCCTCACGCTTCTTACCGGCGACGGCGTTGAGGCCGGTGGTGACGATCTGGCGGTCCTCGTAGACCCAGAATTCCGACTTGTCCTCGCGGACGATCCGGGGCCCGGTCTCGCGCCACTTCTCCGGCAACCGCTCCTGCCACAGCCGCGCCGGCTCGATGAGATGGTCATCAACCGATATGAACCAGCTGAACGACATGGGATCTCCCAACTCCGGTAACAAAGCGAACACTTACATACAAGGTAGCCGGATGCCGGGTCGGGCGCCAGGGTTGCCGGCGATTCGTTGCGAGGTCGAACCGGGTTCAGCGGCACCCACCGCGTCATCCGACGATGACCGTGCGCACCCCCTCGGCCCGCGAGAGCAGGTCCACACCCTTGTTGATCTCGTCGAGCGAAATGCGATGAGTGATCATCGATTCCAGATCCAGGCGTCCCGCCTCGGCGAGCCGGATGAAGCGCGGGAAGTCGCGCAGGATCTGCGCACCGCCGACCACCGATCCGGCGATCCGCTTGCCGGAGAACACCGTCGAGATCGCGGGCAGCGTGAGGACATCCGTGGTCGACGGCATGCCGACCAGCGTCACCACCCCTTCCACCCGGGCCATATCGACGGCCTGGGTGACCAGTTCCGGACGGCCGACCACCTCGAAGGTGAAGTCGGCGCCGCGCCCGCCGGTCAACTCACGCACCTGCGCGACCGGATCGCCGGCCTGCGGGTCGACGGTGTGGGTGGCGCCCACCCCGATACTCGCCTCCCGGCGGCCGGGCATCGGATCGACGGCGACGATCGTGGCAGCGCCGGCGATACGCGCCCCCTGGATCACCGATTGCCCCACCCCGCCGCAGCCGATCACCGCCACCGACGAGCCCGGCGTGACGCCGGCGGTGTTGAGCGCGGCGCCGAGACCCGTGGTCACCCCGCAGCCGAGCAGGGCGAGCTGCTCATCGGCCAGATCGGTCTGCACCGCGACCACCGACGCCTCGTGCACGACCATCGCCTCGGCGAAGGTTCCGCAGCCGCACACCGCCGCGGCCGAGCGGCCGTCGGCGAGGCGGAAGCGTTGCCGCCGTTTCACTTCCGCGTTCAGCTCACAATGGTTCGACATACCGTTGACGCACGACCAGCACTGTCCGCAGGCCGGGGTCACCGAGGCGAGCACCCGATCGCCCACGCGCACCCGGCGCACCTCGGCGCCCACCTCCGCCACCACCCCGCACCCCTCGTGGCCCGGCACGATCGGCAGCGGCAGCGGCGAGAGCCCGTTGATGACGGTGAGGTCGGTATGACAGATGCCGCCGGCACTCAGCCGCACCACCACGTCGTGGGGGCCGGGTTCCGGCAGAGGCAGATCTTCGATTTCGAGGGGCCGGCCGACCTCGTAGGCGACAACAACTTTCACTGCGTACCTCTATCGATTCGAGTGCGCCACGGACCGAACCGCCGCGCCGCGGTTGTCAAGCGAGTGCTCACTCATATTAGGAGCGCGACGGCGGTTCCGACGCCGATTCACCACACCTGCCCGCAGGCCGACTCTCTCCGCGGAACAGGGCGCGACCTTGACATCCTCTACCGCCGATGCGAAGTTAGTAACTGTGTGCTCACTTACTCAGATGCCATTACTCGGAGCGCACATTCCTGTCCGCGGGCGATCCCGGAGGTAGCGCAGCGATGGAATACGGGTTGATCGACGCCGACGGGCACTACTACGAACCCGACGACTGCTTCTCGCGCCATATCGAGTCGCGCTTCGCCGATCGCACCATCCGGGTCGAACGCGGCACCGACGGACTGGGCCGCGTCTTCCTGCGCGGGCAACGCACCTTCATGAGCGTGATGCCCGGCGACTACGCCTCGGCGCCGGGGGCGTTGCAGGGACTGTTCGTCGGGGGCGTCGCGGACGGATTCACCCATCGCGAGGTGGTGACCTCGAGGGACCATCCGGAATTCGCCGACCGCGGTGCACGTTTGGCCGTTCTCGACCGGCAGGGCGTGGAGGCCACGATCATGCTGCCGACGCTGGGTGTCGCCGTGGAATACGACCTGCGTGACGACGTGGAGCTCACCTACGCGAGCCTGCGCGCCTTCAACCGCTGGCTCGAGGAGGACTGGGGATACGGCGCGGACGGACGGCTGTTCGGCGTACCGATGCTGTCGCTGCTCGACATCGACCAGAGCGTTCGGGAACTGCGCCGGGTGCTCGACGCCGGTGCGCGGATGGTGCACCTGTGCCCCGGTCCGATCGCGGGCCGCTCCCCCGCCGACCCCGTATTCGATCCGTTCTGGGCCACCGTGTCCGATGCCGGAATTCCGGTGGCATTCCACGTATCCAACAGCGGCTACCAGCACTTCTACGGGACGCACTGGTCGGAGAATCCGGACAACCCGTCGCATCAGCAGTCACCACTGCAATGGGCACTGTGCAATACCGAACGCCCGGTGGTCGACACCTTGATCGCGCTCACGCTGCACAACCTCTTCGGCCGCCACCCCGGCGTGAAGATCGTCTCGATCGAGAACGGCTCGAATTGGCTTCGGCCACTGTTCAAAACGATCGACAAGGCCGCGGCGCTCGGCCGCCGCGGCCCGATGATCGGCGGCAAGCTCCCGCCTCACCCGAGCGAAGCGCTGGCCGAACACCTCTGGGTCTGCCCGTTTCCCGAGGACGATGTGCACGACCTGATCGACGCCATCGGCGCCGACCACGTCCTGTTCGGCTCCGACTTCCCCCACCCCGAGGGCTTGCGCGAACCACGCGACTACCTCCCTCGGCTGGAATCCTGCGATCCCACGGTCCGCCACCAGGTCTTGCGCGGGAACACCGCGGGCCTCCTCGGACTGAACTGAAATCTCGCGGCCCGCCAACCCGACCCGGCGATAGGTCGGGCCGGTCGCGTCAGTCCAGCTGACGGGCGACCTTCGTGGCAAGCAATTCGTCCACGTGAGCTTCGTCGAACCCCAACTCGCCCAACACCTCCGCGGTGTGTTCGCCGACGCCCGGAATCATCAGCCGCGGGCCGCCGAGGACATCGGGGCCCGTGCGCAGCAGGGGGCCGATCTGTTCGAAATAGCCCCAGTCGGCGGTGCGGTATCCGACGACGCGGCCTAGTTGGCGGTTGACCGGATCGTCCAGGACGGCGTGGCGGAAGCTGTCGCGGTTCATCGGCTCGATGAGCTCGGCGGAAATGCCGAGTTCGCGTAGCCGTCGCACCCATTCGGCGGCGGGGGCGGTCGCGAAGGTGGATTCGAGTGTCGCCTCGGCGGCGCGGGCGGCGCTGTCGTCGCCGTTGCGCAGCGGGACGTAGTCCCCCAAGCCCGCCCCGCCGGTACCGGTACCGACGAATTCGTCCAGCTGGCACCAGGATTCGCGGTCGGCGATCACCAGGGCGAACCATTCGCCGTCGGAGCCCTCGTAGATGCGGTAGCCGGGCCCGTACCCGGTCTGCCGCTCGTCGAGTACCGGGCCCGTGACGAGTTCGCCGTCGCGCACGAAAACCCCGCAGTGCATGAGCATTCCGGCGCCGAGCAGGCTGGTGATCACCTGCTGGCCGCGCTGCTGGGTGGCCCGGGCGTAGAGACCCAGCGCGATGCCGGCGGCGGCGACCCAGCCACCGGCCATATCGATCGGTATCCAGGTCGCGGCCAGCGGCTCGTTGCCCGCGCCGCCGATCGCGCGCTCGACACCGGTCAACGCCTGCATCAAAGCGTCGTTGCCCGGATACGCCGCCCGCGGGCCGGTGGGGCCGAAGGCACTGGCGTGGCAGTACACCGCGTTCGGATTCAGGCGAGCCACGGTGTCCGCGTCGATGCCGAGCCGTTCCGCGACGCCGACGCGGAAGTTGTGCAACACCACATCGGCGGAAGCGAGCAGTTTCTCGACCACCGGCCGCGCCTCGGGAGCGTTGATATCCAATGCGAGACTGCGCTTTCCGCGCTGACAGGCCGCCACCGCATAGGCGGCGGCCCGCATGGCCTCACCGCCCGGTGGTTCCACCTTGATCACGTCGGCACCGAGGTCCGCCAGCACCTCGGCGGCGAGTGGCCCGGCGACGAACGCCGAGAAGTCCACGACGCGCAGGCCGTCGAAAAGACTTGCGGCAGCGCGCGTTCGCTCGACAACGGGCGCAGCGGGTGCCGGCCGCAGCGGATGGATCACGAACGGCGAGCCGATCATCAGGTCCTCGCGACCGTGCTCGGAACGCGTAACGGCCACACCGGTTTCGGTGCTGTGCGGATCACGCAGCACCTCCCCCGGCCCCAGCACCGGCTCGCAGGCCACTCCGGCGGCGCGCAGCCGCTCCACCCACACCTCGCGCGGCCGGGTGGCGAAGAACGATGTCCACCGCTGGGCCCGTGCCCGCAGTTTTCCGGTGGTCTGGTCGGTGTAGTACCCGTCCGGACTGGGTTCGTCGCCGAGCACCTCGATCACCGCCTGGTACATGCCCTTACCGCCGAACCACACTTGCAGCAGTTCGCCGTCGGCGCAGCGGTAGAGGAAGTTCGGGAAGGTCGAGCCGTGCTCCCAATAGGATTCGACTTCGGGTGCGGCGCGTTCGGACCGGCCGATCATGCAGCCGAGGGTGGCCAGCATTCCGTCGTAGAGCGAGGTTTCGCTCCATCCGCCCGTGCCGGTGCCGACGCGGCGACGCAGCAGCGCGAACACCGAGGTGAGCAGCAGGAAGGCAGCCCCCATGCCGGACGCACGAACCTCGGGGAAGATCGGCCCGGGACGATGCCCCTGCAATTGCGTGCAGAAGCCGGCACGCGCCTCGACCAGCAGTCCGAAATCCTCGACCGTTCCGGCTTCGGTGCGGCTCGGCCGGCAGCGGGCGTAGACGAGCGCGGGATTCGTTGCGGCACAACGACGGAACCCCAGTCCGCGCGCCTCGACGAGTTCCTCCGGGCCATAGACTAGCGCGACATCGGCCGTTCGCAGCAACGCGGAGATTTCGGCCGCATCGGTGGTGGTGACGATGCGCTTGTCGCGATGCCAGACGCGGCCCCACGGCACATCGGTGTCGATCGGCACGAGCTCCCCGACCACCCGTATCACGCTCGCACCGAGATCGGCGAGCAGCATGCCCGGCAGCCCACCGGCCGGCCCGAGCCCGAGATCGCTGACTCCCACCGCGATTTCGACCACCGTCAGATCCGCGCAGGGACGTTCGCCACTCATCGTCAGAGTCCTTTCGACCAACGATCCGCAGTCGCCGTGCCCGCCGAACAGGCCCCTGCGGGCCGGTGTCGCGACGCTGTCCGCGAGATCCGACGCACTCGTCGCGGGCACCAATTGCCCACCGAAAGGTCCCCGTTACCAGCACATTCGGAGCTCATTGCCCGACCCGAACCGGCAGTTCCAATCTCGGCAGCACCTCTTCGGCGGCGAGCCGAACCACGTCCAGCGTGTCCGACCGCGTAGCCGGCGCGATGACGAAATGCCGCACGCCCGCGTCGACGTAGTCCTGGAGCCGCACCGCGACCTCCTCCGGTGTCCCGGCCGGCGCGATTCGCCGCAGCATGTCACCGGGTTTGTCGCCGTAGGCGCCACCGAGGAAATCGGCCACTTCGGCGCGGGCGCGGTCGCCGTCGCGGCGGATCGAGCAGTACAGATACATCGTCCACTCGAAGCCGGTGAGGTCGCGGCCGATCGCCGCCGCCTCCTGCCGAATCGCGATGACGGAGCGGGCATATGCGGACGGTGACATCAGGTACGGCATCCAGCCGTCTCCTCGGCGGGCGGCGCGCCGCATCGCCGGGGCTCGGCGCCCGGACACGATCAACGGGGGGCCGCCGGGCCGCATGACGGAACCGCCGGGGCCGCGGACCGGGCGCAGGTGCAGATCGCGAAATCGGAAGAACCGGCCCTCGTGATCGACCGGTTCGTCGCGCCACAGCGCCCGCAGTACATCCATCGCCTCGTCGGTGCGCGGCCCGCGTTCGGACAGCGGCACACCGACGGCCTCGAATTCGTGCCGGAACTCCCCGCCGACCCCGAGACCGACCGACACCCGGCCGCCGGAGCGAGCATCCAGGTCGGCGAGCTGCTTGGCCACGATCACCGGCTGATAGAGCGGTAGCAGCAGCGTCGCGGTTCCGACCCGGACGCGTTCGGTCCATGCGACCATCAGCGACAGACGAGTGACGGCCTCACCGGTAGGACTCGGCGGCAGGATATGCCCGCCCTGCCAGACGGATTCGATGGGCAGGCGTTCGGCAGCGGCCAGCCAGTCCCGATCCGGTTCCGGCATCGCGGCTGCCCCGAAGACGATGCGGTCGGCGGACATCCGACTCCTTCGGCGAGCAGTGCGCCGGTGCCCGATCGGCACCGACCACACGAAGATAGCAAATGCTCACTTATCATGATAGAGGTTATAGGCAGCAACGACTCGCTCCTGGAGGCCGGATGAACGCGATACCGGGTATCCCGCCGATGGTCACCGAGGAGACCGAGCCCTTCTGGACCGGAGCCGCCGCCGGCCGTTTGCTGGTCGAGCACTGTCCCGCGTGCGGGGCCGATTCCTTCCCGCCCCGCGGCATCTGCCGACGATGTCGGCACCGCAATCCCGACTTCGTCGAAATCACGTCTCCCGGAACGATTTACAGCTTCACCGTGAACTATCAGCGCTGGCTCCCGGACCTCGAGGTGCCGTATGCGATCGCGCTGGTCGAATTTCCGGATCACCCGGGGGTGCGGATCGCCGGTCGATTGCGCGGCTGCGGTCCGGAAGAGGTCGCGATCGGCATGTCCGTCGACATCGGGTTCGAGCCCGGTCCGGGCGGCTACGCCGTCCCGAGCTTCCTGGCTCGCGAGGCGGACCGATGAGTGCGGACATCTTCGAACACCGCGCCGTCATCTCCGGCATCGGCCAATCCGCGATCGCCCGCCGACTCGACCGCTCCGGGCTGCAATTGACGCTCGACGCCATTCTCGCCGCTGTCGCGGACGCGGGATTGACCGTCGACGACATCGACGGCCTGGCCATGTTCCCCGGTGGCGGCGTCGCCAACCTCCCCGGCTACGCCAACGGCAATCTCTACGAGGTGCAGGACACCCTGCGCATCGATACGACGTGGCGACAAGGCCTGGTCGAAGGTATGGCGCTGCCGTTCTACGGCCCGGCTCAGGCGGTCGCGACCCGCCAGGCCCGGCATGTCGTCATCTGGCGGACCGTGAAGGAGGGCAGTGCGGCCCGCGCCGCCGGTGGCCGTCCCGCCTACGGCTCGACCAAACCGCTCGCCGAGGGGCCGCAGGCGTGGCTGCTGCCGGTCGGGATGCTCTCACCGGTATGCCAGATCGCACCCTTCGCGACCCGCTACATGCACGAATACGGCCTGACCCGTGAACAATTGGCGTGGATCGCGGTCGCCCAGCGCGCCCACGCCGCGCGCAACCCCGATGCGGTCTACCGCTCGCCGCTGACCGTGGACGACTACCTCGGTGCGCGAATGATTTCCTCGCCACTGTGCCTGTTCGACTGCGACGTCCCCGCCGACGGCGCCACCGCGATCGTGGTGTCGGCGGCCGAGACCGCCACCGATCTGCGCGCACCGGTCCGCATCGAAGCGATGGCCGGCGTGGTGGACGGGCGCCCGGCCTGGGATCAGTGGGAGGACATGGGCCGGGTCGGTTACGCGACGGCCGCCGCCCTGTGGGCGCGGACCGCGCTGACCCCCGCCGATGTGGACACCGCCCAGCTCTACGACGGTTTCAGTATCGAGGCGGTGTGGTGGCTCGAGGCGATGGGTTTCTGCGGCACCGGCGAGGCCGGCGACTACCTCGACGGCGGCAAGCGCATCGTCCTCGGTGGTGAGCTGCCGCTCAACACCTGGGGCGGTCAGCTCTCGGGCGGACGGCTGCACGCCGGATTCGGCCACACCGCCGAGGCGGTGCGGCAGCTACGCGGCGAGGCGGGCGCGCGGCAGGTGGCCGGTGCCGAGGTCGCGGCGGTGACCAATGTCGGCGGAATCGAGTCCGGCGCGGCACTTTTGACGCGCTGGTGAGCCAGCAGGACCGGTGACGGCGAAGGAGAGATGAGCATGGTGGAGCGTCCGGGCCGCGTGGACGGCAAGGTGGCAATCGTGACGGGTGCGGGATCGACGCCCGGGCCCGGGATCGGCACCGGGAAGGCGACCGCGGTGGCACTCGCACGGGAGGGTGCGGCCGTGCTGCTGGTGGACCGCTACGGCGACCGCGCCGAACAAACCCTGCGGATGATCGAGGACGAGGGCGGCAAGGCGGCGGTCTTCGCGGCCGACCTGACCGAGGCAGCGGCGTGCGAGGCCATGGTGCGCACCGCCGTCGACTCCTTCGGCGGGCTGGACATCCTCGTCAACAACATCGGCCTGGCCGCGGTCGGCACGGTCGTCGACGTCTCCGAAGCCGACTGGGACCGATCCTTCGATATCAACCTGCGCACCGCATTCCTCGCCTCGAAGTACGCGGTACCCGCACTGACCGAACGCGGCGGCGGATCCATCGTGAACATCTCCTCGATCTCGGCGCTGCGCGGTGACGGGACGGTCGCCTACTCCGCGGCCAAGGGCGGACTGCTCGCGATGACCGTCGATATGGCGTATTCGCACGGCCGCCAAGGGATTCGGGTCAACGCCATCGCCCCCGGGCACATCACGACGCCGATGGTGCTCTCCGTGTCGGCGCCGGGGCCGCGGGCGGAATTCATGAACACGATGCGGTCGGAGGCGGGTCTGCTCGGCACCCCGGGCGACGGCTGGGACGTGGCGTGGGCGGCGACCTTCCTGGCCAGCGACGAAGCCCGCTGGATCACCGGCATCACCCTGCCCGTGGAATCGGGCGTGCTGAGCGTAACGCCGCTGATGATGGCGCCCCATCTGCGCGCGGTCCCGGCCCCCGCCCCGGCCGAGCCACCGGCGCCGGAATCCGCGCACTGAACTCCGATCCGCCGCGGCAGACGGTTGTACATCGCCCGGCCGATCTCTAGAGTAAGTAAGTGAACACTCTCATAGATGAATAATCTTCCTGGTACAGAAGGAGTTCGGGATGGCTGACCCCGATGGCGCCGGAGCCGCCCTGTGTGAGCGATATGCGGTCGCCGATGTCGACTCCCACATCATCGAACCGGCCGATCTGTGGACCTCGCGGATCTCGAAGAAGTGGGGCGATCTGGTTCCGCACGTCCGCTTCCACGAACGGCGGCAAGAGGACTACTGGTACATCGGCGACAAGAAGCTCTACGGCGTCGGCGCGTTCGCACAGGCGAAATGGCCCGAATTCCCGCCCTCCCATCCGAAGAAACTCTCCGAGGCCTTCCCTGCCGCGCTCGACGCCAAGGCACGGCTCGCCTATATGGACGAGGTCGGCATCTACTACCAGGTGATGTACCCGAACATTCTCGGCTTCCACAGTCATGTCTTCCTGAATTCGATGCCGCACGAGCTGGCCACCGAATGCGTTCGCGCCTACAACGACTGGCTGGCCGAGTGGTGTTCGGCGGATTCGCGCCGGTTGGTTCCGATGATGATGCTGCCCTTCTGGGATATCGACGAATCGGTCACCGAGATGAAGCGGGCCTACGAATTGGGCCACAAGGGTGTGCTTTTCGCCGCGCGCTACGACAAGGTCGGCCTGCCCCGCCTGGTGGACGATTACTGGGAGCCGCTGCTCGGGCAGGCCCAGGACATGGGACTGTCGATGAATTTCCACGTCGGCTTCCTCAACTCCCCCGACGATCTCAAGGGTGCGGTCGACCAATCGCAGAAACTCGACTTCACCAAGGAGAGCGCGCTGGTGCTGCTCGGCAATGCACAGAACATCGCCGAGGTGGTGGTGAGCGGCGTCTGCCATCGCTATCCGGAGTTGAATTTCGTCTCGGTGGAGAACGGTGCCGGCTGGCTGCCCTTCCTGGGCGAGAGCATGGACTGGCAGTGGCTCAATGTGGGTGCGCACCACGAATATCCGGATCGGCTGCTACCCAGTGAATATATGCGCCGCCAGATCTACGGGATGTACTGGTTCGAAAACCGTTCGCTGCGACCGGTGATCGGCGAGTTGGCCGACAATCTGATGTTCGAAACCGATTTCCCGCACGCCACCAGCCTCTCGCCGGGACCGGCCTCGGAATCACCGAGCCCACGCGACATCATCGATCGTTCGCTGACCGGAATTCCGGACGAGACGGTCGCGAAGGTCCTGCAGCACACCGCGACCCGGCTCTATCACCTGGACCCGCCGCGGCGGAACTGACCGAAGGACAAGACATCGCAGGCGGCGTGACGGCGACAGGTCACGCCGGACACGAATGCAGGAGGCGGCGTGACCGATCGGCTGATGTACCGGCGTGAGTTCTACATCGGCGGCAAGTGGGTGCCACCGGCCGGTGTCGAACGCTTCGCGGTGATCTCGCCGTCCACCGAGGAGGCGGTCGGCGAGGTGCCGGTGGCCGGCACCGCCGATATCGATCGGGCCGTCGCGGCCGCGCGCACCGCCTTCGACGACGGCCCGTGGTCCCGGCTGTCCCCCGGCGAGCGGGCCGGCACACTGGCCCGCGCAGCCGAACTGCTCCGCAAACGCGAGGCCGATATCGCGGCCGTGACGGTCGACGAAATCGGCTGCCCGGTAAGCCAATCCAGACAGGCACAGACCGGTATGGTCGCGGCCCTGTTCGACTATTACGCGGAGCTGATCCGCGACTTCGACTTCGAGCACACGGTCACCGCCGGCGACCGGTCCGGCCTGGTCACCAGGGAACCGGTCGGTGTCGTCGCGGCCGTGGTGCCGTGGAACGCCCCGGTGACGCTGGCGGCGTGGAAGACCGCACCCGCGCTGGCGGCGGGGTGCACTGTGGTGATCAAACCGCCGCCGGAGTCGCCGCTGAGCAACTTCGTCCTGGCCGAGGCATTGGACGAGGCCGGAATACCTTCCGGCGCAGTCAATGTCGTGCCCGGCGACCGAGAGGTCGGTGAGTATCTGGTCACCCACCCGGGCACCGACAAGGTGGCCTTCACCGGTTCGACCGCCGCGGGTAAACGCATCATGAGCGTATGCGGTGAACGGGTGCGGCGGGTGTCGCTGGAGCTGGGCGGCAAGTCCGCGGCGGTCGTCGCCGACGACGCCGATATCGCGACCGTGCTGCCCGCGATCGTCAAGGCCGCGATGCATATGTCCGGTCAGGTCTGCGGTGCGCACACCCGGGTACTGGTGCCGCGCTCCCGCTACGCCGAGGCGGTCGACGCCGCTGCCGCGGCCGCGGCAGCGGTCCGGGTCGGCGATCCGCACGATCCGGCGACCCTGGTCGGTCCGCTGGTGGCTCGGCGTCAGCGCACCCGCGTCGAGCACTACATCTCGCTCGCCCGCGACGCCGGTGCGCGGGTCGTGACCGGCGGCGGCCGCCCCGCCGCGCGGCCGCGAGGCTGGTACGTGGAACCGACGATCCTGGCCGAGGTCGACAACACGATGCGGGTGGCGCGGGAAGAGATCTTCGGCCCCGTGCTGTGCCTGATCCCGCACGACGGCGACGACGACGCCGTACGCATCGCCAACGACTCGCCCTACGGCCTCTCCGGCGGAGTGTGGTCCGCGGATGCCGAGCGCGGGCTGGCGATCGCCCGGCGGCTGCGCACCGGCAGCATCGCGATCAACGGCACCTACCCGCCGTTCCCCCGGGTGCCGTTCGGCGGCTTCAAGGAATCCGGGCTCGGTCGCGAACTGGGCCCGGACGGGCTGCACGGTTTCCTCGAACCCAGAAGTATCGGACTGCCGGCCGACTTGCGCCGGGATGCCGGAAACTGAACGGCCGCAGCGTCGTTCGGCAGTTGTTTGCGCGAAGGAAGTGGTATCCGATGCGAACCGGATCACGAATGTGCGGTGCGGTGTTCGACGGCGAACTATTCGTCCGCGCCACGGTCGAATCGGCCGGGCCCTGTCCGGCGCGCGCGGACTACATCGAAATCTGGTTCTCGACCACTGAAGGCCGCTGGAAGTGGTGCTTCCCGGAACCGGCCCCGTCGGACCGCCCCGTGGAGCCCACCACCGACCTCGCGTTCACCCTGGACAACTACGGCGCGCAGGCACATCCGATCGTCGACGGCCGCATCCAGCCGGCGATCCTGAGCGCGGCCGCGCTACCGATGGTGCTGGCCGGGACCCCGGTGCACATCTCCCGGCGCCTCGTGGTGATGTGCCGCTGACTTATCCGGCGCGCACTCCGTCCGCTCAGCTGGACAGCACCACCTCACGAGCAGCGAGAAACCACGAACGTTCGAACAGTCCATCCGGTCCGGAGGGCCCGTTGTCGCGAAACCAGTCGATGCGCGTGCGCAGGCCGGCGACGTCGTCGAAGTAGACCTCGTTCACCGCGTCGTAGGCGGCGCGGATCGCCGCCACCGGATGGTTCTGGACGTAGGCGCGACCACGAGCGGCGTCGGGTATCGCCACCGTCGCGGCGCCCGGTCGCCGCACCGTACCCGCATGCGTCGTCCACCGCGTCGCGAACTCTTCGGCCGTCAGATTCGCCGCCCGTACCGCGACCGCCATATGTTTGAGCCGGTCGCCGCCGTCGTCCCACCGATGTTCCAGCCAATCACCGCCGCGCAGAACATGTTCGCGGGCAATCACTTCCGCCGTGCGGTCCGGCAGCGTCACCACATCGACGGCGTCGTCGGTTCCTCGTCGCCAGCGGTCGTGGCGACGCAGATGCCGGATATCGCGAAACCATTCGACGACCACACCGTCGTGCCGGGGTCCCGGCCCGGTGAGCTCGGGCAGGACGGTGCAGACCGCCAGCCGCACCGGTCGCAGTCCGCTGGGCGCGTCCGCCGCCGCGGCACACAGCAGCGGCCATTGCCGGGCGAAAGCATCGAATGACAGCTGCGGTGACCTGGTGGCGAAACGCAGACGTTTGATCACGGCAGCGCCCCGCTCGACTCGGAAACCGCTGCCGCCGAATGGTGTTCGAGCCGCCATGCCGCGATCCCGGCGCGCCACTGCTCGATGCCGCGTTCCTTGATCGGTCCGTACCCCGTGATCGCGGCCGCCGAGGCCGCCAGCTCGACCTGCTGGTCGTAGGGCAGGTCCGCGCCGGGATCGGTGATCTCGGTGACGAGCCGCGCGTACTCCACGATGAGCGCGCGTTCGGCGCGCCGGTCGCGGTCCCACCCGAACGGATCGAACGGTGTACCGCGCAGCCGTTTCATCCGCCGCAGCACGCGGAAGGCCAGCGCGCAGGGCCGGCCCGCCGGCAGCTTTCGCGCCATCCCCAGGCGCCGCAGGATCGGCGGATGCAGGTGATAGGTCAGCGCGTAGCCGCCGTCGAGACCGAGTTCGGCGGCCACCGCGTCGTAGTCCGCGGCCAGATGAAGACGCGCGACCTCGTATTCGTCCTTGTAGGTCAGCAGGGCGAACCACGACTCGGCCACGGTGCGGGTCAGTTCCCACTCCCGCGCGGCATCGTCGCGCGCGGCCACGTATTCGACGAGGTCGAGATACCGGCGCGCACGACCCACGCTCTGATAGTCGATCACCTGAGCGGTCCGGCGAACCAGCCGATCATGGAGTTCGGCCGGAAGGACCTGTTGCGCCACAAGCCTTTCCCCCGACACACCGGCCGCCGGCGTCGGCTCGTACCCGCGCGCGGTCGAGGCCACGCGCTCGTCCCCCAGAGCCGCCGCGACCGCTGCGGGGTCGTGCACGAGCCAGCGCCCCCATGCGAAGGCGAGCCGGTTGTCCGCCGCCGACCGGCCGCGCCCGGCCAGCGCCCCCGCCATATCGGCGGCCGACACCGGCAGTCCGCCCAGCTGAAACGCCGCGCCCAGCACCACCACATTCGCGGGCAGGTGATCGGCGAAGACGCGCTCGGCGACGCGTCGCGCATCGATCACCGACGTCCGCTGCGCACCGATCCGATCGGCGATCGCGGCTTCCAATGCCGCCACATCGGGGGCCGCGGTGTGGCTCTGCAACATCGCCGCCGTCGGCGTGACGTTCCGGTCGACCACCGCGATCGCCTGTCCCGCACGGGCTTTCGTCAGATGGTCGGCCGAGGCGGCCTGCAGAATATCTCCGGACAGGTACAGGTCTGCGCCGCCGCCGCTCACCGCCGCCGCGGTCAGTCCTGCGCGATCGGCCGCCAGGTGCAGATGGGACACCACGGCGCCCGCCTTCTGCGAAAGCCCGGTCTGATCCATACCGCCGACCACCCAGCCCGCCGCCTCGGCGGCCCGCACGAGAATCCGGTTGGCCGTGACTATTCCGGTGCCGCCGATTCCGGTGAAGTAGATGCTGTAGCGTTCGCCGACCGCAGGGGGCGCCGGCTCCGGCAGCGCTCCCGAAGGAAGTCGCGGACGCTCGCGGCGGCCCCGATGTCGCCGACGCGCACCGGCTTTCGGCTCGATGGTGACGAACGACGGACAGTCGCCGGCCAGGCAGGTGTAGTCGCGATTGCACGAGGAATCGTGGATACGCCGCTTCGTACCGAATTCGGTGTCCACCGGCAGCACCGACAGACAGTTACTCTTGGTTCCACAGTCGCCGCAGCCTTCACACACGGCCTCGTTGATGACGACCCGCCGCGGCGGCTCCGGCAGCAGACCGCGTTTGCGCAGCCGCCGCGCCTCGGCCGCGCACCGCTGGTCGTAGATGATCACCGTCACCCCGGGCACCGTCCGCAGCCGCTGCTGCACCTGCGCCAGCCGATCGCGGCCCAGCACCTCGACACCCGGCGCCCATCGCGGGCGCCGGCCGTAGCGGCCGGGATCCTCGGCGCAGACCACGATCTCGCGCACCCCCTCGGCCTGCAGTTCCCGGGTGAGGGCGGGCACGTCCCGCAGTCCGGTCACCTCTTGGCCGCCGGTCATGGCGACCGCCGCGTTGTAGAGGATCTTGAAGGTGATGTCGGTTCCGGCGGCCACACTCGCGCGGATGGCGAGCGTGCCGGAATGGGTCAGCGTGCCGTCGCCCAGATTCTGAATCAGATGGGGCGCCTCGACGAACGGGGACAACCCGATCCACGGCACCCCTTCAGCGCCCATCGGCGTCGGCGGCAACATCGTCAGGTCGCGATTGCGGGCCTCGAAATACATGATGCCGTGACAGCCGACCCCACCGCCGACCAGCGCGTCCTCCGGCGCGACCGTGGACCGATTGTGCGGGCAGCCACTGCAATACGCGGGCGCGCGGGCCGGCGTCACCAACAGCGGCAGCTCGAGCCGCGGCGGTGCCGCCGGGCGCAGCGCCGGAAGAACGCGGTCGAGTATCTCACCCACGGACTTCGGATCGAGGACACCGGAACCGGCCACCAAGGGCACCCCGTCACGATCCCGCTTGCCCAGCACCGGAATTCGACGCTCCGCCTCGTGCAGCACCGCGCGCAGCTGCGTCTCGACGAACGGCCGCTTCTCCTCCACGACCAGCAACCGCCGCACCGAATCCGCGAACTCGACAACGGTCTCCTCGACCAGCGGGTAGGTCATGCCCAGCCGCAGAATGCGCACACCCGCCGCGGCGAGATCCGCGAGCCGGACGCCGCGCTCCGTCAGCGCCTGCACCACATCGAAATACGTCGCGCCCGCGCAGACGATGCCGAGTTCGGCGGTCTCCGGGCCGACCGTCCGGTCGAGACCGTTGTGCCGGGCATAGGCGCGGGCCGCCCACAGCCGATGCTCGTTGATCAGCTCTTCCTGGCCGGGCACCGCATGCGGGCCGATGGTCGCCTGCGGTCGATGCGTCCAGATCCGCCCTCCGATACTTACCCGCGGTTCGGCCGGGCGGTGGCGTCCGAGATCCGCGTCGACCGTGCCGATTCCGTCGGCCACAGCGGTGACGATCTTCAGACCGACCCAGCATCCGGCATACCGCGACATCCGGAAGGCGTGGATCCCGAGGTCGAGAACGTCCTGCTGATCACCCGGAAACAGCACCGGCATCCCGGCGTCGGCGAAGGTGTACTGGCTGTCGCAGGCCAAGGTGGACGATTTCGCGGCCGGATCGTCACCACAGAAGACAACCGCGCCGCCGCCCGGCCCGGCCCCCATCGCATTGGCGTGTTTGAGCACATCGCCCGAGCGATCCAGTCCCGGCCCCTTGCCGTACCAGGCCCCCACCACGCCGTCGACACCGTCGTAGGCGAGGGCGGCGCCCATCTGGCTGCCCCAGACGGTGGCCGCCGCGAGCTCCTCGTTGAGTCCGGGCCGGTGCACGATGCGATGCCGCTGCGGTTCGTGCCGCTCCAGTTCCAGATCGAAACCGCCCAGCGGCGATCCCGGATATCCGGAAACCATGGTGGCGGTGGTCGTTCCGTCGC
Organism: Nocardia aobensis NBRC 100429; assembly: GCF_000308375.1. Taxonomy (GTDB): domain Bacteria; phylum Actinomycetota; class Actinomycetes; order Mycobacteriales; family Mycobacteriaceae; genus Nocardia; species Nocardia aobensis. The sequence goes on along the minus strand of NZ_BAFQ01000053.1, from coordinate 47,889 downwards.
GAAGGTCAAGTTCGTGGCGCAGCGCGAGCAGACGCACCAGGGTCTGCACTCCCGAGAGCACCGGCGTCGCAGCCGTCACGGATAGACCTCGGGATCGACGTAGGCGACGACGCCGCCTTTGATCACCGTCCGCAGCTTCGAATGATCCTGCAGCACAGCGATATCCGCCGTCGGATCGCCGTCGACGACGATCAGGTCGGCCAGCATTCCGGCTCGGATCTCACCGGTGTCCAGGCGCGCCGCCGGGCCCATGTTCCGGGTGGCGGTGTGGATGGCCTCGATCGGCGACATGTCGATCAACTCGACATAGCGCTGCAATTCCGCCGCATAGGTGCCGTGCCGGGTCCACTGATGCCCGAAGTCGCCACCCGACAGGATCCGAATGCCGGCCGCCTTCAGCTTGTGCAATCCGTCTATCTGGGCCCGCAATTCGTCGCGATAGCCGGAGGCCTCGACCTGTTCCCCGCTGATCCCCCACTCCTGCGCGCGGCCCGAGACCACGGCGTACAGATAGTGCAGGCCCGGACATACCCAGACATCGTCGCGCCTCGCCTCCAGCACACTCAATGCCTCGTCATCGAGGTAGCAGGCGTGATGGATGATGCGGACACCGGTGCGCGCGGCCATCGCCACGCTGGCCGCACCGCGAGCGTGCACCGTCACGAATGCGCCGTAGCGGTCCGCGACGTCGACTGCCGCCGAAAGCATCTCGTCGTTCATGTAGACGTCCTCGGACGGATGCGCGGGCACCACACCGTCGCCGGAGATGAACAGTTTGAGCGACCGCACGCCGCTGTCGCACTGCCGCGCGACGACCTCGCGGATATCGCGGACACCGTCGACGACCTCCATCAGGCCGCCCTCTTCGCCGCCGAGACCTCCGCGCTCGGCGATCATCGCCCCGCAGGGAATCAGGCGCGGCCCCGCGATCAGCCCCCGCTCCACCGCGTCGTGAATGAGCAGATCGTCCTGCGGCTGCGTGGCTCCCGCGCCGATCAGCAGGGTGTAGCCGCTGTGCAGATAGGTCTTCGCCACGGCCGCGACGTCGAGGATGTGCCGCCCCGGCGGTGCCGCGGCGACGGCCGCGTGGTCGAAGACGAAATCCAGCGGCCAGCTGATGTGTGTGTGCGCGTCACCGAGGCCGGGCAGCACCGTGGCGCCGCGCAGATCCACCACTCGCACGGCTCCCGGATCGATGTCGATCTCCGCACCGATCGAGACCTCCGCGATCCGATCCCCCTCGACGAGTACCGATCCCGCGCGCGGGTGTTCGGCGAGATCACCGCCGCAGGTCAGGATCCGCCCATTGGTCAGCAGCATTCGCTCTGTCATCAGCGACCTCCAGTACTGAGCGAGTACTTACTTTATCACCGGGCGACGGTTGCGAGAGTTGAATTCTTACTTTCGAGAATCATCCATCCGCTCGCGGCACCGTGCAACGGAATGCACGATCCGCACCTGTCGATCCCCCACCGGCGGCGTCCCAGCTGTCACCATGGTCTCCGGGACCCCGCCGTCCCCACCGTGTCGAATCAGAGGAGCGTGATCGCATGCCCGCCGAAACCCCGGCGACCGAATCCGTGGATGCCGTCGTCATCGGCATGGGGCCCGGCGGGGAGGCCGTGGCGACCGAATTGGCGCGGGCCGGGCTCGCGGTCGTCGGCGTCGAAGGCCGGTTGCTGGGCGGCGAATGCCCCTACTACGCCTGCGTGCCGACCAAGATGATGGTGCGCGCCGCCGAGACCCTGGCCGAGGCGCGCCGGGTCGGCAAACTCGCGGGAAGTACCCAGGTGCAGGCGGATTGGGCGCCGGTGGCGAAGCGGATCCGTGACCAGGCGACCGACGACTGGGACGACAAGGTCGCCGTCGAACGGTTCGAATCCGCCGGCGGCACCTTCGTGCGCGGCTGGGGACGCATCACCGAGCCGGGCCAGGTCCGCGTCGATACCGCCGACGGACCGCGCGAGTTCCGCGCCCTGCGCGCGATCGTGCTCAACCCCGGCACCGCCCCGTCCGTTCCGCCGATCGAGGGCTTGGCCGACACCCCGTACTGGACCAACCGCGAGGCCGTGACCACCACCGAGGCGCCCGAATCCCTGATCGTGCTCGGCGGCGGACCGGTCGGCGCGGAATTCGCGCAGATCTTCTCCCGATTCGGAGCCGAGGTGACGATGGTCGTACGCAGCCGGCTGCTCCCGCGCGCCGAGCCCGAGGCCGCCGAAACACTGGCGAAAACCTTTGCCGAAGAGGGTATTTCGGTCCGCACCGGCGTCGAGGCCACCCGAATCGACCACGACGGCAGCTATTTCACCGTCCGGCTGAGCAACGGCGATCCGATCCGCGCCCAGCGCCTGCTGGTCGCCGCCGGCCGCTACACCGACCTGTCCGCGCTGGGCGTCGGCGCCATCGGCCTGGACGAGCAGGCGCACGGCATCCGGGTCGACGACCGGCTGCGCGCCGCCGAGGGTGTCTGGGCGATCGGGGACGTCACCGGGCACGGCGCCTTCACCCACATGTCGATGTATCAGGCACGCATCGCCGCCGCCGATATCCTCGGCTCCCCCGGCGAACCCGCGCAGTATCACGCGGTTCCCAATGTCACCTTCACCGAACCGGAGGTGGGCGCGGTCGGGATGACGGAGTCGCAGGCCCGCGAGGCCGGACTGAGCGTCTGGACCGGCCGGGCCGAGGTTCCGGATTCGACCCGAGGCTGGATCCACGGGCCGGGCAATGCCGGATTCATCAAGCTGGTCGCCGACGCCGATCGCGGCATTCTGGTCGGCGCCACCTCGGTCGGCCCGGTCGGCGGCGAGGTGCTGAGCGCCCTGGCCGTCGCGGTGCACGCCCGGGTTCCGGTCACCACGCTGCGGGAGATGATCTACGCCTACCCCACCTTCCACCGCGCGATCGAGGCCGCCCTCGCCGATCTCGGCTAGCCGGCCCATCTCGCCGAACCGGCCGCGAGGGCACGAATTCGGCCGCATAATCGGCCCATGGCCGATGCCGACGACGTCCGGCGGATTGCGCTGGGACTCCCCGAGTCCATTGAAGCGCCGCATTTCGACATGCCGTCGTTCCGCGTCCGCAAGGCGATCTTCGCGACGCTGCCCGACCCCGCCCACGCGCACGTAATGGCGAGTGAAGCCGATATCCGGGAGGCGGTCGCGGAATATCCGGACTGCTGCGCGGAGAAGTGGTGGGGCAAGCGGCTGTCGGCGGTCCGCGTCGAGCTGGGCGCCGCCGACACCGGCCTACTGAGCGAGTTGCTCACCGACGCCTGGCGACACAAGGCGCCGCGCACGCTCGTGCGCGCCTTCGACGCGGCTTCCGAATAGCCCGCATCGTCGCCGAGCCGCTACCACTGGAGGAAATATGCTGTCGCTGCAAGAGATTTCGGATCGGATCGAGATCGAGGATCTGATGGTCCGATACTCCCATGCCGTGGACACCCAGCAGTGGGATCTGCTCGACGACGTCTTCACCGCGGACGCGCACATCGACTATTCGGCCATGGGCGGCGCCAGCGGTGGGCTGTCCGAGATCAAGAAGTTCCTCGCCACGGTGATGCCGAACTTCCCCGCCTTCCAGCATCTGATCAGCAACTCCTCGATCACCATCGACGGGGACAGCGCCACCGGCCGCACCATGTGCCACAATCCGATGCTCCTCGGCGGGGCGGAGGGTCAGCAGAACCTCATGCTGTGCGGGCTGTGGTACCTGGACACCTTCACCCGCGTCGACGGCGCGTGGCGGATCGCGCGACGGGTCGAGGAGAAGAGCTACATGTTCCTGGCCGCCACCCCCGGCTCCCAGTAGGCACTCCTCTAGAACCTGTTACAGTTCGCGCGTGCGGCTCGACACTTCTCCATCGTTCCGGCGCTGTTCGCCGAATCACCGCTGTGCAGCGATTTCCCACCGGGCGGACGCGTGATCGCCGATTTCACCGAGCACTGGCTGCTCTACTGCTCGATTCCGGTGATCGCCGCGTTCATCGGCTGGACCACCAAACTCGTCGCCGTCGAAATGCTCTGCCGCCCCTTGGAATTCCGCGGCATCCCGCCCTGGTTCGGCTGGCAGGGCGTGATCCCCAAGGCCGCGCCGCGGATGGCGACGATCGCGGTGGATCTGATGTTCTCGCGGCTGATCGATCCGCAGGAGATCCTCGGCCGCATCGATGTCGCCGAGCTCACCACCACCCTGCGCGAACCACTCGACGACGCCGTCGCGCACACCGTCGACGAGCTGATGATGCGCTACGAACCGCGGCTGTGGGTGACCATGCCGCAGTTCGCCCGCGAGGCGATGATCCGCCGCGTCCAGCGCGACGTCCCCGACCTCATCGACGAGATCGTCACCGACCTGCGGACCAATCTCGACCAGATCATGGATCTGCGCTCCATCGCCATCGACACCCTGGTCAACGACAAGGCGCTGCTGGTGGAGATGGTGCGCCGGGTGGGCCATCACGAGCTGCGCTTCATCGTGCGCTCCGGCCTGTTGTTCGGCACACTGCTGGGCTTCGTGCAGATGGTCACCTGGGCCTTCACCCACTCCTCCTGGCTGATGCCGCTGTTCGGCGGATTCACCGGCCTGGTCACCGACTGGCTGGCGCTGCAGATGATCTTCCGGCCGGTGCGGCCGTGGCGGATCTTCGGCCGAGTCTTCTGGCAGGGCTTGTTCCACAAGCGCCGCGAACAGGTCTGTATCGACTACGGCGATCTGATCGCCACCGAAATCCTCACCCCGGCCAAGATGCTCGAGGCGGTCCTCAACGGGGAGCGTTCGGACCGGCTGGCATCGATCCTGGCGCGGCGGATGGACGAATTCATCGATACCCAGTCCGCGCCCGCGCGACCGCTGGTGATGCTGGTCGCCGGCGACTCCATCACCCGGGTCAAACGCGAGATCGTCCCCGAGATGCTGGCCTATATCCGCAGTGCCGCAGCCGGATTCGAAGACCACGCGATGCGCACGCTGGATCTGCGCAACCTGGTGATCGAGAAGACCCGCCAGCTCACCGACGACGAATACGAAGGGTTGCTGCGCCCGGCGTTCAAACAGGACGAGTGGAAACTGGTCGCCATCGGCGGTGTGCTCGGCTTCCTGGTGGGTGAATTGCAGGTCCACCTCCTGCTCAGCTGACGCCCTATCCGCAGGTCGCTGACCTGCGGATTCGCGGTTGCGCGCCGCGATCGGCTATTGTTTTTCTCGCACCGCCGCGAGGCGGGATGCGGATGTAGCGCAGTTGGTAGCGCATCACCTTGCCAAGGTGAGGGTCGCGGGTTCGAATCCCGTCATCCGCTCCACGAGAGCACCGGATCGCCACGAAATATCGGCCCGGTAGCGTCGATCTTTCCCACTCGGGCGCATTCGACGTCCGCTTCTCCGAGCGCTCACCCTTCCTCGTTCGGCACGGGCTCTCGCACGTTCGGATCCGAGGGGCTCCCAGCAGCGGGCAGTCGGCGCAAGCCCATCGGCCACATCGCTTCGTAAACTCCAGTGCGCGTTCCGCATTCGACTGCGCCGACCGTCCGGCCGTCGTCTCGGCGGCACCGCGCTGTTGTTCGTAGCACCCTCTCAGGAAGGACGCATGTCCACCACTACCGAATTCGCGCTGGACGATCTGTATGTGGCCATCGAGAAATCCGCACGGCTGGCGAACGTCCCGTGCACCCGAGACGCGGTATGGCCGGTCCTGACCGCATTCGGCACGATGCTCACCCAATCGGTGATCTCTTTCCGAGTCGTCACCGAGGCCCGTCGTGCGGGAGACCTCGACTATCGCTTCCTCACGCTGCCGAAAGACATCGACCCCTACGACATCGCGCGCTCGAACGGACTGATCCCGCAGACCGATCATCCGATCGGATCCCTGCTGGACCAGGTCCGGAAACAATGCCCCGTCGACAGCTACGGCATCGACATCGGCGTCGCCGGCGGCTTCAAGAAGATCTGGCCGTTCTTCCCCGCGGACGACGTCCGGAACGTGGCGGACCTCGCCGCACTCCCGTCCATGCCGGCCGGCCTCGCCGACCACGCCCGCATGTTCGCCGCGCACGCCTTGGCGGACAAGGTCGGCCTGCTCGGCATCGACTATCACGACAAGACGATGAACGTGTACTTCCCCGGACTGCCCGCCGAGCACTTCGCACCCGAGGCCGTCGCCGCACTCCATCGGGACGCCGGACTTCCGGAACCGAGCGCGCAATTCCTCGCCGTCACCGCGAAAGCATTCGACATCTACGCCACGTTCGGCTGGGAATCCTCCCGGATCGAGCGACTGTGCTTCCCGGTGATCACACCGGATCCGGCCACGCTCCCGATTCCGATCGAACCGCGCTTCCAGGAACTCGCCGACAAGGCCCCGTTCGCCACGAACGATCGCCGATTCACCTTTGCCGCCACCTCGTCGCCCGCCGGAGAATCCTACAAATTCAGCTGGTTCTACCAGTGGCAGCCCAGAATCCTGGACAAGATGAAGACATCCGATTCGGAGCCGTCCGTTTCATAGCCGTCCGTGTCATACCGTCCGAGGCGCACCCGAAGGTGCGGGACCGGGCCCCGCAGCGGAAACCCGGTCCCGCGGCCGGCTGCCGGGTGTGGGTCGGCAGCCGACGGTCCGATCCCCCTAGCCGCGCCTGCCGCAGACGATATCGACAGCGCGCGCCAGTATTTCGAGTCCGTGATCCAACTCGGAATCCGAAATCGTGAGTGGCGGAAGCAGTTTCACAACCTCGTCACAGGCGCCCGAGGTCTCCACGAGCAGCCCCTCCTCGAAGGCGACCCGGCTCACCTTGCCCGCCTCCGAGGCGTCGTCGAAGACCAGGCCGTGCACCAAACCCCGGCCGCGCGTGGACAATCCGCCCACCGCATCCGCCACCCGCGCCAGCGCCGCACGTACCCGCTCGCCGCGGGCCAGTGTGGCGAGCTCGAGCCGGTCGTCGCGCCAGTACTCCTCCAGCGCCACCCGCGCGGTGACGAAGGCCGGGTTGTTGCCGCGGAAGGTGCCGTTGTGCTCACCCGGCGCCCACTGGTCCAGTTCGCGTTTCATCAACACCAGCGCCATCGGCAGGCCGTAGCCGCCGATGGACTTCGAGAGCGTGACGATATCCGGGGTGATACCCGCCGTCTCGAAGGAGAAGAACGGCCCGGTCCGCCCGCAACCCATCTGCACATCGTCGACGATCAGCAGAATTCCGCGCGCCGCGACCATTTCCGCGAGCCGGCGCAACCACTCGGCGCGGGCGATGTTCACCCCGCCCTCGCCCTGCACCGTTTCCACGATCACGGCCGCCGGCTTGTCCACCCCGGAGGAGGTGTCGTCGAGCATCCGCTCGATCCACGCCAGCTCGTCCGCACCGCCCAGGTAGCCGTCATAGGGCATCGGATGGACGTGTGGCAGCGGCACGCCGGCCCCCGCCCGTTTGGCGGCGTTACCGGTCACGGCCAGCGCACCCAGCGTCATGCCGTGAAAGGCGTTGGTGAAGTTCACCACCGTGCTGCGCCCGGTGATCTTGCGGGCCAGCTTCAGCGCCGCCTCCACCGCGTTCGCCCCGGTCGGGCCCGGGAATTGGATCTTGTAGTCGAATCCGCGCGGCACGAGGATCAGGTCGCGCAGCGCCTCGAGCAGGTCACGCTTGGCGACCGTCGACATGTCCAGGCCGTGGGTGAGCCCGTCGCGGGACAGATAGTCCAGCAGGGCCGCCTTCAGGATCGGGTTGTTGTGCCCGTAGTTGAGCGTGCCGGCTCCGGCGAAGAAATCGAGATAGTCGCGGCCCTGCTCGTCGCGGAGCCAGGCGCCGCGGGCGGTGTCGAAGACCGTCGGCCAGACCCGGCAGTATCCGCGCACATCCGATTCCAGCGTTTCGAAAACGGTGGTCATAGGCGGTCCTCAGGGGCGGGAGCCACCGCTGCGACCCCAGTGTGAAACATGACTGTTTCTAACACTGTGATGGAGGTCGCGGCAAGGTTTTGCGCAAAGCGATCCGGCCATCGGGTGCGACGACCATACCGACCGCTCGGACTGCCCTGCTCCGGTTCTTCGAAATTCGCTCGCCGAGCGGGGGACCACGTCGTATTCTGGACAACTTGTGCGCGCACTCTCGGGGGTTTATTCACATCTGTTCGGCGCCGGATTCAGGCGTCAATGGAATTACCGGTCGGCCGTCTTCGCGGGCTTGGCCGCCAATGTCGTCTTCGGCCTCATCCGGGCCGCGGTGATGATCGCGGCGGCGCGCTCCACGCCGGGCTTCGGCGGCTACACCGGTGCGTCGATCGGCGCCTACGTGTGGTTGTCGCAGGCCATGCTGGGCGCCCTGCGAGTGATGGGGCCACCGCACGATATCGCCGAGCGGGTGCGCACCGGCGATGTGGCGGTCGATCTGCAACGCCCCATCGATATCCAATTCTTCTATCTGGCAACCGATCTCGGCGGATCGTCGTGCACGCTGGCGCTGCGCGGCCTGCCGTCGGTCGCCACCGGTCTGATCACGGCGCAGCTGGTGTTGCCCGGCACCTTCGCGCCGTATCTGCTTGGCGCCGTCAGTGTCGTTGCGGCCGTGACGCTTTCGCTGTTGCTGTTGTTCTCGGTGAGCCTGCTGGGTTTCTGGCTGATCGAGACGCGCGGAATCCGGATGCTCTATCAGATCCTGTCCACGTTCTTCGCCGGCCTCTACGTACCCATCCATCTGTTTCCGGCACCGCTGGCCACCGCCGCGCGGCTGACCCCGTTTCCCTGGCTGCTGCAGGGGCCGGTCGACGTGCTGTCCGGCCGGGCGACGGGTTCGGCGGCGTGGTCGGTCATCGGCATGCAGGTGTTGTGGATCGCCATCGCGATCGGCATCGGCCGGACGCTCATCGCGGCGGGCCGGCGCAAACTGGAGGTGCAGGGTGGCTGAGCTCGCACCGTACGGCAGCAGGCTCACACCCTATGTGGCCGTGCTGCGTTCGCGGATGCGCTCACAGCGCGCCTATCCGCTCTCCTTCGCCACCGACCTGTTCTCCTCCCTGTTGATCGGCGTGGTCGAATTCGCGGAGATGTGGCTGATCTACCACAACGTCACGGCGCTGGGCGGCCTGAACTCGACCCAGATGCTGCTGCTGTTCGGTCTGTCCAACCTCAGTTTCGCGCTCGCCCAGATCGCCGTCGGCCACACCGACACCCTCGCGACCTACATTCGGATGGGCACCCTCGACGCCTTCCACCTGCGCCCCCAGCCCCTGCTGCTCCAGCTGATCACCAGCGATGTATCGCTGCGGCGGCTGTCGCGGGCCACCGTCGCGGCGGTGGTCCTGACCGCCGGCCTGATCGGCAACGATATCGATTGGAGCCCAACGCATATCGTGCTGGCGGTGAGCAGCACACTGAGCGGGATCGCCATTTTCGCCGGCCTGTTCGTCTGCGCCGCGGGCCTGCAATTCCACCTGGTGGACGGTTCGGAACTCACCAACAGCTTCACCTACGGCGGATCCTTCGCCGCCCAGCAGCCGAGTTCGGTGTTCTCCGGCCCGCTGCGGGCGCTGTTCGGATTCGCGATACCGGTCTCGTTCGTCGCCTATCTGCCCACGATCGCTCTCCTCGGCCTTCCCGGACCGGCGTGGCTGCCCGCCGGGCTGGCCTGGTTCGGACCGCTTGCGGCGCTGTGGGTTTGGATAATGGCGTTGACGCTCTGGCGCAACGGGGTACGCCACTATCAGGGAGGGGGCGGATGAACACCGTCGAAGTATCGGAACTGACCAGGCAATTCGTGCTCCGGCGCAGCCGCCGGGGCCGCCGCGGGCACATGCGCGAAGTGCTCACCGCCGTGGACTCGATGAGCTTTCGCATCGAAACCGGTTCGGCGGTCGGCTATATCGGCGCCAACGGAGCCGGAAAATCCACCACGATCAAGATGCTCACCGGCATCCTCGTGCCGACCTCCGGCACCGTGCGCACCTGCGGGCTCGACCCGGTGCGCCGGCGGCGCGAACTGGCCGGGCGGATCGGCGTGGTGTTCGGCCAGCGGTCACAGCTGTGGTGGGATCTGCCGCTGCGCGAATCGTTCACCATTCTGGCCGCCATCCATCGCCTGGAACCGGACGCGGCGCGCCGCCGCACGGACGAACTCGTCGAACAGCTCGAAATGGGACACACCCTCGACACCCCGGTGCGTCAACTCTCCCTCGGACAGCGAATGCGCGCCGAAATCGCCGCGGCGCTCCTGCACCGTCCGGAGCTGCTGATTCTCGATGAGCCGACCATCGGCCTCGACGTGCTCTCCAAACAGCGGCTACGGGAATTCCTGCGCCGGGAACGGGCGGAAAGCGGCACCACGCTGCTGCTCACCACCCACGACATGGGCGATATCGAGCGCCTCTGCGAACGGGTACTGGTGGTCGACCACGGCCGCCTCGCCTACGACGGCACGCTGCCGGGCCTGGCGCGCACCGTCGGCGCGCGCCGCGTCCTGGTGGTGGATCTGGCCCGGCCCAGTGACGATCTCACCGGCCTCGCGGGGGCGACACTGCTGGCCGCCGAGGCCGACGGCATGCGGCAGCGGCTGGCCTTCGATCCCGAGATCACCACCGCCGCACAGCTTCTCGCCGCCATCTCGAATCGGGTCGAGGTGCGCGACCTGTCCATCGAGGAACCCGATATCGAGGATGTGGTGCGCCGCATCTACTCCGCCGGAGACGGCACCGCCCCGGCGCCCGCGGGCGCCGGGGCAGTGACCCGGGGCACGATCCCCGGGGGCGGGCCGGAATCAGCCGCCGAACGACCCGGTGAACAGGGTGTTCAGGACACCGCTGAGGGCGGCGCTGCCGGTGTCGAGGATGCCGCTCAACGCGGCGCTACCGGTGTCGATGATGACCGGAATCATGCTTCTACCTCTCTGTAGGGGGCACAGGCCGTCGACCCCCGTGTCGGGCGATCGACCAGAACCCACCCTGCTGCCCGGAACTTAATCGCCGCTGGCCGGTAGCTGAGAGTGACGTAAGAGCCGCTGTGTGGAGTGTCTCCGTAACGAAAACCTGTGTGCTGCCGATGGGAAAACGTCACTGCCGCTTGTCGTCTGGGCGATTGCTGTCCGCCGAGTACAAGCTGATCTCACCGCCCTCGCCCAGAAATGCGTTGACCAGCATGATCCGCTCGGCCTGCATGGCATCGGCGTCGGGTGCGGCGGTGGTGATCGAAATCTGCGGGATGGCAGCCCAGTTCACGACATAGCGTTCCGGTGGACCGGCCGCGCCGGAGACATGCGCCAGACGAAAAACCGAGACCGTGCGGCGCTCCATCAGATTTCGCACCACCTCGGCGATTCGCTCGGGATCTTCCAGAGCGAACAGAAAGCCGAAGGTCAGCTCCGGCGAAGAGATATAGGCGGGCACAAATCCTCAGGCTAGCCATCCGCAACCGGTCGCGCAGGCGCCGCGCCGCCGATGGTGGATCTTCGCGATCATGTGATCCACGCGTGATGCGTATAACGATTGTCCGGCACCTTGGGTGTTCGGCGCGTCAACCGTTGCATGCCAAGTCGGGACACGCTTTCCTGAATATGTCCCCGCATTCGGACACGTCTATCGCATCGTCGCGGATATCCCGGTTCGTACACCCGTGAGCAGTGCGACCGAACAGCCGGCGTCCGTTTCCGCGGGACTACGCCGGAGCCGAGGGGAGCCCCTCCCCGAAAACCTCCTCGGCCCTGGCGTAACCAGATTCCGACCGCTGAGACGAGGGTGGGAGACGATGGCGAGCGCTTACGCCGGTGACAACGACGCGACCGGCGCACTTCCGTCGGTATCTGCGCTGCTGCGCGCATTCCGGTCCACGACACCACCGCCCGGCGACCACCCGGTGCTCGAGGCGGCCCGGGACCTGGTCCGCTGCCACGAATTGCGCCGGCACGCCTCCCGGGAGGCGCAGGCGCCGAAGGCCTCGACCGCCCGCGTCGCCGGCGCCAGCCGATTGGTCGACCACATCGATCGCGACCGCACCCGGCTGATCGAATGTATCGATGTCTGGGTGGCCGACAACGTCGCGCACCGCGAGGGCGCCTCGCTGCACACCGAGACTCTCGGGGCGGTCATCGACCGGATGGCCGGGAAATGGGTCGCCGCCCATCATGCGCTCGGACTGCCCGCCTCGAACTATCCGGCGGACGAGCTCCCCGCCTCCACCCCGGACGGCGAGACACACCTGCACTGGGTGCGCCTCGCCGAACTGGCCGACGGCTACAAGGACCTGATCACCGATATCGCCGAGCACCGGCGCCGACTGCCGGTGTTCTGATCCCGCTCAGCGTTTCGGATCGACGATTTCCACATCGGCGTCGATGAAGGGCTGGGCCGCATGCACGTTCGGCTCCGGCTCGGGCTCGTCGACCAGCACGTCGGGATGGTCGCGCCCGGTGTTCACGTCGGCCGCCGCCTCCCGATCACGGTGTGCCGCAGCCGCGGCCTCCCGCATCTCGATGGCATCGGTGATCCAGTCACCGATTTCGCGCGTCACTTCCGAGACCGTGCCGGTAATGATCGTTGCGATATTGCCGACGTGTCGTGCCCCGGAGGATGTCAGCTCCTGGATCAGATCCTTGTTGCTCTCGAATTTTCCGATCATCTACCCGCCCACCTCGCTCGGCTCGACCTGCCGCTCTCGCATCACGATAACACCAGGCTGCGAGCCTTTCCCGACGATGGCCGGGGGAAGGGCGAGCTTGCAGATCTTGAGCCAGACCGAGCCGACCTGCTTGCTGAACCGGCCGGTGTTGTAGGGCAGGCCGTACTTCTCGCACAGCGCGCGGACCTCGGGCGCGATCTCCGGATACCGGTTGGCCGGCAGATCCGGGAACAGGTGGTGTTCGATCTGGTGGGACAGGTTGCCCGACAGGATGTGGAACAGTTTGCTGCCGCTGATGTTGGCCGAGCCGAGCATCTGCCGCACGTACCACTCGCCGCGCGTCTCGTTCTCGGTCTCCTCTTCGGTGAACGTCTGTACGCCCGATGGGAAGTGTCCGCAGAAGATGATCGAGTACGCCCAGACGTTGCGCACCAGGTTGGCGGTCACGTTGCCGGCCAGGGTGGAGACGAACAGCGGGCCGCTCAGCAGCGGGAAGACGACGTAATCCTTGAGCACCTGCCGGCCGGCCTTGCGGATCTGCCCCTTGGCCAGGCGCTTGACATCCGCCCACTTCCGCTTGCCCTTGACGATGTTGTCGGCCTCGAGGTCGTGCAGCATCACGCCCCATTCGAACAACAGCATCAGCGCCAGCGCGTACACCGGGTTGCCCAGATAGTACGGATTCCACTGCTGACCCTCGTCGATGCGCAGCACGCCGTAGCCGATGTCGCGGTCACGGCCGTGGATGTTGGTGTAGGTGTGGTGCATGTAGTTGTGCGAATGCTTCCACTGATCGGCCGGGCACACCGTATCCCATTCGAACACACGGGAATTCAGGCCCGGTTCACGCATCCAGTCCCACTGGCCGTGCATGACGTTGTGGCCGATCTCCATATTGTCCAGAATCTTGGACAGGCTCAGCGCCGCCACCCCGGCCAGCCAGAACGGCGGCAGGAAGCCCAGATACATGAGGCCGCGCCCGGCGACCTCGAAACCGCGCTGCGCCTTGATAATCGAATAGATGTATTCGCGATCGCGCTCCCCCAGATCGGCGGTGATGCGGTCGCGCAGTGCGTCCAGCTCCCGGCCGATCTCGGCGACCTGTTCCGGCGACAGGACCAGCGGCCCGTTCTCGGTCTCGGTGAGTATGGTCATAGCTGTTCTCCCCTTTCAGATTTCGGTGCGGCTCAGATTTCGATGTCGACATCGCCGACCGCGGCGCTGACGCACAGCTGGATCGGCTGGTCCGGGTCACTGTCCAGTTCGCCACTGCGCAGGTTGCGGGTGCAGCCGGACCGCTTGACCGCCGTGCAGGAGAAGCAGATGCCCATCCGGCACCCGAACTCCGGCGTCAAACCCGCCGACTCGGCCTGCTCGAGCAGGCTCGCACCGGTGTTCTCCGACTGCGTGCCGCTCACCGAGAAGGTGGTGATGCCCTCGACATCGGCGGTGTCGGCCGGCGCGGCGGTGAGGACGAATTCCTCACTGTGCAGGCGGTCGTCGAGATCCTCGGCCTGGTAGATGCGACGCACGGACTCCATCAGCGGCGGCGGGCCACAGACGTAGGTCTGCGCCGTCGCGAAGAACGGCACGATGCGCGCCAGTTCGTCGTAGTCGAGGAACTTCGCGCCGGGCACGACCGCACAGCTCCACGGCGCGGCGTCCAGCCGCTCCGACCGGGCCAGTTCGGGATAACCCAGCACGACGTCGACGTTGTCGTGGCGCCGGGCGATATCCGCGAGCAGCTCCCGATGCGGCACCTCCTCGGGCGAGCGGGCGTAGTGCAGGAACACCACGTCGCCGCGATACCCCTCGGCTACGAGCGTGGACAGCATCGACAGCACCGGCGTGATACCGCTGCCCCCGCTGATCAGCACCACCTTGTCCGGTCGCTGCTCCGGCAGCCGGAACACCCCGGAGGCGGGCGCGAGGTCCACGACCATCCCCCGCTTCGCGTGCCGGTGCAGATACTGCGACACCAGCCCCTCCGGATGCGCCTTCACGGTCAGGGTGAGGGTGCGGCGCGGTCCGGCCTCGGCATCGATCGGCGAGTAGCAGCGGGTGTGCTTCACTCCGTCGATCAGCACGCCGACCTGCACGAACTGACCGGCCTCGTGCCCGGCCCACTGCCGGGTCGGACGGAGTGTGAGAGTCACCGAACCGGGCACCGACCGATCCACGCCGACGATCTCGGCCCGCATATCGCGCAGCGTCAGTGTCGGTCGCACCAACTCCAGATACCGGTCGAGCGGGTGCGGCGAGGTCAGTGTCTGGACCAGATCGAGCAGTCCCACCATGCGGTTCTCCCCAGCCTTCGTCGTTTGATCGCGTGCACCTTTTTTCGGTGCACATCTGTACACTGAACTAGTGTGCCTGGCGGTACCGCAATAGTTCAACCTGCATCTGGTGTGACCGATGCAACATCTCCCCGAATGGACCAATCGTGAACGGATGTATGCTCAGCGAGATGAGCGAGCAGGCCGAAACCCGAGTCGAGCGCAAGGAGCGCACGCGGCGAGCGCTGCTGGACGGCACGCTGACCCTGGCTGCCGAGCGCGGATTCGCGGCGCTGAGCCTGCGTGAGATCGCCCGCTCGGCCGGGATCGTGCCCACCGCCTTCTATCGCCACTTCGATTCCCTCGACGAATTGGGAACCGCCCTGGTCGACGAGGGAGTGCGACAGTTGCGCCTGGCGTTGCGGCACCTGCGCCGCACGCCGGACGCGCGCCTGGCCGAAACGGTGCGATTCGTCTTCGCCCAGATCGCCGGCCGCGAGGACCTCTACGGCTTCCTGATCCGCGAACGCCACGGCGGCGCACCGGCACTACGCACCGCGATCGCGTCCGAAATGCAATTGATCACAAGGGAATTGGTGGTCGACATGTCGCGAATCCCCGCGCTGGACGCCTGGCCGACCGATGATCTGGAACTGGCCGCCGACCTGATCGTCTCCACCGTCGCCGACCACATCGCCGACTTCGTCGCCGCCCCGCTCCGCGACCGCCCCCTCGTCGTCGACCGCACCGTCGGCCAGGTCCGCATGATCGCCCTCGGCATGGCCGCCTGGAAACCGCACACCGTCTGAACGCCCCTCATACAGAAGGACGCCCCGCGGGCCTCGCGGCCGTGCGAGGCGCCCTTCCCGTATCCGAGATAGTGCAGAGCACCGCGGGTGATGATACAGAAAACGGCACGTGCTCACAGGGTTCTCGCAGTTCCGGCTCCCCTGGCCGGGAATATGCACCACGTTGCATAGTACAGCGGGTATCGGTTAACCTCACCGCATGGCCCTCGAACACGCGCTGCTGGTATCGCTGAGCGAGCGAGCCGGTTCGGGGTACGAACTGGCGCGCCGATTCGACAAATCGATCGGATTCTTCTGGAGCGCAACGCATCAGCAGATCTACCGGGTACTCAAGCGCATGGAGGAACGCGGCTGGGTCACCGGCGAGGCGATCGCCCAGGACGGGCGTCCGGACAAGAAGGTCTACACCGTCAGCGATGCCGGACACGCCGAACTGGCGCGCTGGATCGCGGAGCCGACCGACGATATCGGCCCGCTGCGCAGCGAATTGGGCGTCAAGATCCGCGCCGCCGCACACGGCGATCTGGAAGCGCTGCGCGCCGAGGTCGAACGCCATCGCGACCAGCACGCCCAGCGGCTGGAGTTGTACCGCCTCATCGAGAAGAAGGATTTCCCCGCCCCGGACCGGCTCACCGGCACCGCTCTCTACCAGTATCTGGTGCTGCGGGGCGGGATCCGGGTCGAGGTCGGCTTCGTCGAATGGTGCGACGAGGTGCTGGCCGGGCTGCGGGGTGTGCTGCGTTCGTCGTCACCCGATCCGGAAGCCTCAGCCCCGCAACCGGATTCCGTTTCCGAAAGGTGATCCCATGACCGCGAATTCCGATTCGCCGCATTCGTACCCCCGCCTGTTCGAGCCGCTCGATCTGGGCCACACCACGCTGCGCAACCGCGTGGTCATGGGTTCGATGCACACCGGGCTGGAAGATCGCGCCTGGGATACCAACCGTCTCGCCGCCTATTTCGCCGAGCGCGCCCGCGGCGGCGTCGGCCTGATCATCACCGGCGGCTACGCACCCAACCGCGAGGGCTGGCTGCTGCCGCTGGGCGCCAAACTCACCAACAAGACCGAGGCCTACCGCCACCGCGCGATCACGAGGGCGGTACACGCCGAGGGCGGCAGGATCGCCCTGCAGATTCTGCACGCCGGGCGCTATGCCTATGTGCCGTTCAGTGTTTCGGCCTCCTCGATCAAGGCGCCGATCAACCCGTTCCGCCCCCGCAAACTCTCCGGCAAGGGAGTCGAGCGCACCATCGAGGACTACGTGCGCTGTGCGCGGCTGGCGAAGTTCGCCGGATACGACGGTGTCGAGATCATGGGCGGCGAGGGCTATCTGATCAACCAGTTCCTCGCGCCGCGCACCAACAAGCGCACCGATCGCTGGGGCGGGTCGGCGGAGAATCGGCGGCGTTTCCCGCTGGAGATCGTGCGCCGGATCCGGGCCGCGGTCGGCACGGACTTCGTCATCGTCTTCCGGCTGTCGATGGCCGAATTCGTCGAGCACGGTCAGACCGAGCCCGAAATCCTCGCCCTGGCAACCGAATTGGAAGCCGCGGGCGTCAGCATCATCAACACAGACATCGGCTGGCACGAGGCCCGGGTGCCGACGATCGTCACCTCGGTGCCGCGCGCCGCCTTCGTCGAGTTCACCGCGAAAATCACCGCGCGCGTGAACATTCCGGTCTGCGCCTCGAACCGGATCAACATGCCCGAGACCGCCGAGGAGATCCTCACCCGGGGCGACGCCGATCTGGTGTCGCTGGCCCGGCCGCTGCTGGCCGACCCGGAGTGGGCCGCCAAGGCGCAGGCCGCCCGCGACGACGAGATCAACACCTGCATCGCCTGCAACCAGGCCTGCCTGGACCACGCCTTCGTTCACAAAACCGTGTCCTGCCTGCTGAATCCGCGGGCCGGCCACGAAACCGAACTGCGGCTGCTGCCCACCCGCCGGATGCAGCGCATCGCGGTCGTGGGCGCGGGACCGGCGGGCCTGTCGGCGGCGGTGAACCTGGCCGAGCGCGGCCACAAGGTGGATCTGTTCGAGGCCGACGACAAGATCGGCGGCCAGTTCGATATCGCGCGGCGGATTCCGGGCAAGGAAGAATTCAACGAGACGATCCGGTATTTCACCCGCAAACTGGAACTCGCCGGGGTGCGAGTATTCCTGAACCGCCGGGTGAGCGCCGGCGAACTGATCGAAGGCCGCTACGACCACGTGGTGGTCGCCACCGGCGTGCGCCCGCGTATTCCGAACATTCCGGGTATCGATCATCCGAAGGTGCTCACCTACGCCGAACTGGTGCGCGAGGAGAAGCCGGTGGGCAAGAAGGTCGCGGTGATCGGCGCGGGCGGAATCGGTTACGACGTCAGCGAATTCCTCACCGTCGAAGGACATCCGGCGCTGAAGCTCGACGAGTGGAAGCAGGAGTGGGGCGTCACCGCCGACGATCCGGAGGCGCCGGGCCAGCTGACCGCCGCGCGTCCCTCGCCCGCTCCCCGCGATGTCGTCCTGCTGCAACGGAAGTCGACGCCGTTCGGCAAGAGCCTGGGTAAGACCACCGGCTGGGTGCATCGCGCGGCGGTCAAGGCGAAGGGGGTGGAGCAGATCGGCGGCGTCAACTACGAACGGATCGACGATCGCGGACTGCACATCAGCTTCGGCGACAAGCGCGACCGGCCCACCGTCATCGACTGCGACACCGTGATCCTGTGTGCCGGACAGGAATCGGTGCGCGATCTGGTCGAGCCGCTCCAGCAGGCGGGGGTGCGCATCCATCTGATCGGCGGCGCCGACGTGGCCGCCGAACTCGATGCCAAGCGTGCCATCGATCAGGGCACCCGGCTGGCGGCGGCGCTGTAATGGCGATCCTCACCCGGCTCGGGCTGCCGGGCGACGAAAAGGCCTGGGCCGCATTGGGTTTCGCGGTCACGGACGCGATGACGCGAATCGGGCGGATCTCCTGCACGCTCGGAGTCGGCACCGGGTGGGGTTTCGAGGGCATCGAGGCCGACGCGGCGACACTGGGTGTGCCGGAACTGCTGCACGACGTGGAGGCCGAGTCGGCCCATCCCAACGGGGTGACGTTCGTCGATCACGTCGTCTATTGGGTGCCGGATCTCGACGATTCCGTCGCCGCACTGAACGCCGTACTGGGAATCGGCCCGCGACGGCGCTTCCACCCACGCGGCCCGGAAGGCCCGGAAATGGCCTTCTACCGGGTCGGCGAGGCGTTCCTGGAGGTCGTTTCCGCCCCCACGAAGCGGCCCGCGCTGGTCGGTGTCGCCTTCGGCACTCCGGATCTGGATGCCACGGTGGCCGCGGTCCGTGCGGCCGGTGGCCCGGTCGGGGATCCGAAGCCGGCGGTGCAGGGCGGACGAATCGCCGGCGTGTGGCACGGGCATATCGACTGGGGTGTCGCCTTCCTCGAGCCCAAGCCCCGCGGTGAGGCGAAGTCCGGCTAGGCTCGGCGACCGTGAGCTTGCCTGCACCCACCGCCGACAACCGTGCCGTCGTCACCGGAGCATCCTCCGGAATCGGAACCGCTCTGGCCGAGGAGCTCGCCAGACGCGGCTATTCGGTCATCCTGGTCGCCCGGCGCGGCGATCTGCTCGCCGAGCTGGCGCAACGGCTGACCGACAGCTACGGGGTGACCGCCGAGGTTCGCGCGGTGGACCTGTCCGATCGCGAACAGCGCGCGCCGCTGGTGGCCGAATTGGCCGGTCGTGAGATCGCCATCCTGTGCAACAACGCCGGTGTCGCCACCTTCGGCGCCGTCGCCGACCTGGACGCCGACGTCGAACGTTCGGTGATGGAACTGAACGCGGTCGCGGTCCACGATCTGACCCTGGCGGTGCTGCCCGGCATGCTCGCCCGCGGCGGCGGCATCCTGATCACCGGTTCGGCGGCCGGGAACATGGCCATCCCCAACAACGCCACCTATGCCGCGACGAAGGCCTTCACCAACACCTTCTCCGAATCGCTGCGCGGCGAACTGACCGGCAGCGGCGTGCACGTCACACTGCTGGCGCCGGGCCCGGTACGCACCGACAACCCCGATCAGGACGAGGTCGGCAGCAAGATTCCGGATTTCATCTGGGTGTCGGCCGCCTACACCGCGAAAATCTCCATCGACGCCTTGGCGCGTAACAAGATGCGCGTCGTTCCCGGCCTGATCAGCAAGGGTATGAGCGTCGCCGGCCAGTACGCGCCGCGGGCGCTCACCGCGCCGATCGTCGGCTCGTTCTACAAGAAGCTGGCGGGCTGATCAGCAGGGTGTCAGGGCGGCGTCAAGATCGCGGCGCCGCTGGTCAAGACGGCGTATCGAGACGGTTCCGGCGCCTGTCACCGGCGTAGTCCTGAAGGTGACCCCCGCAGTCGAGGAGAAAGCGGGGCACCACAGGAGACGCGCCGTGACGTTGCTCGAGATCTTCCCGTCCCTCCGTTCGGGGATGGCGTCCCCGCGACTGGACACCACCGTGTGGCCGTGCCGGACGCACTATGACGAACTGGGCCGCATCACCGTCGACGGGGTCGCCCTCGACGATGTCGCCGATCGCTACGGCACACCGACCTATGTGATCGGTGAGACCGAGATCCACACCCGCTGCCGGTCGTACCGCGCACACTTCCCGGATGCCGAAATCGTCTACGCCGCAAAGGCTCTGCTGACCCGCACGATCGCCGGGCTGGTCGCCGACGAGGGCCTCGGCATCGACGTGTGCTCGGCCGGCGAACTGGCGATCGCCCTGTCGGCCGGGGTGGATCCGCGGCGAATCATCCTGCACGGCAGTGGGAAACCTTTCGCTGAATTGGAATACGCGGTCGGCGCCGGTGTGGGGCGGATCGTGATCGACTCGCTCACCGAGGTGAGTCTGCTGGGCACGGTCGTCACACGGCCGCAGCAAGTACTGCTCCGCCTCACCCCCGATATCGACGTGCACGGCCATCCCGCCGTGCGCACGGGGGTCAGCGATCAGAAATTCGGCTTCGCCCTGCACGACGAGACCACCGAGGAGGCGATCCGGACGATCATCGACCATCCCCTGCTGGATCTGCGCGGCTTCCACTGCCACCTCGGCTCACAGATCCACGACCCCGACCATTACGGGGAAGCCGTGCGGCGGCTCGTCGCGCGAATGGCCGAGGTCCGGCACGATTACGGCGTGTTGCTGACCCAGCTCGATCTGGGCGGCGGCCATGCGGTGGCCTACCGCGCCGGCGACGCGGAACTGAATCTGTCCGAACTGGCCGACATCATCGACGACGCCCTGGACGCGGCGTGCGCGCGAAATCGCTTCCCCCGTCCGGTGATCGCGATGGAACCGGGTCGCGGCATCGTCGCCCGCGCCGGCGTGACGATCTATCGGGTGACGGCGATCAAGCACGTTCCGGGCGGCCGGACGTTCGTGATCGTGGACGGCGGAATGAACGACAATCCGCGGGTCGCGCTCTACGGGGCTCGCTACGACGCGGTGGTGGCGGGCCGGCACCCCACCGGGCCGACCGTCACCGCCACCGTGGCCGGACGCTACTGCGAGGCCGGTGACATCGTCGCCACCGATATCCGCTTACCCGCCGATCTGCGTGTCGGTGAGCTGCTGGCCGTGCCGTGCACCGGCGCCTACCACCACAGCCTGGCCTCGGCCTACAACGGTGTGGGGCGCCCGCCGATCGTCGCGGTCCGTGACGGCCGGATGCGGGAGCTGGTGCGACGCGAGACCGCGGAGGATCTGCTGCTCCGCGATCGGGGCTGAGCGGCAACGAGTCTCGGCGCGGAGTGGTGGAGTACCGTCCGACGTCCGGGGCTGCTCAGCGTTTGCGGGTACCGAAGAGGCTGCGGCTGATCTCGCGACCCGCGGCCGAGGCCGCAGAACGCAGGAAACTCTTCACCGCCGGATTGCTCATGATCCGTTCCGCCGCCGAGATGTCCGGCTCCGGCGCCCGCCCGCCGGAGCCCTGCGGCACCGAATGCGGTTCCGGTTCGGCCGCAACGACTTTCGCGGTCAGCATCTCGTAGGCGGATTCCCGGTCGACGGTGCGGCCGTACTTCTCGAACAGCGGGCTCGACTGGGCGCGCGAGCGGATGCCGTCGTCGCCGATGGTGTTCATCAGCGACCGCGGCGGCCGCAACCGGGTCCACGCCACCGGCGTCGGCGCACCCTGTTCGGACAGCACCGTGACGATCGCCTCACCGATACCCAATGCGGTGAGGGCGTTTTCGAGATCATAGGCGGCCGTCTTCGGATAGGTGCGCACCGTTTTCGACAGCGCCTTCTGATCGTCCGGGGTGAACGCGCGCAGTGCGTGCTGGATCCGCGCACCCAATTGCGACAGCACCGCATTGGGCACGTCGGTGGGCAATTGCGTGCAGAAGAACACGCCGACGCCCTTGGAGCGGATCAGTTTCACCGTCTGCTCGACCTGCTCCAGGAACGCCTTGGACGCGTCGGCGAACAGCAGATGCGCCTCGTCGAAGATGAACACCAGCTTGGGTTTGTCGACATCGCCTACTTCGGGCAGGGTCTGGAACAGGTCGGCCAGCACCCACATGAGGAAGGTGGAGAACAGCACCGGCCGCGCCGCCTGCGATCCGAGTTCGAACAGCGTGATCACGCCCTGCCCGCCCGCGGTCCGCAGCAGATCGGCGGGGTCGAGTTCCGGCTCACCGAAGAAGGTGTCGCCGCCGTCGGCCTCCAGATTGACCAGGGCACGCAGGATCACCCCGGCCGTCGCGGCCGACACCCCGCCGATCCCCTTCAGATCCTCCTTCCCCTCCGGACTGGTCAGGTGCTGGATCACCGAGCGCAGATCCTTCAGATCCAGCAGTGCCAGCCCGCGTGTGTCGGCCCAGTGGAAGATCAGCCCGAGGGTGGATTCCTGAGTGTCGTTGAGCCCCAGCACTTTAGCGAGCAGAACCGGACCGAACGAGGTGATGGTCGCGCGAATCGGCACGCCGATTCCCTCGGTGCCGAGAGAGACGAATTCGGTCGGGAATCCGTGCGGCGCCCAGTCGGCGTCACCGGTCTGCGCGGCCCGGGCGGCGAGCTTGTCGTTCGATTCGCCCTGCTGCGCCAGCCCCGACAGATCGCCCTTCACATCGGCGAGCACCACCGGGACGCCGGCCGCGGACAACTGTTCGGCGATGCCCTGCAAAGTCTTGGTCTTACCGGTTCCGGTGGCGCCGGCGACCAGACCGTGGCGGTTCAGCGTCCGCATCGGAATCCGTACCCGTGCGGCCGGATCGATCTCCCCGCCGACGACGACCGCGCCCAGCTCCAGCGCCGCCCCCTCGAAGGCATAACCCGCCGCGATCTGTTGTGCGACCGAATTCGTCTCGTCGGCAACCGGTTTCGCGTCGGCAGTCGCTGCTGCCGGATCGGAATCAGCCGGTTTCGCATCGGTGGCCGGTTCGGCGGCCGCTTCGGCCTCGGCCGCCTCCGCCGCGGCCGCCGCCTCCGCCGCGACCCGGGCCGCTTCCTCGGCCGCCTTACGCGCGGCCGCCGCCTTCGCCGCCTTGTCCTCGGAACTGGTCATCGCCGATCCTCCGTCGCCCTGCCCACCGCTGCCGGCACCACTGGAATCACGCATACACCTGGGCAAACTGTAGCGGGAGATTTGCCGGAATGCGGCCGCAACGGGCCGGGCGGCGCGCATCCGGTGCGGTCGGTCCGATTCGCACCGTCCGCGCACTAAGGTTGCCGGGGTGTCCGACAAACTGATGGTGTGGATGGATTGCGAGATGACCGGCCTGCGCCTGGACAGCGACAAGCTGATCGAGGTGGCCGCGCTCGTAACCGATAGCGATCTCAATATCCTCGGCGACGGCGTCGATATCGTCATCCACGCCGACGACGACGCGTTGGCGGCGATGCCGCCGGTGGTACAGGAAATGCACGCCAAATCCGGGCTCACCGAGGAGGTGCGCCGCTCCACGGTCACCATGGAGCAGGCGCAGCAGCAGGTTCTCGACTACGTGCGCGAGTGGGTTCCCACCCCCGGCACCGTGCCGCTCGCCGGCAATTCCATCGCTACCGACCGCGGCTTCATCGCCCGCGACATGCCCGAACTCGACGCCCACCTGCACTACCGGATGATCGATGTGAGCTCGATCAAAGAACTGTGCCGGCGCTGGTATCCGCGCATCTACTTCGGCCAGCCGGAGAAGGGCCTGGCCCACCGCGCCCTCGCCGATATCGAGGAATCCATCCGCGAGCTCCGGTACTACCGGCGGACCGCGTTCGTTGCCGCCCCCGGGCCCTCGACCGCGGAGATCGCGGAGATCGCCGCGCAGGTCAGCGCCGGTTCCACCGGCACCCAGCCACCCGCCACACCCGCCGATTAGGTTTCCCGGCGGTCTTCGCGCTACCATCTACCGCGCCGGTTGTTACCGGCAATGGTGACCGTAGTTCAGTTGGTAGAGCACCAGGTTGTGATCCTGGCTGTCGCGGGTTCGAGTCCCGTCGGTCACCCTGCAAGGGGCAGGTCCGGAAGAGATTCCGGACCTGCCCCTTCGTCATGGATCCGAGTCTTCGACCTTCCGCCCGGCCCGATCGGACGACTCATTCGATGAGTGTGGTGGGTTGGCACATGCGGTCGTAGGCCGGGAAGTCCCCGTCCCGGAAGTAGTCGTTGGTCGTGTCGAGGATGCAGGTGCTCAGGCCGGGACGCAGCACCATGTGGATCCTGGTGTCGGCCAAGGTGATCAAACGAGACCCCGACATCTGTCGGTGCAGTGCCACAGAATGCGCATGAGGCGTGCGGTTGTCGCCGGTGGCGGACAGGATCAGCGCGGGCACCGCATTGTCGACCACGGTGGGCTGTTCCACCGGCGGCGGCCAGAACGCACAGGGCTGGACGTTGTCGGCCAATGCGGCGAAGATCGGCTGACTCGGGCGGGCCGCCTGGATCGCATTCCAATACCAGGCGGGATCGGCGGGCATCGGCGCGTCCGCACACCAGATCTGCACCATGACCGAGTCTTCGTCGTGCTCGTAGTACTCGATCTGCTGGTGCAGCTGCGGGGGCACCTCGGGTGCGCGTCCCTCCGCCGCGTCGGCGACCGCCCGCACCGATGCCGCCAGGGCATCGTTCAAGCGCGCGTCCCGCAACATCGTCCACAGCAGATTCGGCAGCACATGATCGTCGAAGCCGAAGCCCTCGACCACGATCGGCGACAGTGATGCCCGGTCGATCAGGGCCTCGACTCTCCGGCGCACCTCGGGCGCGGAGTCGCCGAGGTGATACTGCCGATCCCGCACCGCCACCCAGGCGGCCCAGTCGTCGAAGGCCGCTTCCACGGCCGGCCCCCAGTCCTGTTGCAACCCGAGCCAATAGCGCTGCGGATCGATGGCACTGTCGAGCACCATGCGATCGGAGCGGCCGGGGAACAACTGCGAGTAGACCGCGCCCAGATACGTCCCGTAGGACACGCCGTAATAGCTGATGCGGTCCTCACCCAGTGCCGCACGGATCACGTCCATATCGCGGGCGGTGTTGCGCGTGCTGAGCTGCCGCATCCAGTTCCGATCACCTCCCACCAGGCAGTCGGCGGCCAGCCGCGCCTGCAGGGCCGTTTCGGTGACGAATCCGGGTAGCCCGACACCTGCCGAGCGGATCGGGGTCGCGACCGGCCATCCGCAGCGCTGGTGCCGCCCGGAGCGGGCGACGCCACGCGGGTCGAATCCGATCAGGTCATAGCGGCTCAGCACATCCGGTTCGAGCACATCACCGACGAGGTCGAACGCATCGAGCCCCGGCGTACCCGGCCCGCCCGAGTTGGTCAGCAGCACACCGCGACGATGTGCTGTGTCGCTCGCCGCAATCCGCGAGACCGCGATGGGAATGCTCGGCCCTTCTGGGTCGGCGTAGTCGAGGGGCACCTCGACATCCGTGCAGACCGCGCCCTCCGCCACCAGGGCCGCATCCTCGCACGGACGCCAGTCGAGATGTTGGCGCAGGAAGCGCGCCGGCGGATCCGCCGGTCCAGCGACCGCGATACCGGAAGCAGAGGCCATTGTCACCGCGAGAACGGCAACGATAACCGACACGACGGACGTCACCGCGTACCGATCTCCCACACCCATGAGGACCTGACCCTTCAGCAAGTCGAGACCGAATCGCACCGGGGAGCCGTCGCCAACCACGCAGCGGAGCGGCAATCGCTCCGGAAGAGCCACGAACACAGGCGATTTCGGGAAGCCGCAGCACCGTGCACCTCGGTCCCGATGTCACCGAAACATCGATTGGCGGGCGCAAGTGTAGCGTCCGGTCGCCGGACGGCGGTTGTACCGGCTCGGCGTTGCCGGAGATCGAGGTGATAATGCGAGCCGCCCCGAGGCCCCGACGAAGAGCGGGCCTTCCGGATGTCCGGAAGGCCCGCTGTAGGCGTCGGTCAGCGGTTGGTGTCGGCGTTGCCGGCCTTCCACTCCGCCCACGAAATGTTCCAGTCGCCGAGTCCGTCGACACCGGACAGGGTGTCACCGACGGTGTTCTTGACGATCGCGATATCGCCGCGCTTGGCGTTCTCGTAGACCCAGCGGGCGTCTTCCGGACTCAGGTTCAGACAGCCGTGGCTGGTATTCGAATAGCCCTGCTGGCCGACCGACCAGGGTGCCGAATGCATGAAGATGCCGCTGTAGGACATGCGTGTCGCCCAGTCGACCGGGGTGCGATACCCGTTGGGGCCGGTGGCGGCGACACCGTAGGTGGACGAGTCCATGATCATGTGGTCGAACTGGTCGCCGATGATGTAGATGCCGTTCTGGGTGGGCGTGGAGTCCTTGCCCATCGAGGTCGGCATCGTTCGAATCACCTGGCCGTTGCGTTCGACGGTGACCATCTTGGTGTTGTCGTCGGCGGTGAAGACCATCGGATCACCGATGGTGAAGCTGGAATGGATATCGGAGTCACCGATCAGGCCGCCACCCAGATCGCGGCCGTAGGTGTTCACATCCACCGTGACCTTGGTTCCCGGAGCCCAGAAATGCTCAGGGCGCCAACGCACTTCGCGATTGTTCACCCAGTAGAACGCGCCCTCCACCGCCGGTGTCGTAGTGATCTTGATCGCATCCTGCGCGACGTGGCGATCCGGAATGTTCTCGTCGAACTGGATCGCGACCGGCTGCCCGATTCCCACGACCTCGTTCTCCCCGGGCAGCAACCACGGATGCGTCTTGTTGCGCGGCGCGAGGGTGGTGAAACTGATGGTCGTCGAGGTAGTCCCACCGATCCCCACCGCCTCGGCCCGCAGGCGATACGTGCGGTTGAAGCCGAGCTGTTCGGTCACTTGCCACGAGGTCCCGTCGGGCGCGATCTGCCCGGCCACCGGAGTGCCGTCCGGTGTGAGCAACGTGACAGCGGTCAATTTCCCGTTGTCCACCTTCACCGGAATCGGATCGGCCGGCGAAACTCCGACGGCGCCATCGGCGATCGGCGTCAGCACCTTCGGTGTGACCAGGTCGATGGCCGAATTCGCCTCGATCACCGATCCACTTCCCGTTGCCCCGGAATCACTGCATCCGGTCACCGCGAGGGCGAGCATCGACACCATGCCCAACCACCCCGCCACCACTTTCATCCGCCGCGAGCCTCGACGTCCGCCCATGTGCAACCCCGTTTCATGCCTCGTGCGCAACCGGGAAGCCCAGCCACGCTGCTCAACCCACCACGCATGCGGGGATCGGTCGAGACCACGCCCACCCATTCTGCCAGGTGGAAGGATCGCAACCGGGTGAACACGACGAGCCGGCCCCGCACACTCTTGCCCGATTCATCCCTTCCGGCCCGCCAACCGTTACCGCATTCACGCAAGATCACCATCCCCCCTCGAACAGCCTTTGAACAGCCGATTTCACTTTCCGCCTACCCAACTGTTATGGTTTCTCCCGCACCGGAACGGAGCCTGCAGGCCCGATCCGGAGGTCCAAGCGCCATTAGCTCAATTGGCAGAGCAGCTGACTCTTAATCAGCGGGTTCGGGGTTCGAGTCCCTGATGGCGCACTTAAACTACCAGGTCAGACTAGTTTGACCGGACTGCGAGGCCTCCATTTTGGGGCGGCCACCAAAAATACACCAAGAGATGCCGACCTATGCTTGTCGGTGCTTGGTTCCGTCCAACCCCCTTCTACGGCGCCGTCCACACGCGGCTGTTATCTCCGGGTGCCATCGCACGAACACGGCGCTCGTTGATGCCGGGGCGCACCGGTCACCGCCCGACCGTAGCGACGGACACGCTGTTCCGCTGAGCTGGAGTTCGCAGGCGATCCGGTGCGGAGTTGAACTCTCGTCCGCATCGACGCGGCGCGAACGTGATATCGCTCGAATCCGGCGCCGGTCTGGCGAACGCGACGATCCAGCAGCGGCTGGTGCCGGCCGCTCCTGCCGAATCGTCCATGTCATGTATCGAAGTTGGCCAGGTTGTGCAGATCCACGCGGGGGTTTCGGGCGCATCCTGACTTACAGCGAAGACGCGCAGCGTAATCGGACAACTTCGGTCGCAGGCAACGACGCCTGCAGCGGGCCGCCGACGATGTCGGCTCCGGCCGAGCCTCCGACCGGTGAGCATCGCGCTGTCACCGCGAGCCGGAATCGGAGAACCCGTAGCTCGTCCAGTTCGCGAGGACCTGCTGCCGCACCTGAGCCGGATAGGAGCCATGGAAGGACGCGGTCGTGCCCGGAGCCCGGCCCTCGAACTGACAGGGCAGCAAACAACTGAGGACCGCCTTTCCACCGCGGCCGGTGCGAACCTCCGCTTCGGAAAGGTAGGGAACCATGGGGATTCCGGGCGCCTCCGGGTAGAGGTACTCCCCTGTCCCCGGGTGGTATCGGGTGGCCATGGCCCAGGTGACCTGGTTTATGTCGGTGATGTCGATGTCATCGGCGACCAGCACCACCTTCGGGATCAGCCACCCGGCGTGAGACCCGAAGAACACCTCGGATACCGCGTCGGCCAGCTCGCGTTCGGTCATGGTGCTCGCGGCGAGCCGTTCGACATCGATTGCGACGACGATCCAGCAGGTCGCGGCCTCGTACGAGCACCAAGCCATGGTGACCGGAAGCCCGCTCGAGCGCAGGAGATCCAGGCTTGTCGCCGATATCATCGTTCCCCAGATGGTGTGATTTTCCTCCGGAGGGAGACCCGCCACGCACACCGGCAGAATCGGATCATTGCGGTGCATGATCTTCTCGACGTGAAAGACGGGTTGCCGCTTGCTGTGCGCGAAGGAATATCCGTGATATTCCCCCATCGGGCCTTCCGGAGCGGTGTCGTGCGGATCGATCCAGCCCTCGAGCACGATTTCGGCATTGGCCGGAACCTGCAGTCCCGTGAGGTCGGTCCGAATCACCTCCACCGGATCTCCGGTCAGCGCGCCGACATAGCCGTCCTCGCTGACATGGGCGGGTAACGGCATGCCCGCGGCGGCCAGCGCGGCCGGTGGGGCGCCGAGCACCATCGCCCACGGCGTGCGCAACCCGCGGTCGCGCCACATCGTGTGAATCATTCCGATGTGCTGTTGCGGCATCGCCGGACCGACCAACGTGTTGCGGCCGTGCAGCATCGTGCGGGCCACCGACCAGCTCGTCCACTCACCGTCCGGAGTTCGCACCACATGGAAGCCGTAGGTCCCGAAATACCGGCCCCCGTCCTGCTCGTGCAGCAGCGGCACGGGGAATCGCTCGAGGTCTACGTCCGCACCCTGCACGACGTTTTCCAGGCATGGGCCGTCCTCGACGACACGTGGTGAGAGAGGTTCGGAATGCATGGCCTCGATGAGTTTTTCGAGCAGAGCCCGCGGTTTCGTGTCGCGAGACAGGTCCAGATGCGCGGCGATACGACCGTAGGCTTCGGCCTCCGGCCGACTCATGCCCGCCGGTGCGCCGAGCAGCCGGAAACCGGGCTCTCCGGCCGAAAGATTCGCAAACAACGGTGCGGGGCTGCGGGTTTCGTATACCCTGCGCGTCACCGCGCCGACTTCCAGATGCGGGTCGACCGATCGCCGAATGTCGACGGCATCCCCCGAGGCGAGCAACTCCTCGACGAAATCCCTGAAGTTCAAGGCACTTCCGCGCTGTGTCACGCGACCACCGCCTCGTGTTCGGCGGTGCCGGAAACGGTGGCATGCGGTGGCGTCGGTCGCATCCCCTCCCACCGGCGAGCCAGCGGCGCCTCGAGATCGAACTGATCGAGGATGCGCACCACCAGGTGGTCGACGACATCGGCGATGGTCGCGGGCTGGTTGTAGAACGCCGGGACCGGCGGCATGATCGTCGCTCCGGCGCGCGCCACTTCGGTCAGATTCTCGAGGTGGACCACCGACAGCGGCGTCTCCCGCGCCACCAGGACCAACCGGCGACGCTCCTTCAGCATGACGTCCGCGGCCCGCGCGATCAGGCCCTCGCCGTATCCGATGCGAATGGCGGCAACGGTTTTCATACTGCAGGGCACGATCACCATGCCGTCGACCCGGTACGAACCGCTCGCGATCGGCGCGCCTTGGTCGTCGGGGCCGTAGACCACCGACGCCAGGGACTTCAGCTCACGCAGCGAACAGTCCGTTTCCTGCGCGAGGGTGGCCCGCGCCCATCGGCTGACCACCAGATGCGTCTGGACACCGAGTTCGCCGAGCACTTCCAGTAACCGCACACCGACGGGCGCGCCCGTGGCTCCGGTCATCGCGACAACCAATTTCAACGCCCTCAACTCCTTCGGCACATTTAGGACGTACACGTCCTACTTCTCACTACGATATAGTACGCACACGTCCTAATCAATCGTGAGCCGAGGTAAGCTGTGGCACGAAAGAGCCCGAACGACGTCACCGCGCGTGCCGCGATCGAGGGAGTGGGCCCCCTGGCTCGCCGACTCAACCA
This sequence comes from Nocardia aobensis NBRC 100429, assembly GCF_000308375.1. GTDB lineage: Bacteria > Actinomycetota > Actinomycetes > Mycobacteriales > Mycobacteriaceae > Nocardia > Nocardia aobensis. The sequence goes on along the minus strand of NZ_BAFQ01000053.1, from coordinate 17,342 downwards.
GGCATACACGCGCCTGTGGCACGACCAGGTCCACCAGGACCTGACCGGCCCACAGTTCACCGTGCTGACCCTGCTGCACCTGCACGGCGCGATGGACCAGCGGACGCTGGGAAACCTTGCCGCCCTGGACAAGTCGACCGCCGCCCCCCTGCTGGATCGATTGCAGCGGCGCGGATTGATCCACATCGCCAAGGACACCAGCGATCGGCGGCGCAAACTGATCACCCTCACCGATGCCGGCCGGGACTCGGCAACCACCCTCGCACCGGCCGTCGTCACCATCAACACCCAGATTCTGTCCGGGCTGAGCGAAGCGGAAACAGGCCAATTCCTCAGCCTGCTGCGGCGCGTGATCGGCGACCGCGAACAATAGCGCCAGGTGCGATCGGATGCGTTGTCCGCCTCAGTGTTTCGGCATCGGACACGAATAGATCCGAGCCCTGTCGAGTACGCTCCGGGCGCGCGCCAACTGTGGCCGATAGGAGCCGTCGCGCGAGACGTCGTCGTTGTCGAGAATGCCTGTCGCCCAGATGATATCACTGTGAGACGGCGACAGGTCCCGGTTGACGAGAGTGACCTGCCCCTCCCGTAGGCAGATTCTCGCCGTCATGCCCAGCGCCGATGCCGCGGCGGTGTCGGCGTGCAGCCTGTCCTCGTCCTCGCTGACGGTGGGTCCGTCGATGGGCCCGGGCAGTCCCGCCGCCCGGCTGGCCACGGTGAGCCTGCTGCGCGCGTAGGCCATTGCCGCGGCCGAGTCGCTCATTCCGGTATCGAGCCGGAAATCGCCGCTGCCGAAGGCCAATCGAGCGGTCGCGGACCTGGCCGCTACGGCTGCGGCGGCTTCGATTCCGGCGGCCGATTCCAGCAACGCCACGATCGGCGTGCCCGGGGACAGTGCCGCCGCAGTGGCGTCGATCTGGCCCGCGTGTTCGACTTTGGCCAGCACCACCCCGGCCAGCTCGGGCAGGCTGCCGAGCTCGGCCAGATCGTCGGCCCAGTACGGGGTCTCGACATCGTTGATGCGCACCCACGCCCGGCGGCCCGAGCGAATCTGTTGCGCCACAATGGTTCTCGTCTCCGCCTTCAGCTCGGCGGGCACCGCGTCCTCGAGGTCGAACACCACGACATCGGCCGACGAAACGACCGCCTCGTCGACCGCGTCGGGCCGGTGCGCCGCGACGAGCAACCACGAGCGGGCATAGTCGAACGAAATGCCGGTCGGCGAGGGCGATGCGGTCGTTGTCATCGATGAACCTCCGTTATCGATCCAGTGAGCGTTGTCCGGCCTCCGGCGTTCAGGGCGCGATCCCGACATATTTGGTCGACAGGTACTCCTCGATGCCCTCGGTCCCGCCTTCGCGCCCGAAGCCCGAGTGTTTGATGCCGCCGAAGGGCGCGGCCACGTTGGACACCACCCCCTGATTGACCCCGACCATGCCGAATTGCAGGTTCTCCGCGACGTCGATGACGCGAGAGATGTTGTCGGAGAAGATGTATGACGCGAGACCGTATTCGGTGTCGTTGGCCATGGCGATCGCCTGCTCGTCGGAGGTGAAGACCGAGATCGGCGCCACCGGACCGAACAATTCCTCGCGCACGATATCGCCGTCACCCACTTCGGTCAGCACCGTCGGCTCGAAGAAGTAGCCCGGACCGGGCCGGGCGGAGCCGCCGGTGAGTATCCGGGCGCCCGCCTCGACCGCATCGTCGACCAGCCGCTGCACCTTGTGGCGAGCACGCTGGTCGATCATCGGCCCCACCTCGACCCCCGCCTCGGTGCCGGGCCCCAGACGCTGTGCCGCCATCGCCTTCGCGAAACGCGTCCCGAACTCCTCGGCCACGGATTCGTGCACGAGAATGCGATTGGCTGCCGTGCACGCCTGTCCGATATTGCGCATCTTGGCCACCATCGCCCCGGCGACGGCGCGATCGAGGTTCGCATCGTCGAACACCACGAGCGGTGCGTTGCCACCCAATTCCATCGACAGCCGCAACAGCTGGTCACTGGCCTGCGCCATGAGAAGCTTTCCGACCGCGGTCGATCCGGTGAACGTCAATTTCCGCACGCGGGGATCACGCAGCAGCGGCGCGACCGTCTCCGCAGCCCGCGTGGTGGTGACGACGTTGAGAACTCCGGGCGGCAGACCCACCGAGCGAAGGACGTCGGCGAAGGCCAATGCGGTGAGCGGCGTTTGCTCCGCCGGTTTCAGCACCATCGTGCAGCCCGCGGCGATGGCGGGCGCGATCTTGCGAGTCGCCATGGCGAGCGGGAAGTTCCACGGCGTGATCATTACCGTCGGTCCCACCGGCTCCCGCATCGTCAGCAGTCGGGTGCTGCCTTCCGGAGACCGGGACCACTGTCCCGCGATGCGCACCGCCTCCTCGGAGAACCACCGCAGAAACTCCGCGCCGTAGCGGACCTCGCCGCGCGCCTCGGCTAGCGGTTTGCCCATCTCGGCGGTGATGAGCAGGGCGAACTCGTCGGTGCGGGCGATGACTTGCTCGTAGGCGGCCCGCAGCAGATCCGCGCGTACCCGCGGCGAGGTCTGCGCCCAGCACCGCTGGGCCGCCACGGCGGCGTCCAGGGCAGCCACGGCGTCGCCGGGGGACGCTTCGGCGACCTCGGCCAGGCAGTTTCCGGTCGCCGGGTCTTCCACCGCGAAGCAGGTCTCGCCGTCACGCCATTCGCCGCCGATGAACAGGTTCGTCGGCACCTGCTCGAGAAAGTCCTTGTCGTACACGCACGCCTCGCTTTCCATTGCGCCCGTTCCGGGAGATCTGTGGCAGTCTGGCAACGCCACGCCCGCACCGGTATGCGCCTGCTGGCGCATTGCGCGGCGCGTGACTGTCCATATCGCGCACTCCGCCTCGGGCGGACTTCGGGCACGCTGCGAGATGACGGAACACCCCTGTCTTGCAAAGGAATTCACGTGGCATCATTGCGCTCCGAAATCATCATCGATCGTCCGGCCGACGCGGTGTGGAAGGTGGTCGAGGATGTGCCCGCCATCAGTTCGTGGTTTCCGGCGATCACCGAATCCGCGGGAGACCGAACCCGCCGCACCGTGAGGTTGAGCGATGGCAGCCGCCTGGAAGAGGAGGTCGTCACCCTCGACGGCGAGCTGCGCCGGCTGCAGTACCGCGTGGTGGGTGGTGACCTTCCGGTAGCGAACCACCTCGGTACCGTCGATGTGATCGAACTCGAAGCCGGTCGGGCGCTGGTCGTCTACAGCACCGACATCGAGCCGGCGGAGTTGGCCGACGCGTTCGGTCCCGCCTGCGCGCAAGGGCTGGCGGGACTGCGCGACGCGGTGTCCTGAGTCGCGCTACTGCCCCGGATGCAACTGCAAGGCGAACCACAGTTCGGCGCGCACGGTCGGATCGTCCAGATCACGCCCGAGTGCCTCGGCGATGCGGGTCATCCGGTAGCGCAAGGTGTGCCGATGGATGCCCAGCATGTTGGCCGAGGCGTCGGCTTGTCCGTTGTGCGCCAGGAAGGTTCGCAATGTCTGGGCGAAGTCGACCTTGGATCCTTGGTCGAGGGCGGTGATCGGGGCCAGGGTCGCCTGCGCCCACGCTCGCGCGTCCGGGCCGGTGAGGTGCCGCAGCAGGCCGGCCTCGGAAACATCCCGGGCCATGTAGAGCTTGCCCGGCTGGTCGGGGGCGGCTTCGAACACACCCGTCACGCGATTCCACGCGGTCGGCAGGTCCTGCGCCCCGACCGGCTCGCTGACCGCACCCCGCCCGTGCGGGACGCGGCGCAGGATCGCTTCCAGCGTGCGGACATCGCCCTCCGCAGTGGGCAACACGATCCCGACTCGGCCCGGTCGAAGTTCGGCGATCACCGTCTCGATCCGCCGCAGCGCCTGATCTTCCTCGGCCGTCTCGAGCAGTTCGCGGGCATAGCCGCGCGGCACCCCGAGCAGCGCTGCCCGGACGGGACCGACCGGTACCGGCACCCGCAGGATCTGGCTGGTCGTTCGGGCGACATCGGCGTGCCCGTCCAGCAGTAACCGCAAGACGGCAAGCCGGTTGTCACGCGCGGCCCGGCGCAGTTCGTCGGCGCGGTGCAGATCCTCGGCCAGCAGATAGGTCGCGGTATCCACGAGGGAGCGTTCGATCGGAGTGAGGGCAGTGGCCCGGCCGTTGGCGACATAACCGCGAATGCGGCCCGCCACGCCGATCGGCCGGATCGACACCGATTCGCCGGGGATGTTCAGCGACATCGTGGCGGCCCGCGCCTGCGTGGTGAACCGCGGCAATTCGGATTGGATGAGCGCAAGATGGGCGCGGGCACCGTCGGGTATCGAGGCGAGCAGGGCACCGGCGCCGTCGAGCAGCAGCACCCAGCCGCCGATCGTGTGGGCCACTCGTTCGGTAATGCCGCGCGCGCCCTGAGCGGCCACCGCCGCCCGCACCAGTTCACGATGTGATCGGGCCACCGAATCAGGGGAGTCTGTCATCTGCGGCGACGATCCTTTCTGACTGGTGCGGACAAGGATGCGGCATATTTCCGCGAAACACTGCTGTCCGACACGGCCCATGGCGTGGCCCGATGTTGTACACAGCGGTACATTGCGCGATCGTCGATTGCGCTCATTATTCAATCAAGCACACGATGCGGCGGGCAGGTCGGCTAGAAAGGACGGGAAATGTCGGTGTCTCGGGCGATACTTCGCACGCTGGCGGGCGATTCCACGCGGCCGGCGATGCATGTGAAGCAAGCGGGCGACAATCAGATCCTCATCGAATACGACGACATGGAACTCGACCTGCGGCTCAACTTCCGTGTGCAGGCACTGCGCCGCGCCCTCGTGGACCACCCCATCGACGGAGTGACCGAAACGGCGCCCGGATTTCGTTCGGTGATGCTCGCCTTCGACCCCGGCCGGATCGCACGCCCCAGGCTGCTGGATGAAGTGGTCGAACGCGAGAAGTCCACGCCCGATACCGAATCGCTCGTGCTGAGCAGTCGCACGGTCACCTTGCCGATCGCCTTCGACGACGAAATGACGCGCGAAGCGGTCAGGAGGTACCGGATCACGACCCGCAACGACGCCCCCAATGTCAGCGACGGGGACAATATCGACTACATCGTCCGGTACAACGGATTTCTCGGCCGCGAGGATTTCTTCGACCGATTCGTCGCGGCCACCTGGTGGAATGCGTTCATCGGCTACTTCCCGGGACTGCCGTCGTTGTTCTCGCTGGATCCGCTCACGCAGATCTCGGTTCCCAAATACAACCCGGCGCGCATGTGGACCGCTGAGGGAGCGGTTGGGATGGGTGGCCCGTGCGTGGTGCTGTATCCGGTGGAAGCACCGGGCAGCTACCAGGTTTTCGGCCGCACCCTGCCGCTGGGTGGCCGGAATTTCGGTGCCGACGCCGGAGATTCGGCGCAGTCGAACGAAACAATGGACGCGGCAAGCGATTTCAACCTGTTCCGCATCGGCGATCGGGTGAACTTCACCAGAGTGACCGAGAAGGAGTTGCTCGCATTGCGGCTCAAGGTGTTCGAAGGGACCTACGACTATCGGATCGAGGCCGGTGAGTTCGTGGTGGCGGAGTATCTCGACGAAGTCGGGCGGCTCGCCTCCAGGGCCGCCGTGGTCGCCGCCGAGCGGCGTCGTGCGGCCGAGAGCGTGAGGGTGCCGTGACGACACATCCAGCGATCGAGATCATCGATCCCGGTTTGCAGACCACCGTGCAGGCCTGGCCGGGGCGGCGGGGCCTGCGGTCGCTGGGGTACTCCCCCTCCGGGCCGATGGATCATCTGTCGATGCGTGCCGCCAATGCCCTGGTCGGGAACCCGGTCGGCGCGCCCGCCCTGGAGGTACCGAAGATCGGCCTGTCGGTGGCGTTTCTCCTCGACACCCAGATCGCGGTCGCGGCCCCCGACGGCGCCGGGATCTTCGTCAACGACGCCGCGGTGCCGGCCTGGGAAACGATCGACGTGCGGTCCGGGGACGTGCTGCGGGCCGATGGATCGACCGGCGCGGGCTTTCGGCTGTATCTCGCCGTCCGCGGCGGGCTGGCGGTGCCGGAGGTCTACGGATCGAGTGCGACATCGCTGATCGCGGGGATCGGCGGGGTGGAAGGCCGGGCGCTGGTCCGTGGTGATCTGCTCGCCACCCGCGGCGCACAGCCCATCGTGCGCCGCCGGCTGCCCGCGTCGATGCGGCCACGGTTCGTCACCGACTGGGAGATCGAGATCATCCAGGGCCCGCACGCCACCCCCGATTACCTCACCGTCGAGGACTGGTCGGAACTGGTTGGCACGCAGTGGCGCGTGGATCTGAATTCCGACCGGATCAGCACCCGCCTCAATCCGCACCGCTTCACCTGGGCGCGCCCCGACGGCGGGATCGCGGGCGGGCACCCGTCCAACGTGCTCGACGACGCATACCCGGTCGGCGGCGTCCTGGCCAACGGCGACGTGCTGACCATCCTGGGCATGGACGCGAACACCTCCGGCGGATTCGCGGTGGTGGCGACCGTGCCGCACTGTGCGCTGTGGAAGGTCGGACAGATGCGACCGGGCCGCGACACCATCCGGTTCCGGGAGATCGACTACGACGAGGCGCTCGCGTTGAACAAGCGCGTGGACTTCATGGTCGATCCGCGCCGGACCGTACCGGTGCGCTGACTCGGTGCCGGTGTGCGGCCCGCGCCCCCACCGCGGCGCGGGCCACCGCTCAGGTCAGCGCATTGGTCAAGGCCACGAAGCGCGCCTGTGACCGGCGGCGCGCGGACAGCGCGTCGTCCAGTGACACCGCCCGCAACCGGGTATTGGTGCCGGGTGCGGACTGACCGACGAGGTCCATATCGACGCTGATCACCGTGCCGACCATCGCGTACCCGCCGCCGGAGACCGCATCTCGATGCAGGATGATCGGCTCGGATCCGCTCGGCACCTGAATGGAACCGATCGGGTAGCCGGCGTCGACGATATTCGACGGATCCGAACCGGCGCCGAACGGTTGCACCCGCTCCTCGAAGTCCAATTTCGCTCCGGCATAACGGAATCCGGTTCGGTCGGCCACCGGCGTGAGCGACCATACGGTGTCGAGCAGCGTGTCGCGGCCGTCGGGTGTGAGGCGATAGTCGTAGAGGCCCAGCACGATTCGGAGTTCGACCTCCCGCGACCAGCGGGGCCGCGCCTTCTCCGGCACCGCGCGCGCGACGAAATCCGGGCCGGCGACACCGACGGGCAACGTATCACCGGCGCGCAGAATCCGGCCGTCGAATCCGCCGAGCGCACCGAGGCCGTAGGTGGACCGGGATCCGAGCACGACCGGCACATCGAAACCGCCGGCGACCGCGATGTACAACCGGGCGCCGCCCCGCACGAAGCCGAAGGACAGCACATCGCCCTCCTCGACCCGGAAGGACTCCCAGGCGGGAACTTCGATGCCGTTGACGAGGACATCGGCCTGCGCACCGGTCACCGCGACCACTGCTGGACCGGAGAATCCGAGCTTGGGACCGAGATACGGAGCCTCCAGCACGGCAGCACCGATATCGTTGCCCACCAACAGATTCGCGATCTTCGCCGACGTCTGATCCAATGCGCCCGACGGCGGGATGCCGACGTTGTACGCGCCGCTGCGGCCCAGATCCTGAACCGAGGTCGCCAGGCCGGGCTCTATGACCTCAACATGCATCGAGAGCTCCTAGGAGTCGGGCGTTGTATTCGTCGGGGCCGGCCAGGAATTCGTTGAGTTCGAAATCGACCTCGGCCCGGCGGTAGACGTCGGCGCCGCGCTCGGCGGCCTGCTCGAGTTCGCGGTACTCCTCGACATCGACGGGGCGGAACTTGACGATGTCGCCGGGACGGAACAGCACCATCGATTCGCGGAAGATTTCGTGCTGCTGCTGCGGGTCGAAGATCGGCAACGGCGTCAGCCCGAACATCTGATATCCACCCGCGCCCTTCACCGAGTAGATGCAGGCGAAACAGCCACCGTGACCGACCGTGAGCTTCGGTGTTTCGGTACGCGGCCGCAGGTATTTCGGCAGTTCGATCTGACGCTGACGTTCGACCATCTGGAACATGAACGGCAGCCCGGCCACGAATCCGACCATCGACACCAACCACGGCGACCCCGAATGCCGATCAATGAATTGCTGGACCGAATCGAGCCCCAATTCCGCGACCGCGTAGTCCACGTCGCTGCCCTCGGGGCGCTGATGGCGATCACGGAATTTGGCACCCACCTCGCGGGTGAACGGGTCGTCGTACCAGACCGGAATCTCCAGAATCCGGGTGCGAATGCTGGGTTGTTCCTGTTGCGCGACAACGGCTTCGATGTCGCGGACCACGCTTTCCAGCGTGGCCGGCTCGATGCGGTCGGGATCGAATCGAATGAGCAGCGACGCGTTCGCGGGGCAAATGTCCAGGACACCGTCCAGATCGCGTTCGCGCAAATGGGTACTCATCGCCATGGCCGTGAAGTTCGCCGCGAGGGTCATCTCCTCGGCGATCTGGACGACCAGATGCTCGTCGGCGCCCCACGAATAGCGCGAGGGGGTGTCCTCAGGCATCGCCGGCCTCCGCTCGTTCGGTCATCCACTGCTCGAGCCAGGTGGTGTGATAGGCCCCGGTCCCGAATTCCTCGGTCGCCAGCACCTCACCTATGAACGACGCCGTCGTGGTGACCCCTTCGATCACAAGCTCGTGCAGCGCGCGGTTCATGCGAGCCAGTGCCGCCGGCCGGTCGGTGCCCCATACGATGATCTTGGCCAGCATCGAGTCGTAGTACGGCGTCACCGTCGACCCGGCCTGGAAGCCGCTGTCCACCCGAACGAACGGCCCGGCAGGCAGATCGAAGCGCGCGATCGTTCCCGGGCTCGGCAGGAAATTCATCGCCGGATTCTCGGCATTGATCCGGATCTCGATCGCGTGGCCGCGCGGACTCAGATCCGTTTGCGCGAACGACAGCGGTTCGCCCGAGGCCACGCGCAGCTGCTCACCGACCAGGTCACGGCCGTAGACCATTTCGGTGACAGGGTGCTCGACCTGGATGCGGGTGTTCATTTCGATGAAGTAGTACTCGCCACGTCCTTCGTCGAACAGAAATTCCACGGTGCCCGCACCGGTGTATCCGACCGACTTCGCCAGTTGGACAGCGGATTCCGCCATATTCGCGGCGACCGCGTCGGGCAGCCCCAGCTCCCCCGCTTCCTCGATGACCTTCTGCCGGCGCCGCTGCATCGAACAGTCACGCAGTCCGAGATGCACCGCGGCCGCACCGTCGCCGAAGACCTGAACCTCGATGTGGCGGGCGCGCGGTACGAATCGCTCCAGATAGACCGAATCGCTGCCGAACGCCGCGCGCGATTCGGCCTGGGCGGTGGAGATCGCCGTGGCGAGGTCCTCGGGTCGCTCCACGATGCGGATGCCGCGGCCACCTCCGCCGGCGGCCGCCTTGATCGCGAGCGGAAACCCGATGCGCTGCGCGACCCGCTCGGCCTCGTCGATCTCGGTGACCTCTCCGTCGGAGCCCGGGACGGTGGGGACGCCGGCCGCCTCGGCACTCTTGCGGGCCGCGACCTTGTCGCCCATTTCCCGGATCGCGGCCGGGGAGGGCCCCACCCATATCGCGCCGGCTTCCAGCACCGCTCGCGCGAATTCGGCGTTCTCGGAAAGGAATCCGTACCCAGGGTGCACGGCGTCGGCACCGCTGTCTCGCACGGCCGCCATGACGGCGTCCACCGACAGATAGCTGGCAGTGGCGGGAGCCGGTCCGATCAGCACCGCCTCGTCGGCGATCCGGACGTGCTCGGCGCCGCGATCGGCTTCGCTGTGGACAGCGACCGTGGCGATACCCTGTTCCCGTGCGGCGCGGGCGATTCGAACCGCTATTTCGCCGCGGTTGGCGATCAGCAACTTGCGCATGATGTCACTTCGTTTCGATGATGGCGACCGGATCGCCGGGAGCGAGGGCGCCGTTGTCCGCCACGGTGAACGACGTCAACACACCCTGCACGTCCGCCTTGATCTCGGAGAACTGCTTCATGATCTCGACCAGTCCGATGGTCTGGCCGGCCTCGACGTTCGCACCGACCTGCACGAACTCGGGCTGACCCGGCGCCGGCGAGCGATAGAAGATTCCAGGCAACGGTGAGGTGACCTGATGCTCACTCACGGGAGTTCCTTTCGATCGGTCCGGATAAATTGTGACTGCCGTCACAACGACGATAGGACGTTGCGGACCGCTCGGGCGATCTCGCAGGCGTTCGGTGTATCGGAGTGGACGCAGACGGTGTCGACCCGCACCGGGAATTCCTCGCCGGTCACCGCCGTCGCGATGCCGTCGGTCAGTGCCCGGCGCGCGCGTTCGGTCGCCTCGTCGACCGGAGTCGCGTGCGGCCTGCGCGCGACGATCAGACTGCCATCGGAGCGATAGCCGAGATCGACATAGAACTCGGCGAAAAAGGGCACGCCTAGTTTTTCGGCCGCCTTTTCGTGCTGACTGTTCGGGATGCCGAAAATCGGGACCTCGTATTCCGCCGCGACACCGGCGATGGCTTCGGCGAGTTCCGGATCCCGCGACGACATTCCGTAGAGCGAACCGTGCGCCTTGATGTGATGCAGCGAAGCTCCCTCCGCCTTCAGGAAGGCCACGAGCGCACCGACCTGGTAGCGGACGATGTCGGCCGCCTCGTCCGGAAACAGCTTCATTTCCCGCCGGCCGAAACCGACGAGGTCGGGCAGGCCCGGGTGGGCGCCGACGGAGACACCGCCGGCCAGCGCCTTCGCCACGGTCTCATGGATGCCGGACGGATCGCCGGCATGGAATCCGCAGGCGACGTTGGCGGTATCGATGAGGCTCACGAGTTCGTCGTCGTTGCCGAAGGAATGGATTCCGAAGGACTCGCCCATATCTGAATTGAGCGTAACCATGATATTTCCTCGCTATTCGGGGTCGTTTTCGTATTCGTAGTGGTCGCAGAAAAGCCGGCCGTTGCGGCCCCAGTCCTCGCGAGTGACATCGGTGAAGATGAATTGGATGGTCTCGGGTTTACATTTCGCGATGCGGGCGATTTCGGGCGTCAGCGTCGCGACCATCTCGCGTTTCTGCTCGAGGGTTCGCCCCGGGAACCAGTCGATGCGAATGAAAGGCATATGTTCCTCCGGCTCAGGAATGGGCGATCTTCGGTGTGTCGCCGGTGGGATCGATGTAGATGTCGTCTCCGTCGATCTTCACCGGGAATTTCGCCAGCTCGGCGTGACCCGGGTTGATTCCCTGGCAGCTCGGCAGGTCGAATTGCCACAGGTGCGCCTTGCAGGTCAACGTCTTGCCCCGCAGCTCACCTTCTACCAGTTCGATCTGCTGGTGTGGGCAGATCGCTTGGGTGGCAATGACTTCCCCACCCTCCAGGTGGGCGACGAGGATCTCTTGATCGCCGACGGTGAAGGACTCCATATCGCCCTCCCACAGGTCGTCGAATGTCGTGACGAGTTCGAATGCCATGGATTGTTCCTCAGAAGAATCGGTCGAAATGAACACGTTCGGCGGGGACCTGCCGATCCAGGATCAGCAGCCGGACCACCGCGTCGGTCATCACCGCCGGGCCCGCGACATAGATCTCGTGATCGGACAGATCCGGCAGGTCGTAGGCGGCGAGGACTTCGTGGACGAATCCGCGAGCGCCGGTCCACCCGGCGGCTGGTTGTTCGGAAATCGCCTCGGAGAGAGCCGTATTCCGCAGTCGCGGTGCGATCTCGTCCACGAATGGGCGCGCGCACATATCCGCTTCGCGTCGTCCGCCATAGAAGAAGTGCAGCTGCCGCCGATCGGCGTCGGCACGAGCGGCCAGTCCGCGCGCGACCGAGACCATCGGCGCCAGTCCCGAGCCGCCGGCGATGCATACGACATCGCGTTCGGTCGGCTGCAGATGCGCGTGCCCGAACGGACCGTCCACCCGGACGTCATCGCCGACCCGCAGTTCCTCCACCAGGTGCGGTGATACCGCACCGCCGGGCACGCGCTTGATCTGAAACTGCCACCGGCCCTCGGGATTCGGCAGATTCGACATCGAGTACGCACGCTCGGCGGGCCGCTGCGGCGACAAGGTGTCGGCGCAGATGCCGTCGTGGCTCAGCATGGCGTATTGCCCCGGAAGGAATTCCGCCGGCCGATCGCCCTCGAGGGTGAGCTCGACCATGTCGTGGGTCAGTTCACGACGCCCGATCACCGTGGCGCCGAATCGGTTCGGACGCGTCCGCGCGGGTGGCCACGCCTGGTCACAAGTCAGCGCGACCGTGCAGTCGGTGCGCGGGATCGACTGGCAAGCAAGCATTTTGCCCTTGCGCCGATCGCGATCGCTGAGTCCCGGTGCCTGCGGGTTGATCTGGTCGACCTGCCCGTCCCGCAGCACGAACTTGCAGCTGCCGCAGCCGCCGCTGTTGCATTCGTAGGTCGCGGGGATCCCGCCCCGGAGGGCCGCACGCAGCAGCGTGTCGCCCTCCGGGCACTCGAAGCGATGGCCGTCGGTGGTCCGCACCGTTACCGTCGCATCGACCTGCGGCAAGGTTGCCGGAGCCAGGGGCGCGCCGGTCGTCTCCGAGCGTCGCATATCAGCCTCCGAGCGGCAGCTGGTTGCGGAAGGCGCGCGTGGCCCTGATCGCCGCCTCCGTCGCCTCGGGATTGTCGGGCAGTTCCGCACAGAAGGAGTCGATGGCGGCATCGGCCAGCGGAGCCCACCGATCCAGCCATTTCCGGATGACGGGCACGTTCTCCGGATTGGCGGCCATCATCCGCACCAGCTCGACCGACCAGCGCCGCGAACGTTCGCTGTCGCGCAACGCCGCCTCGGCGAGCAGCGCGAACAGGGTATCGCCATGGCGGCGTGCGCTGATGGCCTGCTGACGGTAGAACGCTTCATCGATGGCGGGCTTGGCGACCAGGTTCAACGCGACGAACGATTCCGCCCAATCACGGGTTGCCAGAACACATTCCATCAACTCCCGGAATCGCTGCCAGGCGGGCAACTCCTCCCACAGCGCGCGCTCGGCGGTGCCCAGACCGAACGAGGGATGCGACTGCGCCAATTCGGCTGTGCGGTAGGCGGTATGCGACAACCACCGCAGCTGGTCGGCGGCCTGGAACGCGGCGCAGTTGCTGATCGTGCTCGCCGGCGCCATATGCACGAGGTAGGCGCTGGTCATCTGCGCGGTGTGCAGCAGATACCGGCCCGGGGCGTACAGCCGGCCCAGACTGGCGACCCACTCCGAATCCAGGCTCTTGTCGTGCTCTTCCTCGTTGTGCTGGTCCAGCAGTCCTTCGATGTAGTTCTCCTGGCCGTCCTGCAGGATGTTGTAGGAGCGATATACCAGCTCATCCGGATCGCGGAAGGAATCCCAATCGTCGTGCTGGATCGGGCTGCCATTGCGGTAGCGCCGGTACCAGTCGGCCATGTAGCCCTCGTGCGCGACATCCCAGGGCTGTTCCTTGTCCCGCAGGTGCCAATGCAGATTCGTCGACACGATCTCGTACTCGCTGGGCCGACGGCGCCGGGCGGCCAGATGACTCCAGGTCTTCAGCGGGCGAAGCGATGTGGTCATGCGGATTCCTTTGTGCTGGTGGCGAAGTTGGCGAGGTAGAAGCGAACCGTTTCGGTTCCGGTCTCGATGCGGCCGACGAACGACGGCATGCTCACCTCGAGTTCACGCATCTGGAACGGGCGCCCGAGCTGCTCCTCGATCGTCGTCCGGTGCAGCACGCATTCGCCGCCGTCGACCTCGATCCGCACATAGGAGCCCCGATTGCGGACATCGACCCGTTTGCCGTCATTGTCGATGCGAGCGGCCTCGGCTACAGCCTCGGCGATCTCCCCCGCCTGGACCACGGGTCCGACCGGGTCGGAAATCGTTGTCGCGGTGCTGGATTCGTCGCTCATCTAAACCTCGCTGAAGTAGAACTCGATGGTGTCGGTCGGCTCGAGCCCGGTATCGGCGAGCTTCATATCCCGGGGATAGGGCAGGTCGGCGCCCTCCGCGCGGGCTCGGATGACCTTCCCGGGCTGATCGGGCACGTGGATGCCGACGGAATGTTCGGCGGCCGCGGCGGCGACCTGGTCGACGGTGTTCTCGGTGTCGACCGCGACCAGCTTCAGAACGAAATCGCCTTCGAATTTCGAGGAGATCGGAAACACTGACATGGCAAAGCCTCCTGGACTTTTCGAGGTTCAGCCGGCCGTGACCAGGCTGTTGCGGTAGCGGTCCACCCACGCGTAGTTGTGGGCGTCGTCGCCGCCCGCGCTGACCACGCCGAGACCCATGTATTCGAGAACGCCCTCGAGGTTCGCGGGCTGGATCTCCCCGCCGAGGAAGCGGTCGATCAGGCTGCGGTGATGCTTGTAGCGCTCGGGATCCTGCTGGAAGATCCACTTGTCCACTTCGGAGGCGAAGTGGTACTTGCGCCCTTCGTGCACCAACGTGGTGTCGTGCAGGCTCTTGCCGGGCGTGCCCACGATCGGCAGCTGGGAGACATTACAGGTGATCGGCAGGGTGCCGGGGATGGTCTTGTCGTTGCGGCCGTTGGCGAAGTTGTCGATCATGACGTCCCACACCTTGCCGAAAGTGTCGTTCCAGCCGGGATACTTCTCCTCGAGCCAGTCGCGCTCCTCCGGGCTCACGCCGGCGGCCGGATGCCACCACAGCGTCGGCCGCCAGGAGTAGGTGCCCAGATGCTGGCCGTGGTGATGCTCGTCGAGATCACGCATGAAAATGTCCCAGTACCAAGGCTTGCGCAAGCCGAGATCCTCGATCGACTTGATGAACTGGGTGACGATCCACTCCTGCATGAACTCCTTGAACGAGCTCTCCCGCACATCCAGCGGAACGTAGTAATCCATCGGAATGCCGGACAGGATGGTGAACAGCCGATACGAGCGCCAGAACGAGACGTCGATATGGTTCTGCGCCTTCTCGACCTGCCCGTGCTCGATCAGCATCTGCAACAGCGGCGTACCCAGCTGCGCGTGCCGCGCCTCATCGGATTGGATGCTCTGAATCAGCTTGGAGAAGGTGTAATCCCCGGCATTGGCCGCATCACCCGACAGACCGATGAACTGCAGATTGGTGAACCCGGTCTCGAACGCGAAATTGGCGTAGATCGAGGTGGCCACCGCGTCGCGGGTCATCATGATGTCGTCGAAATAGTGGCGGGCGCCCAGCGCGACCCAGTTGTTGGTCCACATCGTGCGATGCGACCAGTCGAACTGTCGATCCTTGTTGATGTATTCGTGCGGGAAGTACAGCTGAATCTGCCCGTGCCGCATCTCGTCGAGCATCCCGAAGGTCGCCATATTCCGCATGCCGGGCGCCTTCGACCACCGGACGAAGCGCGATTCCTGCAGTGCCGCACCGTATTCCACGAGAGCGACCGCGGCGTAGTGCTCCTTCAGGATGGAGATCCAGCCGGCGTCGGCTTTGTTGTACAGATCGTTGCGTTCCAGCGCCGCCTTGACCGAGTACGCGCCCGCGTCCTTCTGCCGCTGGACGTCGACATACTCGCGGTAGGTGACCTTGTAGGGCTCGTCATAGGTGGACCACGCCTCATCCGGAATGCCCTCGCCACCACTCATTTCCGGCGGAAACAGCTCATCGGCCGAGATGTAGGTGGGCGTCCATTCGGTGGTGCGCGCAAGGTCGTACCAGGCGCTTCGGTCGAGCAGTGCCATATCGGTCTTTCTCCTCGTCGAGTTCTTTCAGGGGCTGTGGGCGCAGACGTTCAGCTGCCGTGCGTGCTGCCGAGCGGTCCCTCGCCGCCCGGATAGCAGAAGGTGATGTCGGGTGAGTAGAAGCCGAAGGTCACGGTGAGCGGATCGGCGGGGCGCAGCGCGTACACGTCGTGGCCGGGATCGAGGAATTCGAGCGACTCGACCGTGAAACCGCCGGCCATCTCGGCTACGAACGGGTAGCGGCCGCTGACGAACCCCTCCGCGTCACGGGTGATGTAGCGCAGCTGCCCGGTCGATCGAGTGGTCGGCGAATCGTCGATCGTGGCCGTCGTCCGGATGGTCGGCTTGTTGTCGAGATACGTTGTTGCGACGACCTTTCCGGACTCGATCTCGAGTTCGGTGCGCCCCGGCCCGGTCGGTACGCCGCGTTCGGCGGCATACCGATTCATGGCTTCGGAGCTGTTGAAATAGTGCGTCCACCACCGCGCCGGCACGCCCGCCTCGGTATCGAGTCCGGCGAGATCCGCGCCGAGATAGGTCAGCGAGTACGCGCCGAACGCGTCGGCCGCCGCGGCGCCGTTGGACGTCTGCATCGGGTCGTTGACGATGTACTGATTGATGTAGCAGGCGCTGTCCGCGCGCGGGGTCAGCCCCTCGGGCACCAACTTCGCCACGGCGTGCGGATCCTCCGGAATCCACACCAGATACAGCATCTGACAATTCGCGATCAGCTGTGGCGCGTGCAGCGCGCTACCCGCCTCGCGGGTCGAGCTACTGGTCATGAACATTCCTGACTCTGTGGAGCGAATCACTGTGAAGGCAAGAATGTGTCACCGACCACAGTCCAGGATCTGCGCAACCTGGACAACTTCGATCGACGACTTGGACGATCCGGCGAAAGCCCAGGTGAGAGCCGCTCAGCACCCACCGGATCGAACCCTCCCCGAAGCTCTCTATCGAGGCACCTGCCATAGAGCAGTCGTCGGCGCCGGGCTTCGGCGTCCGGCGGCCTCGACCGCAGCGGCCGCAGCCTTGCCTATCATTGGCTCGCACCGCAGATCCGGTCGCTGTTTTCGGGCGCCATCAGCGAACCTCAGGCAGTGACGAATGACGGTTGGCTCTATCACCGTCACGGCCCGCTGCCTCCTATGAGTGAGGTTCCGGCTAATCCGGCTCACGACTGCAGAGCTAACCGGCCCCCAGGGCCGACAGCCCCAATAGGCTTGCAGCAGAGGTGACTTGGCACTGTTGCGATGGCTGGTGCCGAACTTGCTCGATACCGACATCTTCCAGGCGCAGTCGATGTATGCGTTCGCCGATTGAGGTGTCGTGATTCACCGGTGTAGCCAGGCGGTGCGCGGAAACCGATCCCCCGGAGCCTCACACCCACTGGATCAGCATCTACACAGCTGTCCGGGACGGCCCGCCACCGCAGGATTCGGTGGCGGCGGCAGTCCCGCGGCAAGTCCTGCCGAGGGTCAGCCCCAAATGCACCGGACCTGATGGAACTAAACACCGAATTGGATTGCGGACGCGAGCGTGGCACAGACTCTGCCCATCCCAAAACAACCCCAAACTTTCCGGGGAACCGTACGCGATTCCGTGACCGAACATGCAAGGTGCACAAGGACGTCGATGGCCACAAACTCGGG